>NZ_CP159809.1:677735-1016602 GCF_047717815.1 Candidatus Pelagibacter sp. Uisw_113
TAATTAATTTTATTGCTCTTAGTAGTTCACTTTTTGATCCATAATTTAACGCAATATTAACCTGAATTAATTGATTTTTTTTTGTTTTTTTTTCAGATAACTTTATTAAATCTTTAAGTGCTGATGGTAATTGATTTAATTCACCAATAAAATTAAGTTTTATTTTTTTTTTTATTATATTTTCAATTTTGTGTTTTAAAAAATTCTGTAATAAATTGAATAAAAAATCTATTTCTTTTTTAGGTCTTTTCCAATTTTCAGTAGAAAATGTATAAAGTGTCAAATATTGTATTTTTTTTTCAATACACTCTTCAATAATCGTTTCAACTGTATTCAAACCTGCCCTATGACCAGAATTTCTTGAACCTTTGTTTTTAATGCCCCATCTGCCGTTTCCATCCATAATGATGGCGACATGTTTGATTGGGTTCATATGGTCATTATTTCTTTTTCTTTAGCTTCAACTTTTTGGTCTATTGTTTTAATGTGGTCGTCTGTAAATGTTTGTACATTTTTTTCATTTTTTTTTTCATCATCTTCGCTAATTTCTTTATTTTTAACTAGATTTTTTAATTCATCATTAGCTTCACGTCTTATGTTTCTAATTGAAATTTTGCATTTTTCACCAATTGACTTTATAATTTTTTTAATTTCTGCCCTTCTCTCTTCATTTAAATCTGGCACAGGTAATCTAATCAATTGACCATCTATTTGAGGATTTAAACCAAGCTCAGATTTTTTAATAGCAGTATCTACTAATGGAACATTATTTAAATCCCAAACTTGTATATTAATTGTTCGTGCATCAGGGGTTGTTATGCTTGATACTTGATTTAATGGCATTACTTGACCATAAACATCTACTTTAACAAGATCTAACATTGATGCGTTAGCCCTTCCAGTTCTTAGCGAAGTTAGTTCTTTTGAAAAAACCTCAATGGTTTTATCCATTTTCTGGCTGTATAATTTATCATTAAACATTTATTCACCTATTTTAATTCTATAGAAGTCATTAATTTTTAGATCTGATATATTAAGATCTTTTAATACTTCTTGTACTTTCTTTTTAGGTTCCATTACCCAGGCTTGAGTAAGTAAGGCATTATCTTGTTTAAATTTAGTCATTTTACCAAGGCTAATTTTTTGCACAATATCATCAGATTTTCCTGAATTTTTAAGCTCTTCAGTAACAAGATCTTGCTCTTTTTTAAGGATGTCTTTATCAATTGATTCTGAATTTAAAGCCAAAGGTTTAGATGCAGCTATATGCATGGAAAGTTGTTTACCAAAAGCTTTGACAGCATCTCCATCATCAGATGTTTGAATGGATATTATAACCGAAAGTTTAGACAGATTGTCTTTAACCACTGTGTGTAAGTAATTAAAATTTTTAGTTCCAGGTTGGTTAAATGTTTTTGTTTTACCAATTGTTATTTTTTCGCCCATTTTTGATATCAGCGAAACAAGGTTGTCTTCAACAGTTTGATCATTTGACATTTTAGATTTATTCAATTTTTCTAAGTCAGAGTCATTTTCGTTATTAAGTTCACTTAATTCTTTGGCAAATGAAACAAAATCATCATTTTTAGCAACAAAGTCTGTCTCACAATTTAATTCCAGAACTGAAATTTTATTTACATCTCCAGAAGTTGCAATAACACCTTCTTTTGCATCTCTAGACATTTTTTTAGAAGCTTTAGAAATTCCTTTAACTCTTAAAATTTCCACCGCTTTATCTAAATCTCCATCAGACTCTTTTACTGCTATATTACAATCTTTAAATCCAGCGCCTGTTGCTTCTCTCAATTGTTTTACTTTTTGTAAGTCACTCATATTAGTTTAGTTTTTCCTTTTCGTGTTTTGAAAATTTAGTGTCTAATTTTTCTCTATCTAGTTCTTGAATGGTCTTAGTGGATTTTTCATTAGGTGTTGATTTAAGGTCTACAGCATCTGGTTTTTCTTCTGCTTTTGATGGTGTAGCTATTTTTGCATTTTCAATAGTTTCTTTAATTAAATTACAATAAAGATCAATTGATCTTCTTGCATCATCATTACCTGGGATTGGAAAGTCTATTCCATCTGGGTTAGAGTTACTGTCCAAAATAGCCATAATAGGTATACGTAACTTTGATGACTCTGCTATAGCTAAAGATTCATAATTTGTATCAATAATAAATACTAAATCTGGAATTTTTTTCATATCCGCAATACCACCAAGTGATCTTTCAAGCTTGTCTTTTTTTACACTCATTTTAAGAAGTTCTTTTTTGGTAAAACCTCTATTTTCAGCCACAAGATCAGCTTCATATTTTTTCATTTTTTTAATCGATCCAGAAATTGTTCCCCAGTTTGTTAACATTCCTCCTAGCCATCTATAATTTACAAAATATTGTCCAGTTTCCTTTGCAACTTCTGCAATAGCCTCTGATGCTTGTTTTTTCGTAGACACAAAAAGAATTTTACCATTATTGGCGATCGTATTATAAACTTTTTCTAAAGCTACATTTGTTAACTCCAATGTTTGGGTTAAATCTATAATGTGAATTGAATCTCTTTTTCCAAAAATATATTTTTTCATTTTTGGATTCCATCTTAAGGTTTTGTGACCTAAGTGAACGCCTGCTTCTAGTAGTTGTTGGATAGTTAGACTTGGTATTTTCATATTTATTCCCGGTTAAGCCACCACAGTAATTTCCATTTAAGGACCGGAGGTATAAAACCACAAACTGTGTGCGTGTTAATTTAATTTAATAGTTATTTACAAATTATTTATTGAATAAACAAGTCTTTTTTAATGAATAATAGTAGAAATATCATTGTTTCTTAAGATATTGATGGTTTTCCTATCAATAAGACGTTTATTTTTAAGTTTGAATGTAATCTCGTTGCTTTCATTGTTGATATTGATTCTTACCTCAGTTGTACCCTCTTCATTAACTAAATCAGATATTTTATCGATGTCTTTAATTGATTTAATATTAAATACAATTTCATTAACAGGCTTATTAAAGAGATCTTTAAGAGATGATATTTTTTGAACATTTATTCTTTTAAACTTGTTCTCATCGTTAGAAATGGTTTTGCTCAAGGTTATGATTAAAGAGCTACCCTCAACTAAAGCCTCTCTATTCAATTCCAAAATATCAGAAAAAATAAAAAGCTCAAAAACACTAGTTAAATCAGTAAACTTAATAACACCGTATGAATTACCTTTTGCAGTTTTCCTTTCGGTAATTTTTAAAAGTGTGGCTGCAATATTTGCATCTTTTAAAGTATCGTCTAGATTAAATTTTGCGTAATCAACTATTTTATAATCATCAAAAATTTCTTTAAATTGATTTAAAGGATGGTCAGATATAAAAAAACCAATAGCTTCAAATTCTCTTGATAATCGATCTTCAAATTTCCAGTCATCGATATTAAGAACTATTTCATTATCTTGTTCTTCATCAGTGCCAAAAAGATCAATTTGATTTGCTGCTTTGTTTTCATAAATATTTTTTGTCTTTAAAATAAAATTTGGAATTGAATTAAATAATGCTTGCCTATTGTTATCTATATTATCAAAGGCTCCTGCTTTAACTAAACCTTCTAATTGGAGCTTATTAATATCTTTAGGTTTAACTCTATTTAAAAAATCATTTATAGATTTAAATTCACCATTTTCTTTTCTTTCTTTAACAACATTTGATATCGCTTCATAACCAACACTTTTAATTCCACCAAGCGCATAATAAAAGTTATTCTCATCAAACTGAAAATCTGCAAAGCACTTGTTAATATCAGGTCGTATAACTTTAATGTCAATTCTTTTAAGCTCTTCATGAAATTCGCCCAATTTGTTTTGATTTGAAATATCCATTGTCATGGATGCAGAAAAAAACTCTTTAGGATAATAAGTTTTTAAAAATGCCGTTTGATAAGAAATTATAGCATAAGCCGCAGCATGACTTTTGTTAAATCCATATTCAGCAAATGGTTCAATTTTTAAAAATATACTTGCTGCAACATCTTTACTAATTCCATTTTTAAGAGCACCAGCAATAAATCCCTGTTTCTGCTTTTCTAGTTCAGCTCTTTTTTTTTTACCCATAGCTCTTCTTAAAATGTCAGCTTCACCTGCGGTAAAACCTGATAGTTTTTGTGCTATTTGCATTACCTGTTCCTGATAAATAATAACTCCATATGTAGGTTTTAAAATATCCTCAAGTAGTGGGTGTAAGTAATCAGGTGTTTGTCTTTCATGTTTACAGTCATTATAAACTGGTATGTTGCTCATGGGTCCTGGACGATAAAGAGCAACTAGTGCAATAATATCCTCAATATGATTGGGTTTCATCTTTAATAATGCTTCACGCATACCCGCACTTTCCACTTGAAATAATCCTACAGTGTTACCAGAAGATAAAAGTTCAAAAACTTTCTGATCATCAAAGTCTATATCTTCAATTTTAAAATTTTTAACTTTTTTATTAATCAACTTTTGTGTTCTATTAATTACAGTTAAAGTCTTTAATCCTAAAAAATCAAACTTGATTAGGCCAGCATTTTCTGCTGAATACATGTCAAATTGTGTAGACGGTAATAATAAATCTGCTGCAGCATCTTTGTATAAAGGCACAACTTCTGTTAATTTTCTATCAGCTATAACAACACCTGCTGCATGAGTTGCTACATTTCTATTCAAACCTTCTAATCTTAAAGAAAGATCAGTTAATTTTTTTACACGAGGATCTTCATTGATTAATTTTTGAAGTCTTGGTTCGCTATTAATACACTCAGTTAAACTTTGAGGTCTAGATGGATCAAAAGGTATCATTTTTGAAATACTATCTACAAAACCATATGGCAAACCTAATACTCTACCAACATCCCTAATAACCATTCTTGCTTTTAATTTTCCAAATGTAATTATATGAGCAACACTATCTTTATATTTTGTAGTTAAATATTTAAAAACAAGATCTCTTTTTTCTTCACAAAAATCTATATCAAAGTCAGGCATTGACACACGGTCAGGATTTAAAAATCTTTCAAAAATTAAATTAAATTTAATTGGGTCAACATCTGTAATAGATAAACACCAGGCAACAAGTGAGCCTGCCCCAGAACCTCTACCTGGTCCTACTGGAATATCGTTACTCTTAGCCCATTTAATGTAGTCAGATACGATCAAAAAGTAACTAGGGTATTTCATTTCAATTATAATTTTTAACTCATGGTCTAGTCTGTCCTTATATTTCAAAAATTTATTATCAGTTTCTAAGTTGCTTTCCTCAATCTTAAAAACTTTAAGAAATTTTTCTTTCAATCCATCTAATGAATCATTTTTAAGTATTTCATCAGCACTACCTCCTTTTTCAGAACTAATATTTGGAAGTACAGGTTTGGAAAATTGTGGTCTAAAATTACATTTAAATGGCAAATTGAAGTTATTTTCTAAAGCTTCTGGAAGATCAGAAAATAGTTTTGACATTTCTTCATTCGATTTAAAGTAATGCTGGTTACTATATTTAATTCTATTTTTTTCATTAACATAAGTTTTAGAACCAATGCAAGTTAACGCATCATGTGCTTCGTGCATGTCAGGTGTTAAATAATAAACTTCATTAGTAGCAATAATTGGTATTTTAACTTTTAAAGATTGTTCTAAATTGAATTTTTCAAAAGCAATTTCATTTTGATCACCGTGCCTTTGGATTTCTAAATAAAAATTATCATTAAATTTTGATGATAAACTCTTATATAGTTTAGATATTTCGTCTAAACGGCCTTTTTCAAATAATTTACCAAATAAACCTTGGATAGTTCCAGAAAGTAAGGACACACCCTCTGTATCAATTAAAAGTTCCTTAATATCTAAATGAGGGTCTGATAAAGCATCATTTTCAAGGTAAGATCTTGAGGAGAGTTCTATGATTTTCTTATATCCGTTTTCGTTAAGAGCTATCAAGGGTAATAGTCCTGTCGTATCTTCAAATCTAAAGTAAATTTGAGTGCCAATAATTGGTTGTGTACCAACCTTAGAAATATTTTCAGCAAACTCCAATGCACCACATAAATTAGATGTGTCTGAAAGACCCAAACAAGGTATTTTTTTTTCTTTACAAAAATCTTTTAAATTATCAATTTTAATAGCTCCTTCACAGATTGAGTACTGTGTGTGAATTTTTAAATGATTAAAATTTTGATTATTTAATTCTGGCATTGATAGTTCTTATATTACCATCAATCATTTCTAATTTGCAATCAGCCATATTTGCAAAAAATCTATTGTGAGTTGCATAGATTATTAATCTATTTTTATTTTTCAAATTATACAAAACATTAAAAACCTCTTTGGCCGTAGTGTGATCTAGACTGCCAGTAGGCTCGTCTGCTAATATAATTTCAGGTTCGTTAATAAGTGCTCTAGCCATAGCAATTCTTTGCATTTCACCCCCTGATAATTCCGAAGGAAAATGTGACTCACGTGATGAAAGACCCATTGTTTTTATAATTTTTTTAGCTCGATTGATTGAATTCTTTTTGTCATTGGTTAAAGCTAGGCCAGCTAAATAAACATTTTCTAATGCAGTAAAATCTGGAAGTAAATTATTTTGTTGATAGATAATACCAATTTTACTTGATCTAATTTTATCATTTTTTGAATTATCGTTAAAGTTTACTGGTGTATTACCAATTAACAAAGAGCCATTAGTAGGCTTATCTATCATTGATAAAACATTTAGTAATGTAGATTTTCCCGATCCAGATGGACCAACTAGAGAATAAATCTTACCTTTTACAAAGGAATAATTGATTTTTTTTAAAACATTTATTTTTCTATTGTTAGAAAAAGATTTTGATATGTTCTTTAATAATATCAAATTATTCATACTTAAGTCCTTTAACTGGGTCTAATTTTGAAGCTTTTATTGCAGGAAAAATTGAAACGATAATTGTTATAAAGATCGAACAAAGGGAAATAATAAAAATTGAAGTTGAGTTGATTTCTGAAGGCATTGTGCTTAAAAAATAAATCTCCTCAGGAAACAAACTAATATTAAAAGTATTGCTTAAAAATTCTCTCAAGTTTTCTATATACAATGAGAACATTACACCTAAAAAAATTCCAAAGAATGTTGCTGAAGTTCCAATAATAACTCCAACAAGAAAAAATATCTTAACAATGGATTTATTTAGGACGCCGATAGATTTTAATATAGCTATATCTCTTGTTTTATTTTTAACCAGAATTGTAAGCCCAGAAATAATATTAAAAGCAGCCACTATAATAATCAAAGATAAGACTATAAACATTACATTTCTTTCAACCTTTAAAGCAGAAAATAATGAGCTATTCATATCGGCCCAACTATATACAAATTCATTTTTGAATATTTTTTGTATTTTATTTTTTTCTTCTTCAATATTAGATGGGTTATTCAAATAAATTTCTAGGTTACGCTTTTCTTTTTTAAGATTAAAAAAGTTTTCCAATGTGTCTAAATTTATGAAAGCTATGTTGGCATCAAAATCAGCTAAACCACTATCAAAGATTGAACTAATAATAAAAGTTTCTTGTCTAGGTAAGCTTCCTATAATCGTTTCTATGCCTGCTGGAGACATAATTGATACTTTATCACCTACACCAAGATCTAAATTAAAACTTAATTCTTTACCTATTGATATTGAATTCTTTGTTAATTGACTTGATTTACCAATTAAGTTTCCTTTTTTTACAACATCAAGTTTTAGAAAGTTTTCATTGCTATAACCTCTTAAAATTAGGCCTTTAGTGTAGTCTTTGCTAATGACAATTGCTTCACCAGAATTACTAAGTATTAATTCTTCTGAAATTAATTTTAAATTTTCATTATTTAATTGTTCTAGACCAATAGGGCTCTCATATGGTTTAACGGTAACATGAGCATTAAATCCTACAATCTTATTAATTAACTCAGTTCTAAAGCCATTCATAACGGACATCACAATAATTAACACTGCAACTCCTAAGCTAATTCCAATAAATGAAAAAATAGATATTATATTTAAAAAACCGTCTTTTTTTCTGGTTTTTAGATATCTAAGTGTAATTTCTTTTTCTAATGCAGAAATCAATTTTTTAATTTTTGTTCAGTTAAAATTTGAGTTATTTGATCTATGGTTAAACTTTTGGGATCTTTTCCGATTTCTTTAAACTCAAATAAATCACCATCTGAATTTTTTCCTAAAATTATTTGATAAGGCACACCTATCAAATTAAATTTTTTAATTTTTGATGAAAGATTTTCATCCATATCATCAATAATAGTATCAATATTTTTACTTTCAAAATGCTTAAAAAGTTTATTTGCTTTGTCTAATGCTGATGTGTCATTTTTATTAATCATGGGTATTATGGCAAGCTCATATGGTGCCACAGAGAATGGCCATTTCATTACTTCTTCTTTTTCATCATATTTTGCTTCAATAATTGCACCAACTAGTCTTGATACACCAATTCCATATGATCCCATTTTAACAAAGTCTTTTTTACCACCTGGAAGGTCTACAGCTGCATTTAAAGCTTTTGAATACTTATCTCCAAAATAAAAAATGTGACCTACTTCTATGCCTTTTGTAATAAGTCTATTTTCTTCAGATACTTTTTCTTCAAATTCATCTTTATTAAATTTTTCATCAGCTACAGCATAATATTTTTCATATTTTTTTCTTAAATCTTGTAAAGATTGTCTATCCATTACAGATCCTTCACATTCTAAATCAAAAATTCTTTTATCAGTAAAAATTTTACTTTCACCAGTGTCTGCTAAAATAATAAATTCATGAGAAAGGTTTCCACCAATTGGTCCCGTATCAGCTGCCATTGGTATTGCTGAAAGTTCCAATCTTTTAAATGTTTTTAAATATGAAAAAAAGAATTTATTATATGAGAAAGCAGCATCTTCATCATTTACATCAAACGAATATGCATCCTTCATATAAAACTCTCTACCTCTCATTATTCCAAATCTTGGTCTAACTTCGTCTCTAAATTTCCATTGTATGTGATACAATAATTGAGGTAATGATTTATAAGATTTAACACTAGATCTAAATATATCTGTAACTAGCTCTTCGTTAGTTGGACCATAGAGCATCTCTCTACCTTGTCTATCTTTAATACGAAGCATTTCATCTCCATAGTCGTCGTAACGACCGCTTTCTTTCCAAATATCACTAGGTTGGATAGTTGGCATAAGTATTTCTTGAGCACCAATTTTGTTCTGTTCTTCTCTAACTATTTGTTCAATTTTTTTCATCACTTTAAAACCTAAAGGTAGCCATGAGTAAATACCTGCAGAAGATTGCTTAATCATTCCAACCCTTAACATTAACTGGTGTGATTTAATTTTTGCTTCTGATGGGTTGTTTTTTAATATTGGTATGAATGATTTTGAAATGTGCATTTTTAGCTAATTATATATCTTAAATTTAAATATTCATATTTTATCAATAAATAAATTATCACGAAAATAACAGTTGTAATACCAGTACAATAAATAAATTTTTTTAACATTTTAGGATTTTCTGGAGAACCAGCGTCTTCACCTTCAATTTTGACAGATTTTAGTCTATTTACATCAATTGGAAGAATTGTAAAAAAAACTATCCACCAAATTATAATGTAGATTATAGCAAGGCCTGTTGCGCTCATCTAGATTCTTACTAGATTGATATTTATAAATGGTCTTTTACCAGTCAATTCTTTGGCACATTTTCTACATGTAATTTTTAATGCATCAATTAAATTATATTCTTGTTTTTTGCTTTTTGTAGAAAAGGTTCTAGTTGTTTTTTCTATTGCCTCTTCTAATTCATAGATGAATTCATCAGCATCATAAACAGGCAACCCTCTAAAGGTTAATACAGGTCTTTTATGAATATTACCCTTCGCAGTAATTAAAATAGTAACCTCCATATATCCATTAGCAGCTATATTTTTTCTATCTTTAATTGATTGAGCATCTTCTTCGACACTCATATTTCCATCTAAATAAAGTCTACCACTTGGAGCTTTATCAAAAACATGAGGTTTACCTGGAGCTAATTTTACAATATCACCGTTTTCTACTTGAACCGGGTGTGGAACTTTCATTTCATGTGCGAATTTCATATGTTCAATCATGTGCCTGTGTTCTCCATGAACAGGAACTGCACATTGAGGTTTAACCCAATCATACATTTCTCTTAGATCATCTCTATTTGGGTGGCCAGAAACATGAACAAATTCACTTTCCTCTGAAATAACTTCAATACCATCCCTAACTAATTGATTTTGTAATTTGTATAATTTTTTTTCATTACCTGGAATAATTTTAGATGAAAAAATAACAGCATCATCTTTTTCGATGAATACATCTGGATGAGTATAGCTTGAAATTCTCATTAGTGCTGCCATGGGCTCACCCTGACTACCGGTACAAAGGTAAACTATTTTTTCCCTAGCAATTTTTTTTGCTTCACGTGCATCTATAGGTTCAATAACATTTTTTAAATAACCACATTGTCTTGCAGCTTTAAATATTCTATGCATAGATCTTCCTACTAGGGATATTTGTCTACCAGTTTTTTCCGCACAATAAAAAGCTGTTTCCATACGTGCAACATTTGATGCAAAAGAAGCCATAACAATTCTTTTTTTAAGGCTACCCATAATATTTAATAAACTTTTTCTAACATCTAGCTCTGAACCAGCTTTTCCCATACTAAATACATTTGTTGAATCACAAACCATAGCAAGGACACCTTCTTTACCAATTTCTTTAAGTCTGTCCGAATTTATTTTTTCACCAATCAATGGTTCTGGGTCAATCTTCCAATCTCCCGTATGTAGTATTACACCTGCTGGAGTTTCAATTCTAAGACCATTAGGTTCAAGAATTGAGTGAGTTAACGTGATGTACTCTATTTTAAAAGGATCTAAATCTACTGTTCCATTTAATTGAACTATTTTTAGATAATTAGTTGCATCAATATTCTTTTCTTTAAGTTTTTCTTTTATTAAAACTGCAGTAAATGGAGTTGCGAAAATTTTACATTTTAATTGAGGCCAAAGGTGTGCAATTGCACCAATATGATCTTCATGTGCATGAGTTAAAATAATTCCTAAAAGGTCTTCTTTTTTATCAACTATAAATCCAGGATCTGGGTAAATAAGATCAATCCCAGGTAAGGTATCATCAGCGAATGTAACTCCAATATCAACCATGATCCATTTATGCTTACCTGGTTTACCATAGGCAAATAGGTTCATGTTCATGCCAATTTCTCCAGACCCTCCTAGAGGGCAAAATAATAATTCATCTTTCATATTTATTTAATTAAAGTAGTGGCTCTGATTAGGCCGTTAATTGTAATGTCTCTATTTAATGTAACTTTCGTTTTTGTTGAATTTTTGAATAAACTAGAAAATCCTCCAGTAATTATAATTTTAAAGGACATCTTGGTCTCTTTCTTAATTAAATTAACAATATTGTCAATTAAACCCTCATAGCCCCAAAAAAAACCAGCTCTAACAGCACTAATAGTGTTTAGCCCAATAACTTTATTTGTTTTTTTTAAATTAATCTTTGGAATTTGTATTGCTTTGTCCGTCAATGAATCAAGTGAAAGCTTAACGCCAGGTGCAATAACACCACCATGATAAGTATTTTTAATCAATACATCAAACGTTGTTGCTGTTCCAAAATCTAAAATTATAAAATTATCTTTATTGTTAATGGTACCAATTGCATTAGCCAATCTATCTGAACCAATTTGTTTATAATTAACTTTAATCTTAACCAATTTATTTAACTTAAGCTTCTTAAGCTCGTGACACTTAATTTTATAAGTTTTATTAAAAAAGTTTTTAATTTCATTAAATGATCTTGGTACAACACTGCAAAATAAACACTTATTAATTGATTTGTCTTTTAAGCCTAGACCAAATAAAGATTTATTAAGTAGGGATTGACTTATTTTTTTTGTTAATAAAGTAACTCTTTTAATAATAATATTTTTAGAGTTTACCAAACAAATTTTGGTTTCTGTATTTCCTATATCACCAACAATAATCATTTTAAATTTCTATCTAAGTTTTTTATATTAAATTTAGAAAACATTGGAATAAAAGTTTCATAAATTTTTTTTAGCTTTAAAGCAGCATTATTAGGGTTAATTTTGATACCTGTTAAGTCGAAAAGATTTGTAGTCAAATAATTGTTTATAGCTGGACTCTTAATTAAATTTACACCCACTCCAATAACAATAAATTTTTCACCAGATTTGGTTAATATTTCCTGCAAGATTCCTGAAATTTTCATTTTTTTTATCATCAAATCATTTGGTTTTTTAATTGTAATTTTACCATTATAAAAATTTGATAATAATTTTTTAACCAAAAGACAGTTTACTTTTGTCAAATCTTTCAATGTTAATTGGACTTTGTTAATTTGAAAAAAAATACTAATGAATAAATTTCCTTTAAAAGAAGCCCATTTTTTCCCATATTGACCTCTTCCCTTTTTTTGTCTCTCAGCAAATACAATTCCTGATTTGTTATTGGTATTTTTAATTATTTGTATAGCTAGATCGTTTGTACTATTTACAATTTTAAAATTGAACTTTTTTAATTTCATTAAATAATATTAATTCTAGATACAATTTCAACTAATTTGCTTGGAAAAATAAAGTATAAAAGAATTAATAATGTTGAAAAAGTTAGTGATCCTTTTAACCAAATATTATGATCAATGTCGTAACCTTCCTTTTCTTTATCAAAGTAAATAACCTTGATTATTTTTAGATAATAAAAAGCAGCTATTACTGTAGATAAGAGACCTACAATGGCCAAGAAGTACATTGACTGCCCTATAACAGCCTTAAAAATATAAAATTTTGCAAAAAAACCAGCTAATGGAGGAATTCCTGCTAATGAAAAAAGGATAGCTAGTAATGATAAGGATAAAATTGGATGATTTTTTGATAACCCTGATAAATCATCTACAGTCTCATAGTACACATCATTTCTCTTTAACATGAGCAAGCAACTAAAAAAAGCAAGATTCATCACCAGGTATATCGACATGTATACAATAGAACTTTGAATACCTTCGTTTGAACCAGTAGACAAACCAGCTAATGCATACCCCATATGACCAATTGAGCTATATGCAATCAATCTTTTGAGATTATTTTGACCTATTGCAGCAATAGCTCCAAAGATCATAGACGCAATTGATAAAAAAATTAATATAGGTTGCCATTGATCGATCATATTAACAAAAGGAACATATAAAAATCTTATGAATACAGTGAGTGCAGCAACTTTTGGCACAATTGCAAAAAATAGTGTAACTGCAGTAGGAGAACCCTCATATACATCTGGTGCCCACATGTGAAATGGTACAGCTGATATTTTAAATGCTAAACCAACAAGTATAAAAACAATTCCAAAAGTTAAACCGTAATGAGAAGAGTTCATTAAGTCACCAATAACATTAAAATTAGTTGATCCTGAGAACCCATAAACTAAAGAACATCCATATAATAATAATCCTGATGATAAAGCGCTTAAAACAAAATATTTTAGTCCAGATTCAGATGACTTTAATTGATCTCGATTAAATGATGCCAAAACATATAAAGCTAAAGATTGCAACTCAAGACCTATATAAAAAACCATAAGATCATTTGAACTGATCATTACCATCATACCTAAAATTGAAGAAAGGATCAAAACAGGATATTCTATTAAAAAAATCTTAAATATTTTTAGATATCTTGTTGAGATAGATAAAACAAATGCACCTCCTAAAATAGTAAGTATTTTCATAAATGAAGAAAGATTATCCACAATGTAACCATCGTTAAATAGTGAAATATTTTGATCTAATGGATTATTAAAAATTAAAATACCAGTAATCAGTAAAGAACCTACTGCAAGATTGTGAACAATATTTGAGCTATTTTTTTTGTACACACCAAGAAGCAATAAAAACATTATAGATAAAGAAATAAAAATTTCAGGTAGTATAAAGTTTATGTTATCCATTAATTTTGTACCTCAGTTATATTTATATTTAAGTTAAAATTGTACATCTCGATTAAATCTTTTACAGAAATTTCAATTGTATTAATAAGAGGCTCTGGATAAAATCCAAAAAATAAAACTGGTATTGCTAAACACCACAAAATAAATTTTTCCGAGTTATCAAGATCAGGCATTTTTAAAAGTTCTTTATTTTTAACCTCTCCAAATACAACTCTTCTATATAGCCACAACATGTATGCAGCGCCAAAAATAACACCTAAACTTGCTATAACTGCTACTAAAAAATTGTCTTTAAATGCGCCCATTAGTATTAAAAATTCACCTATAAAACCACTAGTACCAGGCAAGCCTAATGCAGCTAAAGTGAAAAGCATAAATAATATTGAATATTTAGGCATAACCGAAACTAAGCCACCATAAGTTGCTATCAACCTGGAATGCATACGATCGTAAACAACCCCAACACATAAAAACAATGCTGCCGAAACCAAACCATGACTTATCATTTGAACTATACTTCCTTCAATACCTTGTTGGGTAATTGTAAAAATACCCAATGTAACAAAACCCATATGCGCAACTGAAGAGTATGCTATTAATTTTTTCATATCTTCTTGCATCAACGCGACAAGAGATGTGTACACAATAGCAATCAAACTCAAAGTGTAAACTAGCGGAGTAAACAATTCGGAAGCTACTGGAAAAAGTCCTAAAGAAAATCTAATAAAACCATATCCAGCCATTTTAAGTAATATAGCTGCCAGTAAGACTGAACCAGCAGTTGGAGCTTCAACGTGTGCATCTGGCAACCAAGTATGTACAGGCCACATTGGTGTTTTGACAGCAAAGGAACTAAAAAAAGCTAACCATAATAAATTTTGATATTTGGTGTCTATACCAAGTTCATAAAGCTGAGTTATATCTGTGGTTCCTGATATCCAGTAGATCGAAATTATAGCAATTAACATTAAAACAGAACCAAGCAAAGTGTATAAGAAAAATTTAAATGCCGAATATACTCTTCTTGTTCCACCCCATATTCCAATTATTAAAAACATAGGTATCAAACCAGCTTCAAAAAATAAATAAAATATAACAAGGTCAAGCGAGCAAAAAACTCCAATCATCAAACTTTGCATTACCAAGATAGCAATTAAAAAATCTCTTAGTCTGTCTTTAACTGTATTGTTAACTGAGATTATGCAAAGTGGAGTTATCAGTGAAGTTAGAACAATAAATAAGATTGATATTCCATCGATACCTACTTTGTAATTAATAAATCCTTTTAACCACTCTCTATCTTCAACAAACTGAAAGTTAGATGTGGTTGGGTCGAACTGATACCAAAGATATATAGAAATTAAAAAATTAACAAAAGAAGTAAATAAAGCTACATATTTTCCTGTATTAGAATTTTTATCTTTTGAAAACAATAAAAATAAAGATCCAATTATAGGAAGTAATATTAAAGATGATAAGATTGGAAAGTTCATTATTTCAAAATCAAAAAAGTTAATAATGCGGAAAAACCTAACAATATCATAAATGCATACTGATAGACAAATCCACTTTGAAACTTGCTTGCTTTTATAGATAAATTCTTAATTAGTGAAGAAACTCCATCAGGTCCAAATTTATCAATAATTTTAACATCTACAGCCTTCCAAAAAAAGATTCCTATTTTTTTTGAAAATTTAATAAACAAAACATTGTAAAGTTCATCGAAATACCATTTATTTATTAGAAAATTGTGTAACGGCTTATTTGATTGGGCAATTTGATGTGGAATATTTTTATCTTTAACAAATAAATAATAAGCAACCGGAATAGAGCTTAACACAAGTGCAGGTGTTGTTAAAAGAAACCATAAAGGAGGATGTTCTGTGCTTAATGGATTTAAAAATTTAATTGAATCTCCCCAAAAACTATTTTCACTACTATGACCAATAAATAAATCTTTAAATAAAAAACCAGCAAAAATAGCTCCAATAGCAAGTATAAATAAAGGCAAGAGCATCACCAATGGGGACTCGTGCATTTCATGAATATTGGTTTTTTTATTATTATAGTCACCATGAAATGTTTTAAAAATTAATCTCCAAGAATAAATTGAAGTTAAAACAGCAGTCAAAATTCCTATGCCAGCAGCATAATATCCAGTTGTGTTTCCCTTGAGATACGCAAATTCTATAATTGCATCTTTTGAATAAAAACCAGATAAAAATGGAAACCCAGTAAGAGCCAATGTTCCAATAATCATAAATGCATAAGTGTATGGAAGTTTTTTATAAACACCTCCCATTTGGTTAATATCTTGCTCATCTTTAAATGAGTGAATTACTGAGCCAGAACCTAAAAAAAGTAATGCTTTAAAAAAAGCATGAGTAAATAAATGAAACATTGCAACATTATAAGCACCCACTCCTGCAGCGAAAAACATATAACCAAGTTGACTGCAAGTTGAATATGCGATTATTTTTTTAATATCAGTTTGTACTAAAGCTACTGTTGCTGCAAAAAAAGCAGTAGTCATTCCAACAATTGTAATTATATTTAGTGTAAGGGGTGAATATTCAAAAATTGGAGAGCATCTTACAACTAAAAAAACACCAGCAGTAACCATTGTAGCTGCATGAATTAAAGCTGAAACAGGTGTGGGGCCTTCCATTGCATCTGGCAACCAAGTGTGTAAGAAAATTTGTGCTGATTTACCCATGGCACCTATAAATAAAAGAATACAAATTAAATCGATTGCTCCGACATTCATTCCTAAAAATAAAAGTTTTTTTTCAACAATTTGTGGGATTTGATCAAAAACTTCTACATAGTTTACAGTGCCAAATAAATAAAAAATTAAAAAAATTCCTAAGGCAAAACCGAAGTCACCTACTCTATTTACTACAAAGGCTTTTATAGCAGCTGCATTTGCTGTTTCTTTCCTAAACCAAAAGCCAATCAAGAAATATGAGCAGAGTCCTACACCTTCCCATCCGAAAAATAACTGAAGGAAATTATCAGAGGTAACCAATGTTAACATTGAAAAAGTAAAAAGTGATAAGTAAGCCATGAATCTTGGCTTATGTGGATCGTGAGACATATAGCCAATTGAGTAAATATGAACTAAAGCTGAAACTAAAGTTACAACAACAAGCATTACAGATGATAAAGCGTCAACTTTAATGGACCAATTAACATCTAAGGTTCCAGAGTTAATCCAAGTTGCTACAACTACATTATTTTCATATCCGTTAACAATAACTTGATAGAATAATATAATTGAAAGAAGTGCTGAAACTGACACAAAAAGACTAGTTACAATTTCTGAATTCCTATCACCTAAATATTTACCAAAAAAACCTGAAATTATTGAGGCTAATAAGGGAAGAGATATTAAAGCTAATTCCATATTATCCTTTTAAACTGTTAATTTTTTCAACATCAATTGTTGATGAGTTTCGGTAATAAACAACAATAATTGCTAAACCTATTGCTGCCTCTGCTGCTGCAACAGTTAATATAAAAAGGGTGAATATTTGACCAGAAATGTCATTTAAAAATATTGAAAATGATACTAGGTTAATATTTACAGCTAGTAATATAAGCTCAATACTCATTAATATTACTATAATATTTTTTCTATTTAAAAATAATCCAACTATACCGATAGTGAAAATTATTGCAGCCAATGTAAGGTAATGACCTAAACCTATATTAATCATCAGATTTAACTCCTTTATTACTCTCAACATCAATCAATTCAACACCATCAGATCTTTCACGGGATATCTGGCTAAAATAACTTTGTCTTTTAACTCCAGATCTTTGTCTAAATGTAAGAACAATGGCTCCAATCATTGCAACTAATAAAATCATTCCACTTAACTGAAAAATATGAATGTAATCTGTGTATAAAACATAACCGATTGAATGAGTATTGGTCATATCTCTATCAATTGTTAAAGACATAGCTGAGACAAGATCAGGTTTATATTTCCATCCGCCAATTACTATTAATAATTCAAAAAATATTATCACACTAACTATTAGCCCAATGGGTATATGTTTTGAACTTTTCTCTGCACTGAACCACTGATTTTTTTGTTGGGCTACATTTAACATCATAACTACAAATAAAAATAAAACAGCAACAGCCCCAACATAAATAATTAACATAATCATTCCCAAAAATTCAGCGCCAATCATTATAAATAGGCATGAAATACTTATGAAGTCTAAAATTAAAAAGAAAACAGAATGAACAGTGTTTTTAGATACTGTTACCATTATAGCAGAAACAATTGCTATAAAAGAAAACGTATAAAAAAATATCGCGTGCGCTAACATAATTATCTGTGAGGGTTATCAGCTTTAATATTGGCTGCTAAAACATTTTCCCATCTATCTCCATTATCGAGTAATTTTTCTTTATTATAATAAAGCTCTTCTCTTGTTTCGGTTGAAAATTCAAAATTAGGCCCTTGTACAATGGCATCAACTGGACAAGACTCTTCACAAAGACCACAATAAATACACTTCATCATATCAATATCATATCTTGTAGTTTTTCTACTACCATCAGCTCTTTCAGAAGATTCAATTGTAATTGCTTGAGCAGGACAAACAGCTTCACATAATTTACATGCTATGCATCTTTCTTCACCGTTAGGATACCTTCTTAAGGCATGCTCACCTCTAAATCTTGGGCTTATTTTTCCTTTTTCAAAAGGATAATTTATTGTTTTTTTAGATTTAAATATTTCTTTGATTGCAATATTTAAGCCACCTAAAAAATCTAATAAAAAAATTGTTTTAAATATTCTTGAAATTTTCATAATTAATTTACTGGTAATAAGTTGAAGTAGAACAAATAACTAGCTGTTAGAATTACCCATGTTAATGATAATGGTAAAAATATCTTCCATCCTAATCTCATTAATTGATCATATCTATATCTTGGAACAATAGCTTTAACCAAGGCAAACAAAATAAATAAGAATAATATCTTAAATATCATCCAAATTGCACCTGGAATTAAGTTAAATGGATAAAGGTCTATAGGTGATAGCCACCCACCTAAGAAAAGTATAGATCCCATAGCACACATCAAAAGAATATTTGCATATTCTCCAAGCCAAAACATTGCATACATCATACCTGAATATTCAGTTTGATAACCCGCAACAAGTTCTGCTTCTGCTTCTGGTAAATCAAATGGTGGTCTATTTGTTTCCGCTAAAGAGGAAATAAAGAAAATCACAAACATTGGAAATAATGGGATTACAAACCATAAATTTTTCTGAGCCATAACTATATCGTTCAAATTTAAAGAACCAACACAAAGTAAAACGTTGATAATAATAACTCCAATTGATACTTCATAGGAAACCATTTGCGCTGCAGACCTAATAGCGCCTAAAAATGGGTATTTTGAATTTGATGCCCATCCACCCATGATAATTCCATAAACACCTAATGAGGATACGGCGAATAAATAAAGGATACCTACATTGATATCTGCCAATACTTGAGTTGCACTGAAAGGAATAACGGCCCACGAAACTAAAGCCAAAGTCATAGTAACAATTGGTGCTAATATAAAAATTACTTTATTTGAACTTGATGGAATTATAACTTCTTTAAAAATATATTTTAATGCATCAGCTAAAGATTGAAGCAAACCAAAAGGTCCAACAACATTGGGTCCTTGTCTTTTTTGTACAAAAGCCCAAATACGTCGGTCAAGCCATACAATCATGGCCACAGAGATTAAAACAGGAACTAGTAAAAATAATATTTTGTAAGTTTGTGAAAAAATTATATTAAGATATTCCATAAATTAACCCTCTGTTCCTGTGGATTTTGAATCTATTTTTAATCCTCTACATTCAGACATAGTTTTTGAAGCTCTGGCTATTACATTTGAATAATAATAATCATTATCTATTGTTATTAATTCATTTTCAAAAATTAACTCCTCAACTTTTGATGATATCAAAAAAGTATTTCTTTCAATATGTAGATTTATTTGATTAATTAAGCTGCTATCTAACTCATCTTTGTCATTAAATAATTTTCTATGATTCATGGTTTCTGCAAGTTCATTTATTATTACCCAATCCTCTTTTGCAAGTTCAGGTGGATAAGATGCTTTGTAAGCTTTTTGTAATTTACCTTCTAAATTTGTAAAATAACCATTCTGCTCAGTATATGTGGCACCAGGCAATATGATGTCTGCCATTTCTGCTCCCTTATCACCGTGAGAACCTTGATAAATAATAAACTCATTTTTTTTCTCGAAATTAATACTGTCTAAACCTAAAAGATAAACAATTTCAAACTTGTGAGCTTCCAAGTCTTTCAAAACTTCATTGCCACCATTAGTTGTTTTATATATCCCAAGATCAAATGCACCTACCGTAGATGCGTTTTCCGAGATAATGTTTAAAGCATTCCAATCAGTAGAAATTTTATTATTATTTTCTAAAAATAGCTTGATTGATTCAAAAATATATTTTGATGATTTTCTTTTTAATGCAGATTGACCCATTATAACCATAGGCTTCTTTGCTTGTTTAATTAAATCGGACACCTCATGTTTGCCATCAATAATTTTTTTAACTGTTTCAGTGTTTCCATCTAAAGACTGATATGGGAATGTTAGGTCACCCATTTCATTTAGGGAAATAATTTTAGTTTTATTTTGAAGATAAGCTTTTCTAATTCGAGCATTTAAGATTGTTGCTTCAAATCTAGGATTTGTGCCTAAAAGAAAAATAAAATCAGCCTCTTCAATTCCATTAATTGATGAGTTAAATAAATAATTTTCTCTTTTTTCAGGGTTTAAATAAATATGATTATTCCGAGATTCTATATTTTGAGAGCCTAATGTTTTATTAAAAAATTCTTTAAATATATAAAGTGTTTCCATGTTCATTAAGTCACCAGTTAATCCACAGATTTTTTCTTTATCGGTATTTTTAAATTTAGATTTAATTATGTTAAAAACTTCAGACCATGATGCTTTTTCAAATTTGCCGTTATACTTAATGTAAGGTGTGTCTAATCTTTGGTTTAATAAACCATCACACGCATGTCTTGTTTTGTCAGAAATCCATTCCTCGTTAATATCTTCATTTATTCTCGGTAAAATTCTTTTTACTTCCCATCCATAGGTATCAACCCTTATATTAGAGCCAATAGCATCCATAACATCAACAGATTCAGTTTTTTTTAATTCCCAGGGTCTTGCTTCAAAAACATATGGTTTAGATGTTAAAGCTCCAACAGGGCACAAATCAACAACATTAGCTGATAATTCTGATTGCATTGATTGCTCAAGGTAGGTGGTTATTTGCATATCCTCACCTCTACCAATAGCTCCTATTTCTGACACTCCTGCAATTTCTGTTGCAAACCTAACACATCTAGTGCAATGAATACATCTAGTCATTTGAGTTTTAATTAAAGGACCCATGTTTTTTTCAGGAACTTGTCTTTTATTTTCTTTAAATCGAGATTTGTCTACTCCATAAAACATTGATTGATCTTGAAGATCACATTCACCACCTTGATCACATACGGGACAATCTAATGGATGATTTGCAAGTAAAAATTCCATTACACCTTTTCTTGCTTTTTCAACAAATTCAGTATTTGTTTTAATGTTCATGCCTTCTGCAACAGGCATTGCGCATGATGCAACTGGTTTTGGGGATTTTTCCATTTCAACCAGGCACATTCTACAATTTCCAGCAATTGAAAGTTTTTCATGATAACAAAATCTTGGAATTTCAACTCCAGCTTTTTCACAAGCTTGTAGGACTGTTAAGCCATCCTCAACTTCAACTTCAATATTGTTAACTTTTAACTTAGGCATTTTTTTTATCCAATAAATGTTGATCAACTAAATAAGGAACTTCATTAAGTTTTTTTATTGTAGGTTCAATATTATTTCTTTCTTCAATTTCTTTTTTAAAGTGTCTTAATAAACCTTGAACAGGCCATGAAGACCCCTCACCAAAAGCACAAATAGTATGACCAGCAATCTGATTTGTTACATCTCCAAGCATTTCAACTTCATCTTTTGAAGCTTCTCCTTTAGCCATTCTTTCTAACATTCTCCACATCCATCCAGAACCTTCTCTGCATGGTGTGCACTGTCCACAACTTTCATGTTTATAAAATCTAGCAATTCTTGCCATACACTTAATGATATCTTGGTCATTATTTATAACAACAATACCTGCGGTTCCTAAGCCACTTTTTTCAGCAACAAGTGAATCAAAATCCATTGTTAAAGTTTCGCATGTTTTTTTTGGTATAATAGGCATAGAAGAGCCACCTGGTATAACAGCTTGTAAATTTTCCCATCCACCAATTACTCCACCAGCATGTACTTCAATTAATTCTTTAAGAGATATGCTCATCTCTTCTTCAACGTTACATGGCTTATTAACATTTCCAGATATACAAAATATTTTAGTCCCTGTGTTTTTTGCTTTTCCTAATGATGCAAACCATTTTCCACTTTTTCTCAAAATCGTTGGAACAACAGCTATAGTTTCGACGTTATTAATTATTGTTGGACATCCATATAGTCCTATTAGAGCTGGAAACGGAGGTTTTAGCCTTGGCTGACCTTTTTTACCTTCAATGCTTTCAAGAAGTGCAGTTTCTTCGCCACATATATAAGCTCCTGCTCCGTAGTGAATATAGATATCCAAATCCCAATCAGTACCAGAGGCATTTTTTCCTATAAGTTTTTTTTCATAAGCTTCGTCGATTGCTTTTTGTAGTTTTTGTCCATCAATAAAATATTCACCACGTATATAAATATAGCAAACATGAGCCTGAACTGCGTATGCAGCAATCAAGCATCCTTCTATTAATTTGTGAGGTTCAAACCTTAAAATATCACGATCCTTACATGTGCCTGGCTCTGATTCATCACCATTTATAACTAGATAATGAGGTCTAGAACCAAGTTCCTTTGGTGCAAAAGACCATTTAAGTCCCGTAGGAAATCCAGCACCACCTCTTCCTCTTAGTTCGGATGATTTAACTTCATCTATAATCCATTCTCTGCCTTTTTTTATTATTTCAGCAGTGTCTACCCAGTCACCTCTATTCTTTGATGACTCAACGTCTGAACCTTTGTCATTATATAAGTTTTGAAATATTCTATCTTTATCTTTAAGCATTTTTTAAATCCAAAAGTGTTTTTCTATTATTTTCAGGTTCATTATTAACTCTTCCTCTGTACGATCCTGGCTCTGGTGTCTTACCATCAAGTATCTCATCTAAAATTTTTAAAGTTTTTTCTTTATTAAGGTCTTCATAATATTCATCATTAATTTGCATCATTGGAGCATTAACGCATGCGCCCAAACACTCAACTTCTATCCAAGAGCACGACTTATCAGTAGATAATTCACTTTCATTTTCTGAAATTTTCTCCTTACATGCTTCAACAAGTTTATAAGCTCCTCTAATCATGCATGGAGTAGTTGTACATACCTGAATAAAGTGTTTTCCGACTGGTGATAAATTATACATTGAATAAAAAGTGGCCACCTCATAGACTTTTATATAAGGCATATCTAAAAACTTTCCGATATATTTCATTGCTGCAAGAGGTATCCAATTATTATTTTGTTTTTGAACAATATATAATAATGCCATTACAGCACTTTGTTGTTTTCCCTCAGGATACTTGGAAACTATTTCTTTTGCAGCAGCTAGACTATTTGTTGTAAATTCAAACTTTTCAGGTTGTTCTTTTGCAGGTTTTCTTAAGCTCATTATCTATCAACCTCTCCAAAAACGATATCTAATGATCCTAAGACAGCAGGTACATCTGCCAACATATGTCCTTTGATTAAATAATCCATTGCTTGTAAGTGAGAAAAGCCAGGGGCTCTAATTTTGCATTTATAAGGTTTGCTGGTTCCATCAGAAATTAAATAAACACCAAATTCACCCTTGGGTGCTTCAACAGCAGTATAAATTTCATCTTTATCAACACGGTAACCTTCGGTAAATAATTTAAAGTGATGAATTAAAGCTTCCATAGATTGTTTAATATCTTTTTTAGGTGGCGGACTAATTTTTCCATCTAATGATTTAATTGGTCCTTTTGTCATTTTAGCTAAACATTGTTTTATTATTGAAACACTTTCTCTCATTTCTTCAATTCGACATAAATATCTATCAAAACAATCTCCATTTTTTCCTACTGGAATTTTAAACTTTAATTGCTCATAACAGTCATAAGGTTGTGATTTTCTTAAGTCCCAAGGAACGCCTGATCCTCTAATCATAACTCCACTAAAAGAATAATCTAAAGCATCTTCCTTAGTTACAATTCCTATATCAACGTTTCGTTGTTTAAAAATTCTATTGTCAGTTAATAAGGTTTCAAGATCATCTATTATTTTAGGAAATGATACACAAAATTTACCTATATCTTCTTCAAGACCCATTGGTAAATCTTGATGAACACCACCAGCTCTAAAATAATTGGCGTGTAATCTTGAGCCAGATGCTCTTTCATAAAATGTCATTAATGTTTCACGTTCTTCAAAACCCCAAAGAGATGGGGTTAAAGCACCAACATCGAGGGCTTGAGTTGTAACATTTAATATATGACTTAATATTCTTCCTATTTCACAAAACATTACTCTAATTAATTGAGCTCTAATCGGAACATTTATCTTTAAGATTTTTTCTATAGCCAAAGCAAAAGCATGCTCTTGATTCATTGGGGCAACATAATCTAGTCTGTCAAAATAAGGGACAGCTTGCATATATGTTTTGTTTTCTATTAATTTTTCTGTACCTCTGTGAAGAAGTCCAATATGAGGATCGGCTTTTTCAACAATCTCGCCATCTAATTCTAAAATTAATCTTAACACGCCGTGAGCCGCAGGATGCTGAGGTCCGAAATTTAGATTTAATGTTTTAATTTTTTTTGTCATTATTAAGGTCAGTTTGATCTTTAATATACTTAGTTCCTTCCCAAGGACTTTCGTAATCAAAATTTCTATAATTTTGCTCTAACTTAACAGGTTCACTAATAACTTTTTTTTGATCTTCGCTATATCTAACTTCTGTATGGCCAGTCAATGGAAAGTCTTTTCTTAAAGGATGTCCTTCGAAACCATAATCAGTGAGTATTCTTCTCATATCTGGGTGGTCTTTAAATTTAACACCATACATATCAAAAACTTCTCTCTCCATCCAATTAGCTGCAGGATAAATAGGTGTTAGTGAAGGTATAACTTCATTTTCACTTATTAGATAACTCAATATAATTCTTTGATTAAACTCATGACTTAAAAATAAATACACAACTTTAAAACGTTGAGCATTTTCAGGGTAATCCACAACAGTAATATCAATTAGCTGTCTAAATTTTGTGTTTTCGTTGCTTTTTATAAACAACGTAACATCTATCAAATCTTCATTATCAATATTGATGTATAACTGCTCATGTCTAATCTCAGTTTTTTTAATCTTAGTTGTAAGTTCTGAGTTAATTTTTTTTTCAAGATCTATTAAGTTTTGCATATAAATTATCTTTCAAAAGATCCTTTGTTTCTAATTTTTTTTTGTAACTGCATAATCCCATAAAGTAATGCTTCAGCAGATGGAGGGCAGCCTGGTACATAAATATCTACAGGAACTATTTTATCACAACCACGGACTACGGAATAAGAATAGTGATAATAACCACCACCGTTTGCGCAACTTCCCATAGAAATAACATATCTCGGTTCCGGCATTTGATCGTAAACTTTTCTTAGTGCGGGAGCCATCTTATTTGTTAAAGTTCCAGCTACTATCATAACATCAGACTGTCTAGGTGATCCTCTTGGTGCAGCACCAAATCTTTCTAAATCATATCTGGGCATGGCTGTCTGCATCATCTCAACTGCACAACAAGCTAGACCAAAAGTCATCCAGTGTAATGAACCAGCTCTTGACCAGTTTATTAAATTGTCAAGCGATGTTGTTATAAAACCATTTTTACTAAAGTCTTCAGCAAGTTTTTTAAATTCTTCAGGAATTTCTTTATTTTTATTTTCTAAGTTCATAATCTAAAATTTTACTCCCAATCTAGTGCACCTTTTTTCCACTCATAAATAAATCCAATTGTAAGGATAAATAAAAAAATCATCATTGATGAAAAGCCAAGGCCTCCAATATTTCCTAATGATATTGCCCATGGAAAAAGGAAAGCTATCTCTAAATCAAAAATTATAAATAGAATTGCTACTAAATAAAATCTAACATCAAATTCCATTCTGGAATCTTCAAATGGTTCAAAACCACATTCGTATGCTGATAATTTTTCGGGATCAGGATGTTTGGGTGAGAGTATTAAGTTTACAACAACAAAAGCACAACTAAGACCAAGTGCAATAATCAAAAATATAATTATGGATAAATAATCTAATAAAAAATCTGAAAGCATGAAATCTATATAGCAGTTTTTTTCATATGTTGAAGGCTACATAAAAGCAATTTTGGCAATATTCACATATAAAATTAAGAAAAGTGGCGGGAGTGAAGGGACTCGAACCCTCGACCTATCGCGTGACAGGCGATCGCTCTAACCAACTGAGCTACACCCCCACTTATCTTGTTTTGGTGGGCAGTAAAGGACTCGAACCTTTGACCCCCTCGGTGTAAACGAGATGCTCTACCAACTGAGCTAACCGCCCTATTAATAATCTTCACCAAAACTCTTGTGCTTTATACTTTCTAGCACCATTTAGTCAATGATCTAGTATGCCAATAAAACCAGAACAAATCAAGATTCTTTACCTGTAAGCATAGAAAGATTGTGTGCTGACTCAACAAGTTAACCAAAGAGATCGGAAGTTGATTTGCATATTTAAAGTTAGGATGCACCAATTTCTCTTTTATCAAATATGTCAATTAATACTACGCTTTAGTTTTTTTAACAGTCAAAGTTTTCTTTTTTGATTCGGTTTTAAATACCTAATTGAAAAAATGCTTTTAAAAAAAATGAATAAAGATGGGATTTTTAAGATGATTAATTAATTTAAAAAATAAATAAAAAGAACAATTAAGGACAGTATTTAAACAGATAGTCGTAACTTGTTAAATTATTTATTAAAATATATTTTTTATTTTTTAAAAAATTAACAATAATTTTTACATGTTTGCCTGAGTCTATATTGGTAATTTCAATTAACAAATATTGAAAATTAAATTCTTTAAAATTAACACCTCTTAACACTGACAACTCACTACCCTCAACATCTAAAGAAAAAAAATCTATTAGTTTAGGAGCTTTTGTTTTTTTTAATATTTCGTTTAAGTGAATTGTTTTCACTTTTTTTATCTTCTCGTAGCCATAAGTATTAATTACTGTATTGGATTTCGATTTATGCCATTTTAAATATTTAGAAGAAATAAGTTCATTAGACCTTGAATAAGGGCCAATTTGTTCAAATGAAATTTCTTTTTTTTTAAAATTAAAAGGAACAGCAACGTATGGATAAAAATAATTTTTACTTGATCTATTTTCTTTTAAATTTTTAAAGTAATTTGATGGTTCAACCAAAATTCCTTTCCAATTTAATTTTTTTTCATAGTAATATGTGTTTGAATTAACGATTCCATCATGGGCACCCATCTCTATATAAAAACCATTTCTATAATTAATATAATTTAACATCTTTTTATCTAATAATTGATTCCCATGAAATTTTTTCAAATTTCTTCTGTAAAAATTGAAAAGAAATGATGGGATATGTTTTAAAAGTATTTTTTTAATCAAAAGACTAAACAATTGTATAATGGACTATTGAATACTGGCTTGAGATTTATCATTAGATTGAGAAATTTTCTCAACCTCAACCCACTCAACTCTTTTTAACTCTTTGGTTAATGCTATTTTTAACACTTCGTCAGCATGCTCAACTGGAGTAATTTTTATATCATTAATAATTTTCTTAGGCATATCAACAAGATCTTTTTCATTTTCTTTAGGAATTATAACTTGTTTTATTCCAGCTCTATGTGCTGCTAATAGTTTTTCTTTTAATCCACCAATTGGTAATACTTGACCTGTTAATGTCACTTCACCTGTCATTGCAACGTCTCTTCTAACAGGGTTATTTGTAATTGCAGATACTATTGAGGTAACCATTCCAATACCTGCTGACGGTCCGTCTTTAGGTGTTGCTCCTTCTGGAACATGGATATGAAAATCTTTTTTTTCAAACAGAGGAGGAATAATTCCATAGTCTAAACTTTTTGATCTAATAAAAGATTTTGCAGCCTTGATAGATTCTTGCATCACATCACCAAGTTTACCGGTAATTTGCATTCTACCTTTTCCAGGCATTGTAACTGTTTCTATTTTAAGAATTTCCCCACCATATTCAGTCCAAGCCAAACCTGTGACAACACCAATTTTGTCTTCGCTTTCAAGTTCACCAAATTTAAATTTTTGAATTCCCAAATAATCAGGTAAATTTTTTAAATTAATTTTAACTTCTTTCTCTTCACCAGAGACTACTTTCTTAACAACTTTCCTAGCAACTTTTGAAATTTCTCTTTCTAAATTTCTTACACCAGACTCTTTCGTATAACTTTGGATAATTTCTTTTATGATGTCCTCAGATAAAGTCATTTCATTTTCTTTAACTCCATTATCTTTAATTTGTTTAGGAAGTAGATACTTATTTGCAATATTAATTTTTTCATCTTCTGTGTAACCAGCTAATCTAATTACTTCCATCCTATCTAATAATGGAGGTAGGATATTCAAAGTATTAGCTGTAGTTACAAACATCACATCAGATAAGTCATAATCTACTTCTAGATAATGATCATTAAATGTAGCGTTTTGTTCTGGATCTAATGCTTCTAATAAAGCAGAAGATGGATCACCTCTGTAATCATTTCCAATTTTATCTATTTCATCGAGAAGAATAAGCGGATTTTTTGTACCTGCTTTTTTCATCATTTGAATAATTTTACCAGGTAAAGAGCCGATGTAAGTTCTTCTATGACCTCTTATTTCAGCTTCATCTCTCATGCCACCAACTGAAACTCTTACAAATTCTCTATTAGTAGCTTTCGCAATAGATTTTCCTAATGATGTTTTACCAACACCTGGTGGACCAACTAAGCATAAAATTGGACCTTTGATTTTTTCCATTCTTTTTTGAACTGCTAAAAATTCAATAATTCTTTCTTTAACTTTTTCTAAACCAAAATGATCTGCATCAAGAACAGCAAGTGCTTTCTTGAGATCAATAGCAACCTGATTTTTTTTATACCAAGGTAGATCCGTCATCCAATCAAGATAATTTCTAACTACAGTAGCCTCAGCAGACATTGGGCTCATATTTTTTAATTTTTTAAGCTCAGACATACATTTCTTTTCAACATCTTTTGGCATTTTTGCTTTAATAATTAATTTATTTAAACTTGATGTCTCATCTTTTCCATCTTCAATTTCACCTAATTCTTTTTGAATAGCTTTAAGTTGCTCATTTAAATAATATTCTCTTTGAGTTTTTTCCATTTGAGTTTTAACTCTGCCTCTAATTCTTTTTTCAACTCCTATAATGCTAGTTTCATTTTCCATTATTTTAATTATAGAATTAAGTCTTTTCTTAACATCTATAGTTTCAAAAATTTGTTGTTTCTCTGAAATAGTAGCTGTTAGGTGAGACGCAATATTATCAGCGATGTGTGATGCGTTAGTTAATTTTTTAATATTATTAATTGTTTCACTTGATATTTTTTTATTAATTGAAGTTAGCTTTTCTAGTCTTCTTACAGCAGTCATTGCTAATGGAATTAAGTCTTCATCTTTAGTAACTACATCATGATGATGAGCATATTCACAAACAATAAATTTCTCATTATCTTTAAAATCTAAGATTTTTACTCTTTTGCTTCCTTCAACTAAAACTTTTACTGTGCCATCTGGTAATTTTAATAATTGTAAAATATTACCTTCACAACCATGCATAAAAACATCAGTTTTTTTAGGGTCGTCTATTTCTGAATTTTTTTGGGTAACTAGAACAATTTTTTTGTCCTTTTTCATAACTTCATTTAAGGCAGCAATAGATTTATCTCTGCCCACAAATAAGGGAATAACCATATTTGGAAATACAACAATATCTCTTAACGGTAATAAAGGTCGTTCAATTTTAACATCCATCCTCTAAATATGGATATTAAATATGATATTGCAATAGCTATTTATTACTTATTAACGTGAAATTAAGCAGCTGAAGTTTTGTCAGTCTTAGTTTTAGTGCTATTTTTTGAATGAACTATGATTGGTTGAGATAGGCCTTTGGCCGCACTAGCGTCTACAATAACTTCCTCAACATTGTCCTGACTTGGTAGATCATACATCGTTTTTAATAAAATATTTTCCAAGATTGATCTAAGGCCTCTAGCCCCAGTTTTCTTATTAATTGCTTTTTGTGCAATCTCTTTAATCGCATTTTCTTTAAAGCTTAACTTGGCTCCATCTAGTTTAAATAATTCTTGGTATTGTTTAATTAGTGAGTTTTTTGGTTCTTGTAATATTTTAACTAAAGTTTTTTCATCAAGATCTTCTAGTGTTGCTATCATTGGAAGTCTGCCAATAAATTCTGGGATTAAGCCATACTTTAACAAATCTTCAGGTTCTAAAGTCTTCATCCATTCGCCTATTTTTTTATCATCTGTTTTTTTAACATTTGCACCAAATCCTATTGAAGTACCTTTATCTCTTTGAGATATTATCTTATCTAAGCCAGCGAATGCCCCCCCACAAATAAATAAAATGTTTGTAGTGTCTACTTGTAAAAATTCTTGTTGTGGATGCTTTCTGCCTCCTTGGGGTGGAACGCTTGCTACCGTCCCTTCCATAATTTTTAATAGTGCTTGTTGCACACCCTCTCCAGATACATCTCTTGTAATAGAAGGGTTTTCTGACTTTCTGCTAATCTTATCAACTTCATCTATATATACAATTCCACGTTGTGCTTTTTCAACGTTGTAATCAGCAGCTTGTAATAATTTTAAAATTATATTCTCAACATCTTCACCAACATAACCTGCTTCAGTTAAAGTGGTTGCATCTGCCATTGTAAATGGAACGTCAAGAATTCTTGCTAATGTTTGAGCTAATAAAGTTTTTCCACAACCAGTTGGACCAACTAAAAGAATATTTGATTTTGAAAGTTCAACTGTTTTACTTGTTTTGCTCTCGTAATTAAGTCTTTTATAATGATTATGAACAGCAACTGATAAAACTTTTTTTGCATGAGGTTGTCCAATAACATAATCATCTAATACAGCACAAATTTCTTTTGGTGGTGGTAATCCATCTTGATGTTTAACAAATGTATCTTTGCTTTCTTCTTTGATGATATCCATACATAGCTCAACACACTCATCACATATAAATACAGTTGGACCAGCAATAAGTTTTCTAACTTCATGTTGGCTCTTGCCACAAAAAGAACAGTAGAGAATATTTTTATTATTTGTTGTCATATAATTTATAAACGAATCAATTAAGTTACTTTAATATAGATGACTCATACTAATCAAGTATCAGTTTAGTGCCGTGTCAAGATGTTGTGTATTAAGATCTGTTTTCAACTACTTGATCAATCAAACCAAACTCTTTTGCAGTATCTGGAGTCATAAAGTTATCACGTTCTAGTGCTTTCTTAACATCATCAACAGATTTTCCAGTATGTTTTGAATAAATTTCATTAAGTCTTTTCTTTAAAGCTAAAACTTCGTTAGCATGAATTTCAATATCTGTAGCCTGACCCTGAAAACCGGCAGAAGGTTGGTGAACCATAATTCTAGAATTTGGTAAAGAAAATCTTTTACCTTTTTTACCTGCAGCTAATAAAAATGAACCCATTGACGCAGCTTGACCAATACATAATGTTGAAACATCTGGCTTAATGTATTGCATAGTATCATAAATTCCAAGACCTGCAGTCACTAGTCCACCAGGACTATTAATATATAAATTAATTTCTTTTTTTGGATCTTCAGACTCTAAAAACAAAAGTTGAGCTGTAACTAAAGATGCTACGTCATCATTTATTGGTCCTACTAAAAAAATAATTCTCTCTTTAAGAAGTCTTGAATAAATATCATAAGCTCTCTCACCTTTATTTGATTGCTCAACAACCATTGGTACTAGCGTATTCATTTGATCAGATAAATTTGTTGTCATAAGTTGATTCTTCTACTTATACAACTTGTGATTACTTTTTACTAACTTTTTTTGCTGAAAGTTTTTTAGATTCAGAAGGTTCTGGTTGTTTTTCAATTTTAGTAGACTCTAAAGCTTTTTTTTCCTCAGGATGATCATGTTCATGGTCATGTTCGTGATTATGATCTTGTTTTTGATGTTCTTTTAAAATTTTTTCTGCTTCTTCTTTACTAATCTCTTTTTTAGACGGTTTCGCTTTAGTTTTAATTGCATCAATAATCTTCTCTTCATACACAGTTCCTCTTAAGCTGGCTAATGCTGAAGGATTTTTTTGATAAAATTCCATAACCATCTTTTCTTGGCCAGGCATCATTCTTAGCTGTTTTTGAACTTCAGCTTGAACTTCCTGTTCGGTTACCTTGATTTTATTTTGTTCACCAAATTCATTTAAGATTAATCCAACCTTAATTCTTTTTTTAGCAATTTCTTCAAAGTTTTTTCTACTTTTTTTAGAATCCTCTTCAGTCATGCCTTGGGATAGAATCTTAACCTCTTCTTCAATTAAGTTTTCTGGAATTTCATCTACTTTAAAGTTTTCAATTTCCTTCAAAATTTGAGTTTTAACTAATTTATCTAAAGAATTTTTATACTCATCGTTGATCTGTTTGCTTACTAATGTTTTTAAATCAGCAAGATCTTTTGCACCTAAATTTTTAGCAAAGTCATTATCAATTTTTACCTCTTCTGATTTTTTAACTTCTATAATCTTACAGACAAAATTAGCTTTTTTATTTGCATATTCTTTTTGTGGATAATTTTCAGGAAGTGTAACATCAACAGATTTTTTATCATTTTTCTTAACACCAATTAGCTGTTTGTCAAAACCCTTAATAAATAAATCTTTACCTAAAATTAATTGAGTATTTTTTCCTTCACCACCAGTAAAATCTTTTCCGCCAATTGTTGCTTTGTAATCAAAAATAACCAAATTTTCGTCTACTGCCTTAACATCTGCTGCCACTTCTTTAAAATTATTTTGACTTTTGGCTATTTCTTTAATTCTTTTGTCAGTTTCATTTGCATCAATTTTAACTGAATATTCATCATATTTAATATTTTCAACAGATTTAAGTTCGACTTTTGGAAGTTCTGTTACTGACATTACATATTCCAGATCTTTATCCTCACCATAAGTTTTAAGATCAAGTTTAGGTTGTCCGGCTGGTTTAATTTTATTATCTTCTAAAGCTTTAACTGAAGTGTCTTTAAGAACTTTATCAAGCACTTCACTAAAAATTGCTTGACCAAATTGTCTTTTTAAAATTTCTTTAGGCACCTTCCCAGGTCTAAAACCTTTTAAATTAACGGTATTTTTAATTTCTTCATATTTTTCATCCATATAAGAATTCATAGTTTTTTTATCTATGAAAACTTTAATGTCTTTATTTAAACCTTTTTTATTTTCTACTGTAACTTTCATAATTTTTTAAAACTTTTTGGTAGGCGAAAAAGGACTCGAACCTTCACATCTTTCAATACTGGTTCCTAAGACCAGCGCGTCTACCAATTCCGCCATTCGCCCACAATTCTTGTGGCTTTATATAGGATAGATTCTATTTGTCCAATGAGAATAATTATGAAATATAATAATATTCAATTATATTAACTAAAAATTTAAAAAAATGATTGTTTCTCCATGTATAAGCATATGTAAAACAGATCCTCAAACTGGATACTGTTATGGTTGTGGTAGAAATAATGAGGAGAAAAAGATCTGGAAATTAGAAGATACATCAGATGTATGGAAAAAATCTAATATAACTGATATCCAGGCAAGACTGGGTGGCTGGCAATTAGAAAGTTTTAAAGAGTCTTATAATCATAAAATTGAAAATGGAATTTCTCTTTATAAAAAAAATTTAGTTAAATGAATAATACAAAAATAGCAACTATACTTTATATACTTGGTATCTTAATTGGTGCTCTTTTTTTAAAAGTTTGGGGTGCAGAAACATCATTTATAAAAACTATTTCAATATTTGTATGGACAATTATTTTCTTAATCTCACTATTTTATGCAGATAAAAATGAGAAAAAATAGTTTTAGTATTAATTTTTTGATAATTTTAACATTTTTACTTAATTTTCAAACAGTAGTTTTTTCAGAAATAATGCTTTTGACTGGATGCAAAAATTTAAATGATAGCTTTATTAAAAATGAATACATCTTAGATTTAGAAAAATCTTTGATGATTAGAAACTATGTTTATGACAACAAAACATATAAAAAACATAAAAGAACAGACTTAAGTATAAAGAAAGACAACACCTTAGAAAGATTTGTTTATGAGGATAAAAATCTAATCTTTACAGATAGAATTGGTTACCCACAATTTTACACTCAACTAGTTTTTGAAAAAAATAACCCCATAATTAAGATTAAAACAGTAATTAATGGTGAAGAAGCTATTTCAAAAGTATCAACTTGCGATAATGTAGAGCTTTTTGAAAAAGAAAGTTAAGACTTTTTATTTATAACACTAGTCTTGTGGGTCTTGATAACAAAATTTAATTTTTTTGCTCCAAATTTAGTATTTGTGATATTACTTCGATGCTTTGCATAAGCCTGCTTTTGAGCTAACTTCATTGCTTTTTTTGATGACATTTAATTAGTTTATATTTTTTAAAAATTTTGTCGAGCAAGAATATTAAAATTTTTATCTGCTATGATTAGTTCTCCAGAAGAAGATGCAATATTTAGTACTTCTTGAATTGTTACATAATGTGTAACTAACACTAAATTATTATCACCACTCCATTCATTAATGTATTCTTTTAAATCTTTTATTTGTTTGTTCTTATTGCTTGAAAATTTTTCACTAAAAAATGAATTTAAAAAACTTTTTGTTTCATATTTGTTAAAAGCATATTGTGCTGTTTCCTTACATCTACACCACTCACTTGATAACACCTTATCAATCTTAATATTGTTTTCTGAAAAAAATTTCCCAATATTTTTAGATTGTGCAATACCCTCTTTGCTTAAGTTTCGTTGAGTTTCACATCTTAATATATCAAAATTTACCGGATCACCTCCACCAGGTGCAACTGCATGTCTTATAAATATTAATTTTTCACCTTCTTTTAATAAATTTTGTATTTTATCATTTGAATTTGCTTTTACTGAAATATTGAAAGATAAAAGTATTAATAAAAAAAATTTTATAAGTTTCATATATGAGTATAAAATTCAAAAAATTAAATAATTCAATAGTTAAATGTAAAAGTTGCCCTAGGTTAATTAAATTTAGTAAAAAAATTTCTATAGAGAAAAGAAAACAAAATATAAACGAAACTTATTGGGCCAAACCAGTCACGGGATTTGGTGATATTGATGCTAAACTATTAATTGTAGGTCTGGCGCCAGCAGCACACGGAGGAACTAGGACAGGCAGAGCTTTCACTGGAGATAAATCGGGAGATTTCCTATTTAATTGCTTATTTAAAGCTAACATAACAAATATATCAACCTCTATCCATATTGATGATGGGCTAAAATTAAACAAAACTTATATTACAAATATTCTAAAATGTGTCCCACCCGAAGATAGACCTTTAAATGATGAGTTATCTAACTGTGCAACTTTTTTTAAAAATGAACTGTTGTTGTTAAAAAATTTAAAAGTCATCATAGCGCTTGGTAAGGTTTCATTTGATAATTGTATAAAATTTTATAAAAAAAGTTATAATTTTAACAAAAAATTACCCTTCATACATGGTGCAAAATATATATTGCCTGATAATAAAATCCTAATTCCCAGTTATCATCCTAGCCCAAGGAATGTTAATAGAAAAATAATTAATACACAAAAAATGGTAAGCTTGCTTAAAAAGGCTAAGAAAATTATTTAATTTTTATACTATCGCAAAAATAGGGTTTAAAATCTTTAAAAATAACTTCTGGAACTTTTATAGGTTTTCCATCTTTATCTACAAAAACTAAATGCACTTTTGCCTCAACAATTAATTCGTTATCTCTAGAAATAAATTGTGACATAGAAAAAGAAGTCTTTGAAACAGATTTAACAAAGGACCTAATTTTTAGCTCATCTTCAAGGTAAGATGGTTTTTTGTACTCAATGTTACAAGATTTAACGACAATTAAAGCTCCATAATCTTCTTTAATTTTTTTATTATTAAAACCGATTGTAAACAATGCTTCAGTTCTTGCTCTTTCAAGAAACTTTAAAAAATTTGCATAATAAACAACACCACCAGCATCTGTGTCTTCATAATAAACCTTTATATTGTGAAAAAAATTTTCATGCATAAATTTACATTATCAAAAATAAATATTTTGACATCAAACTAAGATATAATATAATGATGAAAGTTTATATTATTTGGCTTTTAGGTGTAATTGCCTGGAATTTTCTGGTTCCTAATGCTGGACCCATTGAAGATGTAATTGTGGCTGTAATTTTATCTTTTTTAAATATTGGTCTTAAAAAAGTATTTAAATAATCTTATTCAGCTGAAAAATAAATATCCTGATAATAAGATATAGCCTTTAATTTAGAATTATCAGTATCAGTCATTATAGCAATACCCGAAATTTCAGTAACATCAATTTTATGAAGTTTCATGAAATCTTTTTGCACATTTGCTTTAACGGTAACCCATGTATTTTTGTTATCTTTTGTTGTCGAGAGAACATAATCAATAGATTTTTTTGTATATGGGCTTGGCCAATTTTTTCCAACATCGTTATTACTAGAAAAAACATAATTAATTGCCCTGTTAGATAGTGGAGTGGAACCTGTTTTCTTTATAACAAAAACTCTAGCGGCATAATCGTGCCCTTTTTTACTAGTTTCTATAATGCCAGATAAATCTTTCTCAACTTTCCATGTAATATTAATAAAAGGAGTTTTATTTAGATCAATTTTAATTTCTTTTCCTAGACCTGACCCAACACCATCAGCTTCTGCTCTGATAAAATTACCATTTTTATTAGATCCAAGTGTCCAGCTGGTCTCTCCTTTAACTTTTTTAACTTTTAATGTGCTTAACTCATCGTTAGTAAAATCAAAAACATTAACATTTTCAGCTAACAGAGGTTTTGTTATTAAAAATAAATATCCTAATAATATTAAAAAAAATTTCATCAGGTTAAGGGTATATCTAAATTAAACTTTTAAACAATATTTGAACACACTTTAAGCATTAAATTATCAATATTGGATAGTAGATATATATAATGAAATTATTTTCTGTATTTGTTTTGTTGATATATTGGTCCATAATTCTATTGGCACCAGTTATTTCTAAAGAAAACAAGTCTCTTAATGCAGAATCTAGATTGTTAGTTAATAAGTAGATCGACCACCACTAATATCAAAAACAGCTGCTGTTGAAAATGAGTTTTCCTCTGATGCTAGCCAACAAATTAATGAAGTAAATTCTTCAATCTCTAAAAATCTACCTCTAGGTACCTTAGAAAGCATTCTAGCAACATGTTCTTTTGACATTTGATCAAGAATTCTTGTTTTTGCACCAGCTGGAGTAACTGCGTTTACAGCTATATTCTTATCAGCTAGTTCTTTACCTAAAGATTTAGTTAAACCAATTGCCCCTGCTTTAGCTGAGCTGTAAGCACTAGCTTTAGCATTTCCATCTTTACCAGCTACAGATGCAACATTGATAATTCTACCATAATTATTTTTAATCATATTAGGCACAACACACTTGCAGCAATTAAAAGTACCCATTAAATTTATCTGTATTATTTTATTCCACTCTTCAACGTCATAATCCCATAGAGAAGATGTCGAACCTGTAATACCAGCATTATTAATTAAAATATCAATGTTCGTAGATTTTGTTATTTCATCAACAGTTTCTTTAACATTTTTATAATTAGAAACATCTACAAGGTTATAAGACAGATTTGGATTGTTTAACTCTTGAGTTGCTTTTTTAAGTTCATTTTCATCAATATCCCAAATAATAGTTTTAACTCCTGAGTTTAAAAATCTTTTCGCTATATCAAGACCGAAACCTTGGGCTCCTCCTGTAATAATTGCTGTTCTATTATTTAAATCAAACTGATGCACAGGTTTATTTACTAGTTAAAAAATAATAAGTTAAAGATGAAATAAACGCGCCAATGATCCAGGAAAAAGAATGAAAGCTCATTAAATTTTCATTCCAGATAGTTGAGGCTGCAAAAACGAATCCTAAAACTAATGAGTAGATCGCTTTTAAATGCCAGCCATTAGAATAAAAATATATGCCCTGCTCATCTAAAGAGAAGATCTCAGTATTATTTAAGTTTGTTTTTTTTAATAAATAATAATCAACAATCATAACACCAAACAATGGACCAAAAAAAGAACCAAGAGTATCTACAAATGCTAATATTCCAATCTGACTTAATAATGGCAACCAAAATATACCAACAATAAAACCAATAATAGTAATAACAATAGCAGATTTTTTTAAATTAAGTGTTTGAGGAAAAAAATTCAGCAACGAGTTTTGAGCTGGGATATAATTTGCTATTAAATTTGTTGATGCAGATGCAAAAACTATAAAAAACAACACAATCACAGTTAACTCCAAATTATCAATTTTACCAATAATATCCGTAGGGTTTGTTAAAATTCTTTCCATGAGTTCTAAATTTTTGTTAAGGAAAATATCTGATCCAATAACTATAAAAACTGCAAAGAAAGAAAAGATTATCAAATTTAATATTAGGCTTAAGTTTCCTTTTTTTAATTCACTCTCATTTTTTACATATCTACTAAAGTCACCGTAGTTGACTATAACTACTGAAAAATAAGCAAATAAAGTTCCTGCTACAGTAATTAATGGTGCAATATTGTTACTATTTAAAACATTTTGTATTGAAAAAATATCAACAAATGCAGCAGATGTAACTTTAACATCATAGAGAAAGACTGTTAAAAAAAATATGAGCATTCCTAAATAAACAGTAATCGCAGAAACTTTAATTATAGATCTATTAAACTGATGACTTTTACTAAATAAAAAAGCTTGTAATAAAATTGCAAAAATAAATGCTATCCAGTCAATTAAATTTAAACCAAAAACAAATACTAAAAATATATCCAAATCCAAGAATGAATTTTCAATAGAATATAATGTTATTCTAATTAAGTAGCTAAAAAGTTTTGATAAAAAATATGTTTGAATTCCAAACATGAAAACTCCAACTAGTCCTCTTAAAAGGGCAAAATATTTAGCTCCTTTTACACCAATTGAACTTCTTAGAATTACTGGAAAAGGAAGACCATATTTTTGAGATGGTTTACCAATTAAATTTGCAAAGAAATAAACAAATATTGAGGCAATTAAACTTCCAGCCAAAACTACAAAAACATTTAATTCATAAACTAAATAAAGTGAGGCAATTAAAGAAAAGGCAATTAAACTTTGGATATTGTTTGCCCAAAAATAAAACAAGTCTCTCCAATTCCAATTTTTATCATTTGGATTAACCGCAACTAGCTCCCAATTAATTAGGGTATTTTTTGATTTGATCTGATTCACTAAAACTATAATAAACTAATAAGTTCTACTGTCCATATAGATAGGCTGGAAGCCACAAAGCAATCTGTGGAAATACTATGATTAAAATTAAACCAATAACTTGAATAACCATAAACTGCATCATTCCATGATAAATATCTTTAAGATCCCATTCAGGAACCACACCTTTTAAAAAATAAGCTGATAGAGCAACAGGTGGTGAGAGCCAGGCAGTCTGGAGATTTACAGCAACAAGGATTGCAAACCAAGTTAAATTAAACCCAAGTGCTTCAACTAATGGCAATATAATTGGAACTATGATCATAACAATGGGCACCCACTCTAAAGGCCATCCTAAAAGAAAAATCATAACCATAATCATTCCAAGAATTAAATATCTATTCATCTCTAAGCCGAGCAAGAAATCAGTTAAAAGCATCGGTGTTCCTAGTCTTGAAAATACCGCACCAAAGAAATTTGATGCTGCAACTAAAACCATTATTAATGCAGAAATTTCTAAAGTTTTAACTAAAGCTTCTTGTAAACGTCCAAATGTTAATTTTCTATAAGCTATAGCTAGCAATAAAGAACCCATTGCACCACAACCAGCTGCCTCTGTTGGAGTAGCAAAACCAAATAAAATACTTCCAAGTGAAGCAAAAACTAAGGCTGCTGGTGGAACTAAACCAATAAAAAATTCTTTCCAAACAGCTAACATACTAGTGGCTCTTAACTCGACTGGCAGTACTGGTCCTAAACTTGGATCAATCCAACATCTAATAGTTGTATAGGCAGCATAAAGTGTTGCTAGTAATATTCCAGGAATAATCGCTGCAGCAAATAAATCTGTAACTGGTATTTCCATTATTGGTCCCATTACTACAAGCATAATACTAGGTGGAATTAAAATACCTAAGGTTCCACCTGCTGTAATTGTTCCTGCAGCTAATCGAACATTGTAGCCTGATTTGTTCATAGATTTTGCCGCCATAATTCCTAAAATTGTTACCGATGCCCCAACAATTCCTGTTGCTGCTGCAAAAATAACTGAAACAAATAATACAGCGTAATATAAAGAGCCTCTTACTTTAGCTAGCATTAATTGAAATGCTGAAAATAATCTCTCCATTAAACCAGCTTGTTCCATCATAATCCCCATAAAGACGAAGAGAGGAACTGCTGCAAGAGTTTGTTCGGTCATGACCATTGAGAATTGTAAGGTCATTAAATAAAATACTAATTTACCAAATCCTAGATATCCAAAAGAAAAACCTAAAAATATTAAAGTAAATGAAATTGGAAAACCTACAAATATAGAAAACAGCATTACACCAATAAGAATAAATCCTAAAATAGCTGGATCCATGAATTCAGCTAACATTACTCTTCTCCCCCTGGCCACACACCTTTAGTAGCCGCCCAATAACTCTTAAATAATTCTGAAATTCCTTGAATAAGCAAAAATACTATTCCTAACCATAAAGAAGATTTTATTGGCCACATGTAGGGCATCCAAGCAGTGTCCATGCCTCTTTCACCTCTCATAATTGATTCCTGAACAAAGCCAGTAGTCATATATAAAAAGACAATTAAACCCGGAAAATAAAATAATAAGTATAACCAAAAGTCTACTCTACCTTGGGTTTTAGTCTTAAAATTTCTATATAAAAAATCTGCTCTTATATGAACTCCTTTTGATAAAGCATAACCAGCGCCCAGCATAAATAACGCGCCATAAAAAAATCTACTCATATCGTACACCCACATCGTTGGGGCATTAAAAAGTTTTCTAGCCAAAACCTCATACACCATTGCAAATATCAGGGGTATGATAATCCAACAAACCACGTTGCCGACACACTTGTTGGCAAAATCAATTTTTGTAATAGTTAATGCCATCCATTTAGGCATGTCTTTAGGCATTGGTCCTGAACCACCTCTTCTTTCAGCAATCATCTCATCTGAAATATCAAGCTTCATAGGTTTAATTGATTTTTTAGGTTTTGTTGAATTGTGGTTTCTTGGCATAATTAATTTATTAAAAAAAAGAAGCGGACCGTTAAGCCCGCTTCAATTGTAATTATCTTTTATCTAAATACTACTTTAATGTTGCTGCGTGAGCCATTCCTAGCTTAGCATTAGACATTTGAGATCCAGACCAAAAAGGTACAGCGATATCGGCAAAGTCTTTTTGAGACTGCCAAACTTTAGCAAAGAACGGATTCTTAGCTGAGTTTTTTTCTAAAGCTGCTTTTGCTGCAGCCATATACGCTGGGAAGTAGTCAGCTGGTGTATCATGTAAAATAACACCATGCTTCGTGGTTAGCTCATGTAGGGCTTTTCCATTTTCGTATATTCTGTAACTCATTGATTTTGATAAAGATGCATTTGCAGCAACTTCTAAAGCTTTTTTCTCTAAAGCAGACATCTTTTTGTACTTAGAGCCTGTAATATAGAAGTCAGCATTTACTACTACTTGGTGAAGACCTTGTAGGTAATAATGTTTTAGAACTTTCTGGAAACCAAATGTCATATCCGGCTTAGGACAACACCATTCAGCAGCATCAATTGTTCCCGCTTCAAGAGCTGGTAAAATATCTCCACCACCCATTGCAACAGAAGCTACACCAATGTCTTTATAAGTTTGGCCAGGAATTCCCGGAGGAGTTCTGAACTTGTACTTTCTAAAGTCAGCCATGCTATTAATTGGCTCTTTGAACCAACCTAAAGCTTCAGGGCCTACTGGTTGTAACATAAATCCTTTGATGTCTCTTCCCATCTCTGTCCATAGTTGGTCGTAAAGTTCTTTACCACCACCGTATTGGAACCAAGATAAAAAAGCGATGTTATCGATACCAACACCTGCACCTGCAACTGGCGAACCAAATAACATAGCTGCTGGGTGATCGCCTGACCAATAGTGAGTCCAAGCAAAACCACAATCAATTAATCCTTTATCAACTGCATCTAAAGTTTCTTTTACACCTACTACTGATCCAGCTGGCATAATTTCGAACTTAAGTGATCCACCCGTTAGTTCAGTAACTGTATCAGTGAAGTCTTTCAACATCACCACTTCATCAGCTTTTGCACTAATTACGGTTTGACACTTAAGAGTTTGCGCAGATGCACCCGTTACTGTCATTACAGTAAGTAGAAGCGATCCAACAAACAATGATATGATTTTTTTCATATTTATTTTTCCTCTCGTTGTGTTTTTAATAAAAAAAAGAACTCTTTCAAATAAACAAATCTAAAACAAGAGCTAATATCATTATTAACAACCTAATATTACCGTGAACACTAGTATTTTTAATTTTACAGATTATAAACTCATTGTTCGAATGGATAATTTTGATTATATAATTATTGGTGCTGGGTCAGCTGGCTGTGTTTTAGCTAATAGACTTACAGAAAATCAAAATAACAAAGTACTTTTAATTGAAGCTGGGGGGAACGATTCCTACCCATGGATTCATATTCCAGTTGGGTATTATAAAACAATGCATAATCCAAAAACGGATTGGTGTTATAAAACAGAGCCTGATGAAACGATGGAAAACAGATCTATACCCTACCCTAGAGGAAAAACTCTTGGTGGAAGCTCATCTATAAACGGACTACTTTATATAAGAGGGCAAGAGCAAGATTATGATATTTGGAGGCAATTGGGAAATAAGGGTTGGAGCTGGAATGATGTTTTGCCTTATTTTTTAAAAGCTGAAAATCAAGAGCGAGGCCAAAGTCAATTTCATGGTGTTGGTGGACCATTATCTGTTTCAGACCAAAGAATAAAATTACCTATATTAGATGCTTTCATGAATGCAGCTCAAGAAATTGGTATTCCTAAAGTGAATGATTTTAACAAGGGTAATAATTTTGGATGTGGTTACTTTCAAGTAACAGAAAAGAATGGCTTAAGATGTAGCACGGCTGTAGGGTATTTAAGTCCAATTAAGAATAGAAAAAATTTAAAGATTGAAACAAAGTGTCATGTTGAAAAGGTAAACTTTGAAAATAAAAAAGCTGTCAGTATTTCTTACTGGAAAAATAATCAATCTTTTACAACTAAAGCAAACAAGGAAATAATTTTAAGTGCTGGTTCAATTGGTTCTGCACAAATTCTTCAAACTTCTGGTATTGGTAATGGTGAAAAATTATCTAAACTTGGAATTGATGTTGTAAAAAACTCTATTGGTGTAGGTAAGAACTTACAAGACCATTTAATGTTTAGACCTGTTTATAAAGTTAAAAATATTAAAACTTTGAATAAAAAGATTAACAGTCTAATTGGTAAATTAATGATTGGAATGGAATATGTTTTTTTAAGAAGTGGTCCAATGACTATGGGTGCTAGTCAACTTTGTGGATTTGCAAAAAGTGACTCATCTAAAGAAACTCCTAATTTACAATTTCACGTTCAACCAATTAGTACGGATAAATTGGGTGGTTCAAATTTACATGATTTTGCTGCATTCACCCCTACTGTTGCAAACATCAGACCGACGAGTAAAGGTGAAATTAATATTATAAGTAAAGACAGTAGAGAAAATCCAAAGATTAAGATGAATTATCTTTCAAGTGATGAAGATCGGATAGTAGCTGCTAAAGGTTTAAGATTAATTAGAAAAATTGTTTTAGAAAGCAATGAATTTAAACAATATGAACCTGAAGAATTTAGACCTGGTGCCAATATTCAAGATGACGAAGAGCTAGTGAAAGCTGCAAGTAATTACGCACAAACAATATTTCATCCAGTAGGAACTTGTAAAATGGGTCAAGACGATATGGCTGTTGTTGATGACCAATTAAAAGTTCATGGTATAAAAAATTTAAGAGTGATTGATGCTTCTATAATGCCCAATATCACCTCTGGTAATACTAATGCACCTACAATAATGATTGCAGAAAAAGGTGCTGATATGATACTAAGCAACTAATGTTTGCAGAATTATTTGGACCTGAACAACTTGTAATCTTAGGTCAAATCATATTTATAGATTTAGTCTTAGCAGGAGATAATGCCATTATTATTGGAATGGTTGCTTCTAAATTTCCAGCAGAACAAAGAAAAAAGGTAATCTTTTGGGGAATAGGTGGTGCGGTAATTTTAAGAATTATCTTAACCATGTTAACTGCCTATTTATTACAAATAACAGGATTAAGACTGATAGGCGGATTACTTCTCCTTTATATAGTCTACAAACTCTACACAGATGTGATCAAAGGTCAGTCAGGTGATGAAGATATTAAAGTAGATAATTCAAGTTTTATGAAGGCTATTTGGACAGTTTTACTTGCTGATTTTACAATGAGTTTGGATAATGTTTTAGGTGTTGCCGGCGCTGCTGGTGATCACTATGTATTGTTAATATTTGGTTTGGCTTTATCAATAATTCTTATGGCAACAGCTGCTACAGTTATATCAAGATGGATTAATGAATACAAATGGATAGCTTGGATTGGCTTAATTGCTATACTAGTTGTTGCAATCGAATTAATCTATACTGATTTAAAATTATTTATTTAAATGTACTTACAAAAAATAAATCTTAAAAACAAATATGCATTAGTTACAGGTGCTGGTAAGGGATTAGGAAGAGCCTGCTCTATTGCTCTTGCTGAAGCTGGAGCTACAATTATTGCATTAAGTAGAACTCAATCAGATCTTGATAAACTTGAAAAAGAAATAAAAAAGATAAAAGGTAAAGTTATCAAAGTTAGTTGCGATGTAATGAATTACAAAGAATTAAAAGAAAATTTAGATAAGATTAAAATTATAGATATTTTAGTTAATAATGCTGGTACAAATATCCCAGAACCTTTTGAAAAAATTAAGCAAGAAAGTATGAACTACTTAGTAGATTTAAACCTTAAAGCAGCTTTTAATGTGGCTCAATTAGTTGTTAAAAAAATGTTAAAAAATAAAAAAAGAGGTGGATCAATTATTAATATGTCCTCTCAACTTGGCCATGTTGGAATGGCTGGTAGAAATGTTTATAATATGACAAAATTTGGTATTGAAGGTTTAACTAAAGGTATGGGTGTTGAGCTTGCAAAAAACAATATTAGGGTAAATACAGTGGCCCCAACTTTTGTTGCAACACCAATGGTTAAAAGGTTTTTTAAAAATAAAGAATTTAAAAAACTAGCATTAGTAAACATTCCCATGGGGAAATTAGCAACAGAAAGTGACGTTGCAACAAGTGTTTGTTTTTTAGCATCTTCAGCATCATCAATGATTACGGCCACATCAATCTTAGTAGACGGCGGATGGACTGCAAAGTAATATATAGATTGCTTTTATTAGTAGCGTTATTTTTTTCAACTCAATCTTTTGCAGTAGAATTTGAAGGAAAATTTATTCAAGGACATTTCATTATTGGAAAAACTGAACCTGGTACATCGATTTTTATAGATAAAAAAAAAGTTAAAGTCTCAAAAGATGGTTATTTTGCATTTGGAATTGAAAAAGATAGAAAATTTGACATTACAATCACTGAAAACGATAACAAGATTGTAAAAAAAATAAAAAAGAGAAAATATAATATTCAAAAAATTGATGGCCTACCTAAAAAAAAGGTAACACCACCTGAAGAATTTTACGTAAGAATTAAAAAAGAAAATAAATTAATAGCTGATGCAAGAGAGATTGAAAGTGACTTACAGTTTTTTAAAGAAAAGTTTATTATTCCTGTTGATGATGCAATAATTACTGGTGTTTATGGCAGTCAAAGAATTTTAAATGGCATACCCAAATGGCCCCACTATGGTTTGGATTTTGCCCAAAAAAAGGGTACTCCTGTTAAAGCAATGAACAACGGTATTGTTACTCTAGCTGAAAAGGACTTATTTTATACAGGTGCAACTTTAATATTTGATCATGGTCATGGAATTTCAACTCTCTACATGCATATGGATGAAATTTTTGTAAATGTAAGTGATCATGTTAAAAAAGGAGATATCATCGCAACTGTTGGTTCTTCAGGTAGATCAACTGGACCTCATCTTGACGTAAGGCTTAATTGGTTTGGCACTAGACTAGATCCTGCAACTATACTAAACATTCAATAATGAAAAAAACCTTATTAGAAAAAACAGCAGATAAATTAGTTAATGCATTTATTAACAATAAAATAATCGCACCTCTTCCAACAAAATTTACAAAAACATTAAGTGAAGCTCAAAAGCTAAGAAAATTATGTGAGAGTAAAGTTAAAGATCCAATAATTGGATTTAAAGCTGCAGGAACAGGTATACCTGTCATGAAAAAACTTAAAGAAAAGAAGCCCTTCTATGCTTCTATTTTTGAAAAGAATTTTATAAAAAGTGGAAAAAAAGTAAAAATTAATAAGTCCACTTTAGGTGTAGAGCTTGAAGTTTGTTACTTAATTAAGAAAAACTTTTTCTCATCAAAGGGATCAATTACTTTGAAAAATGTGACAAAGCATATTTCGCATATGGCTCCTTGCATTGAGGTTATCGGTTATAGACAAAAGAAAAAAGGCATAACTAGTTTTGGTGATTTATGTAGTGATTTTGGTGCAAATGTTAAGTTTTTGATTGGACAAAAAAAAAAATACAGAAAAATTAATATTGGAAACTTAAAGACAAATATTGCTAATAAAAAAATTGGACAAAGTGTCGATGGAAATACAAACACTGTTTATATAAATCCCTTAAACTCACTTAGGTTTGTGTTGAATGCACTGAAAAAAGATAAAGTAAATCTTGATAAAGATTTTTATGTATTCACCGGATCAACTGTTGGTGTTGTGCCAATTTTAGGTAAAGGCCTTTACATTGGAAAGGTAGCTCAACTTGGTTCAGCTAAAGCAATTATTCACTAAATTTTAGTATATCATTTAACAAAAGCCTTAATAATTAACAATAATTTGGGTTTGTTTTAATATGAACAAATTAAAATTTAAGCTTACTTGTGCTTAATATTTTTAAAAGTTATAGTTTTAATTATGGCATTGCACTTTAGCAAACAAGAATTTAAAAAAAGAAAACTAGCCATATTAAATTCTATGAAAGAGCAAAAACTAGATGCTCTTTTAATGTTCAGACAAGAGTCTATGTTTTGGCTTACAGGGTATGACACCTTTGGTTATGTTTTTTTTCAAACTTTAATATTAGACCAAAAAGGAAACATTATTCTCTTAACAAGGGCTCCAGATTTAAGACAAGCACAAAACACTTCGAACATTGAAGATATAAAAATTTGGGTAGATAAAGACCAATCTAACCCTACAGATGATCTTAAAATCATCTTAAATGAACTAAATTTAAAAGATAAAAAAATTGGAATTGAATATGAAGCTTACGGTATGACAGGTCGTAATGCTTTAAGACTCAATAAATCACTAGAAAGTTATTGTGAAGTAGAAGATCAATCTGAATTAATTACTAAGCATAGGGTTATTAAATCACAAGAGGAGATTGTTTATGTAAAAAAAGCTGCAGAACTTGCCGATCAAAGTCTTGATGAAGCGTGGAAATATGCAAGAGCTGGCGCTAGTGAGTCAAAAATTTTAGCTGAAATGCAAAGAGTTGTTTTAGAAGGTGGTGGTGATTACCCAGCAAATGAATATATTATTGGCTCAGGACACAACGCATTACTATGTAGATATCAATCTGAGAAAAAAATTCTATCAGAAACTGATCAGTTAACTATTGAATGGGCTGGAACATATAAACATTATCACTCTGCAATGTTTAGAACTATTCCTATTGGTAAAGCTGATCCAAAACATATTAAGATGCATGAGGCTTGTGTTGAGGCTTTAAGTAATTGTGCAAAGACTTTAATACCAGGAAAAACCGCTGGAGATGTATTTGATATGCACGCTAAAACTTTTGATGACCTTGGATACAATGAAGCAAGAATGAATGCTTGTGGTTATTCGTTGGGTGCAACCTTCTCTCCCAACTGGATGGACTGGCCAATGCTGTACACAGGTAATCCTTATGTAATAAAACCTGGAAATGTCTTTTTTATGCATATGATTTTAATGGATTCAGATACTAAACTAGCAATGAATTTAGGTGAAACTTATTTGGTAACTGAGAATGGTAACGAAAGGTTAGGAAAACAAAAGCTAGATTTGGTAGTTCTTTAGATTATAGTTTTAAGTGTGTTACTAACAATTAAAAAATCAATAATTTAGATGAATTCATTAAAATTATTATGGATCAAAAATTAAAATCAGAAATTGATAACATGTTAATGAATTATGAAAAAAAAAATTTTAAGATAGCAAGAGATTTAGCACTGAATATAACTAAACAATTGCCTAATGACACATTAGCATGGAAAATTCTTGGGGCGACATATAGTCAAATAGGACAATTAAAAAATTCATTAAGAGCTAATCAAAAAGTTATAGAACTTACTCCACAGGATGCAGAAGCTTATAGTAATTTGGGTGTTACTTTTGAGATGCTTGAGAGATTTGATGAAGCGGTAGAAAATTATAAGAAAGCAATTAATCTTAATTCTGAGTATGTAATGGCTTATAATAATCTTGGCGTTGTACTTCATAAACTTAATAGGCTAGAAGAAGCAGAAATAAATTATAAAAAATCAATAGCACTGAAGCCAGATTATGTCGAGGCATACTATAATCTTGGAAATATTTACCTTAGTTTGGAAAAATTTGAAGAAGCTATTAAAAAATACTCTCAGGCGTTAGAACTTAACCCAAAATATAAACCGGCACAGGAAAATTTAATATCGATTTTAAGTTATTTTTCACCTAGCAAAGAAATTAAAAACCCAATTGTAATTGTAAATAATAGTATTAAGAAAATTAAAAATAATTTTACCCTTAACGATGGAATTAAGAAAAATGATTTAATAAATTTTTTTGAAGATTCTAATAGAATTATTCAAGATAATATTAAAAAAGTTTCATATAATAAAACTCAAATTTATCGAACTAATACTACAAACTTAAATTGTGAGAGGCACTTTAAGGTATTTAACAAGCATAAAATTATACCAAAGTTTTGCTTTAGTTGCTTCAAGGTTCAAATTGAACCAAAAAATGTATTGGAATTAATTAACTTATTTTTTATTTTTGATAAATTGAAGCTTACTCATAACAATATAAGAAAATGTATGATTGAATTTAGGCCTAACGTTGTAGAGCCGTATAAAGGGTTAATTTATTGCACCACTATGGATGAGGCAAATGAAATTTTACAAATAGTTTCACCTATTATTAATAAGTTTATTAAGTGTAAAATCAAAATTAAAAGAGGATGCACAGAGTATGGTGAAGCATTCCCTGATTATAAAAAGATAGACAAAAAAAGTAAAGGTTTTATGAAATATAAGGAAGTGTGGAGCGAAAAAGAAAAAAAATTTGATGGTACGCAAACTAAAGCCATTGTAAATCCAAGGGTGTCTCTAGAGGGTATTTCAGTTTCTGATTTTCTAATAATGAATAACTGGCTTAGCTATGCAAAAATGATAAATGATTTTAGTTATAAAGAGATTTATAAAGAGGTAAACTTATCTAATTATATATCTAAAGTAATTTCAGAACAATTAGATTTTCGTAAAAAAAATTTTAACAATAATTAAACTTTTTTTAAAGTATAGATTTAGTGAGGTTTTATTAATAAAAAATAATACTAATTAAAGGTAATATTTTATATGATTGAATAAAATGACTATTGATCAAATAATACAACAAAGTTTAAATGCACATAAAGAAGGAAGACTTGAGGAGGCTGAAAAACTATACTTAAAAGTGTTACAAACCCATCCTTTACATGCTGCTACTAATCATAACTTGGGTGTTATAGCACTTTCTAAGAGCAAGATTGAGTTTGCACTTCCCTTCTTTAAGGTAGCAATTGAAGCTAATCCAAACATAGAACATTTTTGGATCAGCTATATCAATGCACTAATCAAAAAAAATGACTTTGGTGAAGCTGAAGAAAATTCAAAAAAAGCAATAACATTAAACCCAAGTTTTATTACTGTACAAAATACTTTTGCAAATCTGCTTCTAACATTAGGAAGGTTAGATGAATCTGAAAAATATTTTAGACAGGTGATGAAATTGAGTCCAAATTCTGCTGAAGCTCATAATAATTTGGGTGTCGTTCTTCAAACACTTAATAATGTGAATGAAGCAGAGACATTCTTTAAGCATGCAATACAGTTAAAATCAGATTTTGGTGATGCTCATTATAATTTGGGTCTTTTATTAAAAAAAATGCGAAGAGAAAATGAAGCTGATTCAAGTATTGATAATGCAAGAAAACTAAATCCAGATATAAATTACCTATTAGGTGCCTCATTACATATCAAAATGGTTAATTGTAAATGGGATAACTTACCTGCTGATCTCAACAAACTAAAAAAAAAAATTAATGATGGAAAAAAGGTTACCACTCCATTTGCTATGCTCTCACTTATCGATGACCCTAATATTCATAGAAAATCTGCTGAAATATATTTAAACGATAAGTATTCGAAATCTTACGTTTTTCCAAAAATATCTCCTTATCCTGGACATAAAAAAATCAAAATTGGATATTTTTCTCCTAACTTCAATAATCATCCTGTAGCATATTTAACTTCCGAGCTTTACGAAATTCACAATAGAAAAAAATTCGAAATACATGCTTTTTCCTTTGGTGGGGATACAGAAGATGAATTTAATATTCGAATTAAAGAAGGTGTTGATCACTTTCATGATGTGCAAATGATGTCAAATGATGATGTAGTAAAACTTTCAAGGTCTTTAGAAATTGATATTGCCATTGATTTAGCGGGGTATACCGAAGGACATAGAACAAATATATTTGCAATGTCAGTTGCACCAATACAAGTTAATTACTTAGGATATACTGGCACCATGGGTTCAAATTATCACGATTATTACATTGCTGATAAAAGTATTATTACTGAACAAAATAAAAAATATAGTTCAGAAAAAATTGTTTATATGCCCAATAGCTATCTAGTAGATATATCTAAAAAACATGTTTCTGAAACCACATTATTTCGGCACGAAATTGGATTACCTGACGTAGGTTTTATTTTTTGCTGTTTTAATAATAGTTGGAAATTTACACCTTCTGTCTTTGCCAGTTGGATGAGGATACTTAAAGCAACTGATGGTAGTGTATTGTGGCTACTAGTAAATAATATAGATGCTAAAAAAAATTTAAAAGATCAGGCAAAAAAACTTGGAATTAATGAAGAGAGATTAATTTTTGCAACACAAATGCAAGGTGATAAGCATTTAAAAAGAATTCAATTAGCAGATTTATTTCTTGATACACTTCCTTATAATGCTCATATTACAGCAAGTGATGCTTTAAGAGTGGGGTTACCAGTACTCACTTGTACTGGTCTTTCTTTTGCTGCTAGGGTAGCAACCAGTTTGTTAAAAACTGTAAATGTACCTGAATTAATTACCACAACAAAAGAAGAGTATGAGTCGCTAGCTATAGAGCTAGCTAAACATCCAAAAAAATTAAAAATCATCAAAAACAAATTGATTAACAACCTTTCAAAATCACCCTTATATAATAGCAAATTGTTTACAGGGCACCTAGAAGCTGCTTATCTAATTATGTATGAACGTTATAAAAATGGATTAAATGCAGAGGATATTGAAATTAAATCTTAATCAGTAATTATATCCACGTAACTAAAAAAGATTAATGTAAGTCTTGTACCATTCAATAGTTTTTTTAAGTCCAATATTTAAATCAACTTTTTGACTCCAATTGAGCTCTTTTTTTATCTTTGTAAAATTAAGTTTTTGAAAAGAAATTTCATTTTTAGAAGAGTTTAAAATTTTTAAATTAGCCTTCTTATTATCAACAATTTTTGATACTTTATTTGTCATATCTAATACATTTAAATTATATTTAGACCCAACATTATAAACTCTTAAGTTTTCTTTTTTATTTATCAGTACTTTCATGGTTAGATAGTAAGCATTGACAGCGTCACCAACATATAAATAATCTCTTACTAATTTTCCATTAGATCTTATAATAAATTGTTTGTTTTTAATTTTAGAAATTATAAATCCATTTATCAATCTTCCAGTATTAAAATCTCCAGGTCCATATAGATTGCCACATCTTAATATTCCAATCTTTAAATTATAAGTTTTAGCATAAGATTGACAAATTAAATCAGAGCATGATTTTGAAACATCGTATGGAAAAATTGAATTAAGACAAGTTTCTTCTTTATAACTTTTCTTCCCTACTTCACCATAAGCTTTATCTGAAGAGCTATAAATAAATATAATTTTTTTGTTAATCTTTCTAATAATTTCTAAAAAATTTAGTGTGCCAATTATATTATTATTATATGTATATTCCGGATCTTTTAAAGCTAACAAAACTTGAGTTACAGCTCCAGTATGAAAAATAACGTTAATCTTATTTCTTGTTATAATTTTTTTTACATAGTTTTTATTAAGATAATCCCCAAGAAAAACTTTTTTTTTATCAACTTTTAAATAGTTTTTTTTTAAAAAATTTTTTTTTTTATCCAAAATAAATACATTATATTTCTTATCTACTAAAAATTTATAAAGGTTGCTACCTAACAAACCAAAGCCACCAGTGATTAAAATATTTTGCTTCATTAAAGATCTTTGAAAAAATTTTTATTATTTTTATATAATTGTTTTACATTAATTAAGTCTTTTTGGCTATTAACAGTAAAGTGATAGCCTTTATGTATATGACAACTTAGTTTGTTCATTTTACTAATTTTTGGTAAAAAATCAGTCTCTAAATCGTCACCATAATTAGTTTTAATTTTTGAAAATATCTTTGTATTAAAAAAATAAAAACCAATATTGATAGGATCAGGTAATTTAGGTTTTTCATAAAATTTTTTTATCATTTTGTCTTTAATTTTAATATGACCAAAGGGTGAATATTCATTGTAACCAACAGCTATTGCTTCTATGTTTTTTCTTTTAAAATTAAATAACTCTTTCTGAAATGAAATATTTGCAAAAATATCACCATAACAAACACCAAGTTTAGTTGATTTATTATCTAAATATTTTATAGATTTTTTAATTCTATTTAATTTATTTGATTTTAAGCCAGCATCAAAAAGTAGAATATTAATTTTTGATTCTTTAATTTCATTTTTGTCTTTTTTTATAATATTAAGATTATATATTTTAATATTTTTTTTATCATTAAAAAATTGTGTAAAAAAATTTGATTTATATCCCAGTGGTAAAATAAAAAAATTAAAACCATTTTTAAAATAAAACAAAATTATTTCCATTATAATAGGGTGGCTTGATACTTTAGAAAGCTGTTTTGGGAGGTTTTCCTTACTAACAAATCTTTCACCTTTCCCACCAGATAGAATTATAATTGGAATATTTTGGTTAATTTTTTTCATAAATATAATGGTTTTTATAAATAAATTATTATAAATATATATAAAAATGTTCTTTTCGATAATAATCAATACTCACAATCAACATGAGACTATAGAAAGATGTATAAATTCATGTTTAAAACAAAATTTCAAAAAGAAATATGAAATTATAATAGTAGATACTTCAAATAATCAAATTAACAAAAAGATCATTTCTTCAAAAAAAATACGCTATTTTCACTTCAGAAATTTTTCTCAATATCCAGAGATAAATCAAATAAAGAAGATATATGAAGGCTTTAAAAAGTCTAGAGGTAAATGGTTTTGCTTACTAGACGCAGATGATTTCTTTAAAAGTAATAAATTAAAAAATATTTATGATAAGTTTAACATTAATGATGAAATTGTCGTACAGGATGAGTGTTGCTACTACAATTCAGAAAAAAAATTGGTCACTAATTACCCTCACAAAAAGTATAAAAGTTTTTTCTTATATAAAAAAATAATAAATTCTTGGCCTGAAATATATGGAACAAGTTCAATATCTGGAAATTCTAAAATTTTAAAATCATTCTTTAAAAAAGTAAATATTAACAAATGGAATCTATTAGCTATTGATGCTTTGTTTCTTTTATTTGCTTTAAATAAAAAAAAACTACTTTATACAAAAAAAATTTTAACTATCAAAAGTGTAGGTTCTCTCACCGTGGGTAGTAAATACACACCATTTGGTAAAAACTATTGGATGAGAAGAGTTCAGCAGATATCCTATTGGGAAAATATAACTAAAAATAAAATATTCAATTTTGATAAAATAATTGCAAAAATGATTAGTTTTTTTTAGTTCAATTAAATCTGTCCACACTTTGACCTAACCTAATGCTAAAAATTAGTTAAACTGTAACTTTGCAAAAATAATTAGTGTTGATTTTATTGATTGATGGTGCCCCCGCACGGAGTCGAACCGCGGACCTATTGATTACAAATCAATTGCTCTACCAGCTGAGCTACAAGGGCTTTATATATACTCTTCAGTTTCTAGTTTAAAAGTACAATTAAATCAATCCAAAATATTAAGGTTTATTAATCACAAATTAAAAAAAAAAAATTTATCTCTAAAGTAAATTTTAATTAAAGAATTAATTTAAATATCAGCTATTGCTCTCAAACGCTCATAAATCAATCTAGATTTAATTCCAATATCTAAAAATGGTTGAGGAGGTAGCCAAGTTGGCTTAATTTTACTTTCTATTATTTCAATTTCTTTTGTATTATTATTACTTGCTTTAATAGCTATCTGTTCTCCAAATAAAGTCCCAACACCAATTCCAGAACCATTATAACAACCTGCTACAAAGACATTATTATCAATTTTTTCGAAAATTTGTGAGCTATTTCTTGTTCTAGATACAATTCCAGACCAACTAGATTCTATAATATTATTTGCTAGACTTGGAAATCTTTTTTTAATTCCAAGTTTTTGATTTAAAGATCTTTTATCTAAATCTGATTTAGACATTTTAAAAGGACTATGTACTTCTGCTGTGTTTCTTATCAAAATTCTTTTATCTTTTGTCATTCTAATAGTTGCACCCATTGGTCTAACAGGTAGCACACCCCACTCTTTAACCCCACCAATCGATTTATATTCTGTATCAGTTAATGGTCTTGTCATGCTTGCAGTTAAAGTTAAGGGGAAATTATAATTATTTTTTATACTAAGTGATTTTAAAAAACCATTAGTACAAAAAATAATCTTTTTAGTAATTATTTTATGATTATTAAATTTACAAATAATTGTATCGCTATTTTTTGACCATTCATTTAATTGAGTATTTTCTAATAGCTCAACATTATCTGGCAAAATGTCAACCATTGCTCTTACAAGTTTTCCTGGATGTAATAAAATACCTCCTTTAGTATAAAGTGCTAGGTTATAAAAATTTGTACCTAATCTTTTACCTAATTCATCTTTTTCTAAGATATTATGCTCGAAGTTTAGCTTTAATAAAGTTTTGCTAAAATTTTCTAATATCTTTCTATCTTTTTCATTGGATGAGGCAAAATATTTTCCACTTTCATTCCAATCACAATCTACTTGGTGCTCTTTAATAAACTTTTTTACAGCATTAATTCCTAATTTATAAATGTCTGTCTTCTTCTTATAATTAGAAAGTTCTTTATTGGAGGTAAAACCGTCATTAAGAGTAGTATCAACTAAATATCCTGAGTTCCTTCCACTTGCACCCTCGCCTGCTAATTGTGCATCAACAATAATAATTTTTTGATTTGGGTGAAGTTCTGATAATTTTCTAGCAGCAGATAAACCTGTAAAGCCAGCACCTATTATTAACCAGTCGCAGGATTTATCTCTATCTAAAGTTATTATATTAGATCTTCTACCAAGCTCATTAATCCAACTACAACTAGTATCATTAACTACATTCATGTAGTTAGATTATGACAGATAAGAAATTTTTAAAAGATATTAAGATACCAAAGAAGGTTGCTTGATCATGTCTTCTTTATTGATCCCTGCAACTTTAACTGGTCTTTTCATAGCATCTCTTCTGAAAGGCTCTCCCAGTTCTTGGTTAAGAATTACTTCAATAAACGTTGTAATTCCTTTCTTTTGATCTTCACATGATTGCTTGATAGCAGCTGTAGTTTCTTCCATGGTTCGAACGGTAACGCCTTTTAAACCACAAGCATCAGCAACTTTTGCATAACTTAATTCTGGATCAAGCTCTGTTCCAACAAAATTATCGTCAAACCATAAAGTAGTATTTCTTTTTTCGGCACCCCATTGGTAGTTTCTAAAAATTACCATTGAAATTGCTGGCCATTCTGGTCTTGCTACTGAGCTCATTTCATTCATGCTAATACCAAATGCACCGTCACCTGCAAAACCAACTACCGGTGTATCAGGACATCCAATTTTTGCTCCAAGAATTGCTGGAAAACCATAGCCACAAGGACCAAATAATCCTGGTGCTAAATATTTTCTACCTTTTTCAAATGTAGGATAAGCATTGCCAATTGCACAGTTATTTCCAATGTCGCTTGATATAATAACATCATCAGGCATTCCTGCTTGAATTCCTCTCCATGCTTCTCTAGGAGACATTCTGTCTGCATCTCTTTTTCTAGCTTCTGCATTCCAAACTGTACCTTCATCATCATCTTCATGATCTAAACTTGATAACTCTTGTAACCAAGCAGATTTAGTTTGGTGAATTGTATTTTTTCTCTCTTCTCTATTTACGTCACCTGCTGTTGGTGAAAGTTGAGCTAAAATTTGCTGAGATACTAATTTTGCATCACCACAAATACCAACAGATACTTTTTTAGTTAAACCAATTCTATCTGAATTCATATCAACTTGAATAATACTTGCATCTTTAGGCCAGTAATCCATTCCATAACCAGGTAATGTTGAGAAAGGATTTAATCTTGTACCGAGTGCAAGAACAACGTCAGCTTTTTTAATTAGTTCCATTCCAGCTTTTGATCCATTGTATCCTAAAGGTCCAGCAGCTAGTGGATGACTTCCCGGGAAACTATCATTATGCTGATACCCTGAGCAAACTGGGGCATCTAGTTTTTCAGCTAATTTTTTACAATCTTCAATTGCTCCACCAATTACAACACCCGCACCAGATAATATTACTGGAAACTTAGCGTTTGATAATAAGTCAGCTGCTTTTTTAATTGCATCAACTCCACCTGCTTGTCTCTCAAGTCTAACAATTGGAGGAAGATCAATATCAATTACTTGTGTCCAATAATCTCTTGGAACATTTATTTGTGCAGGAGCTGATCCTCTAATCGCTTTTTCAATTACTCTATTTAACACTTCTGCCATTCTTGAAGCGTCTCTAACCTCTTCTTGGTAGCAAACCATGTCTTTAAATAAATTCATTTGTTCTACTTCTTGAAATCCACCCTGACCCATAGTTTTATTGGCAGCTTGAGGTGTTACTAACAATAGTGGTGTGTGGTTCCAGTATGCAGTTTTAATTGGCGTAACAAGACCTGTAATTCCAGGACCGTTTTGAGCAATGACCATTGACATTTTACCAGTAGATCTTGTGTAACCATCAGCAATTAATCCACCGTTTGTTTCATGAGCAACGTCCCAAAAGGTAATTCCAGCATCAGGAAAGATATCTGAAATAGGCATAAAGGCTGAACCAATAATTCCGAATGCGTGTTCAATTCCATGCATTTGTAAAACTTTTACAAAAGCTTCTTCTGTTGTCATTTTAGTCATAATAATTAGGCCTTTCTGCTTAAGTTGTTAAAAAAATCTATAAATAAATTGTTAATTTTAAAGATTAATATATAAGAATTAAAAAATTTCAAACAAACAAATCGACACAATTATGGCTACAGATATTATTATACATGACGAAAAGGACAACGTAGGGGTAGTTGTTATTGATAAAATCACTCCAAAACAAGATTGCGCATGCTGGATTATGGAGAATGATAAAACAATTCAAATTCAATCAGTAGATGAAATTCAATTAGGACATAAAATTGCAATGGTTGACCTTAATGAGGGTGATACTATTTTAAAATATGGTCATGATATTGGAAAAGTAGTTAAATCAATCAAAAAAGGTGAACATGTTCATGTTCACAATGTAAAAACCAAGAAGTGGTAAAAAATATGGAAATTCCAAAAAGTTTTTTAGGTTATAAAAGAGAAAATGGCAGAGTTGGTACTAGAAACCACGTAATCATCTTACCTGTAGATGATATCTCAAATGCTTGTGCTGAAGCTGTAGCAAATAATATTAAAGGTACAATGGCCCTTCCTCACTCTTATGGAAGACTTCAATTTGGTGCTGACTTAGATCTACATTTTAGAACGATGATTGGGACTGGAAAAAACCCTAACGTTGCTGCTGTAATTGTTATCGGAATTGAGCCTAAATGGACAAAAAGAATTGTTGATGAAATTGCTAAAACTGGAAAACCAGTTGAGGGATTTCATATTGAAAGAACTGGTGACATTGGAACAATTATGAAGGCTTCTAAAAAAGCTCAGGAATTTGCAATGTGGGCTTCTGAAAAACAAAGAGAAGAATGTCCTTTAAGTGATTTATGGATTTCAGTTAAATGTGGTGAATCTGACACAACATCAGGTCTTGCTGCTAACCCAACAGTTGGAAACTTAATGGATAAATTAGAGCCATTAGGAGTTCATTTATGTTTTGGTGAAACGTCAGAGTTAACTGGTGCTGAAAAAGTTTGTGCTACACGAGGTGCCACCCCTGAAGCTTCTGAAAAATTCATGAAAACATGGAGTGATTATAATGATTTCATTTTAAAAGAAGCAACAGATGACCTTTCAGAAAGCCAACCCACAGCAGGAAATATTGCAGGTGGCTTGACTACAATTGAAGAAAAAGCATTTGGAAACTTCCAAAAAATTGGAAATTGTAAATTTATTGATGTTTTAGAACCAGCTGAAGAGCCTACTAAAGGAAAAGGATTATACTTTATGGACACTTCATCTGCTGCAGCGGAATGTATTACACTTCAAGCAGCAGCTGGATTTAACATTCACTTATTCCCAACAGGTCAAGGTAATATCGTGGGTAACCCCATAGAACCTGTTGTTAAGTTAACTGCCAACCCACTAACTGTAAAAGGTATGGGTGAGCATATTGATTGTGATGTATCAAAAATACTATCACGTGAGATGACTATGTCTGAAGCAGGTGATGAGTTAATAAAATCTATGATTAGGGTAGCAAATGGCAGATTAACTTGTGCTGAAGCTTTAGGTCATAAAGAGTTTGTTATGACTAAGCTTTATAGAAGTGCTTAAAAATTCATCTAATATTAATTAATGATATTTAAAAAATACTTGGTTGTTGTACCAGGTATTATTTTAGCTTTTGTTCTCTACACTTTATCACAAGGTTTAAATAATATTATTGGTATTGAGATATTAGGTTATGCTAAGAGCCCAATATCTACAGCTATGATTGCTATCTTGATGGGAATTATTCTTGGAAACATATTTAAAATGAGAGAAGGCTTTTTACTTGGTTTAGATTTTACTCAAAAATATATTTTAAAACTTGGAATAATTTGCCTTGGCATTCAGCTAAAACCATTTGAATTTTTAAAATTTGGTACAGTTGCTATTCCATTAATTATTGTCTGTATCATAAGTGTATTAGTTGTAATTAAATTACTTATTAAAAAATTAAAAATTTCTACAAAAATGGCCTACTTGATTTCTATTGGTAGTACAGTTTGTGGAACAACTGCTATTATGGCAACAGCTCCAATAATTAAAGCAAACAAAGGTGAGGTTGCTTACGCTATAGCAAACATTACTGTATTTGGAATTATCTCAATGTTAATTTACCCCTATTTTGCAAATATTTATTTTAATGGAGATCCTATGTATGTGGGGCTTTTTTTAGGTACGGCTATTCATGAAACTTCACAAGTAGCAGCTGCAGGATTAATTTATGATCAACAATTTAATAGTCCTGAAACCTTAAATGTTGCGACTGTAACTAAATTGATACGAAATACTTTTTTGATTATAATGATTCCTCTATTTGCATATTTATTTAACAGAAATAAAACAAAGAAAAATAATTATTCCATATTAGATATTTTCCCATATTTTGTCTTAGGGTTTATTGGAATGATTATATTCAGAAATATTGGAGACCAGGTATTTTTAACTGAAAATTCACAAATCTTATGGCAACACTCAGTAACAACTATTAAAGATTCAGCTAAAGTTTTCTTAAGTATGGCAATGGCTGCTGTTGGTTTGTCTACTAATTTAAAAGACCTAAAATCAATGGGTTATAAACCCTTCATTGTTGGGTTGGTTGCAATGGTAACTGTTGGTTTAGTAAGTATTATTGCAATGCAAACTTTTACTAAATTATTTTTATAAGTTTGAAAAGATTTAGAATCTACTAATTTGCTTATTAAGTGCTAAAAGTAAATTTTTGATAGAAAAAAAGAAGAAGTTTAATATTTTCAATAAATACGCCACTGGCAAAAATAAAAACCATAAATAGATAATTGTTAGTTTTTTTAATATTGGTGTTACTGATTTGTAAATTATGGAAAAATAATACATAAATAATTTATATATAATAATTTGTAGTACTTGTAAGTAGTTTATTAATGATAATTTTACAGCTCTAAAGAGATAGAAATTTAATATTGGTTAATAATGATTTATATATTTAAATACCTTATTTTATTATACACTAAAAAAGTGAGTATATTAGAAGATCATTCAAAGACTATATGTGCATCACTTCTTCATGATTTAATAGAAGTTAACAAAGGTAATACTTCAATAAAATTTTTTAGAAAAGACTTAACAACAATGATAATTTGGTTATTTATTATGCATTCGTATGCTAATAAAGAAAAAATAAACATTGAAGATATTGCTAGAGAACTTGCATCCAATACCAGAATTTCAAAACCTTCATTAAGGTTAATATTAGAGAATGCTAAAGAAAAAGGATTTTTAAAATTTACTCTCAATGAAAATGACAATAGATCTTGGATAATAGAGCCAGAAATCATAACTATAGAAGAATTTAACGCATGGTGCAAAAGAATTGGCTCATTGGAAATTTCATAATTTTTTGACTATTAAAAAATCTATAACGTTACTAATTATTATCTTTTTGACAATTACTAAAGTAAATGCGGCAACTGCAAATTGCTCAGGTGGAGAGTGTGAATTTGATTATAGTCATCATTATAAATACGCTAAAACAAATTGTTTTCAAAATTTAAGATTTGAAGAAGTTGAGACAGCATTTATGTACTTTACAATATTAAAAACTGGGCAGGAATGTAAGGTTTTAGAGAGCCACAATTAAAATTAATACAAAAAATTAATTAAAAATATTATTAATCTCACCATCTAAATCTTTCTTTATTTTAGATGTATTTTTATCTTCTTGAATGTTATTATTAGAAACTTCATCAATTGTTTTGGTAGTAATATAATCATCTTTTACATTTTCTTTTATAAAAGGAGCCTCCAATACATTATCATTGATTAAAGAATTATTTAATTCTTGGATTTGCTTATAAATATTATTTTTTTGTAATTCTAATTCAGTAAAATTATTTTTAATTTTAGTATAACTATTTTGTAGAGAAATTAATTCATCTGATAGTCTTATGTTTTCTTCTTGATAAAATTTTACTTTATTATTTAATTCCTCTGTTTGTTCAATAGTTAACAGTGGTTTTGTATAATCTAGTTTTAATTTGTTAATAGTATCTTGTAGCTTTCTATTATTAGAAATATATCGACTTATAGAGTTTTTTAACTCGTTATTATTTATTTCTAAAGTTCTATTCAAATGGATAGTTTCTTGTAATTTTTTTTTAATCTTATTTGAATTTAATTTAAGATCATTTGTATTTTTTTTATAATTATTTAAAAGTATTTGTTGATGGTTAATAATATTAGACTGTATTTTATTTTGGTCTAATAAATTTTTTTCTTGATACAATAACTTGAGTTCATTTTCTTGAGCATTAATAGAATTATTAATTGATATTGTTTTTTCATTAATATAATCATTAATTTTATTTGTTATATTTTTAATTGAAATAAAATCATTATCAAAATGAGATTTTTCTTTTAAGGGTAAAACTTTTTTATTAGTTAAATATTTGATCTTAATAAGTTGGTTAATCCTCAATATTTCATGATTGGTATTTAAAGATGAATTTACTTCATTATCTAAGATTAAAGGAATATGGGAATTAAAAGAATTGTTATCATCTTCATTCATGTCATCTAAAATAATTAATCTATTTTGTTACTTCTCCAAAAAAAACTTCGCTTTTTCTTATTTTTTTCATCCTTTTCATAACTTTGAAAATTTACTACATCAGTATGTTTATCATTTACCCTGATTGATTCATTGTTTTTTGTTTCATTTATATAGGGTTGTATTTTCATCTTTAAAAAATTTGTTTTTTTTTCAATAGTTTCATTTTTATTTAAAATATTTTCTGAGGTTTTCTTAACTTCATTTTCCATTTGAGCAATTTGAATTTCTAAATTAGCTTGGACTATATTGAGCTTCTCTGTATCAGTAACGCGTTTTTCAAATAAACTAATTCTTTCTTCTAATAACTTTTGTTTATTTAATTCTTCTTTTTTTAAATCTAATTCTTTTTCTAACTCGTGAATTTTTTCGTTATGTTTGGTATTTAATTCATTTATTTTTATTTCTTGGTTATTGAGATCTAGATCTAATTCAGTCAATTTATTTTCAAGATAAAGAGTCATTGAATTATAAGTCCAATTTTCATTGCAATATTCACAGGTAATTAGCTGACCTTCTAAACTAATATCGTCTTCAATAAAAGTAAGATTTTTTTTACAATTTTTACATTCCAATATCATAATTAAAAATTTAACTTGTTAGAAATTATGAGTCAATAATTATGAATATAAATAAATTTTATAAATTATTTTTAGATAATAATGTTAATAACTAGTATTAGTAAATAATTTTAAATTTTAGCAAAAATTCTATTAATTACCTCATCTAAACTTTTTTGTTCCGTATTATTTAATTTATTTATGTCTTTTTTAACTTCGTCAGGAAATATTTTAACAAAAGATGATGGAATAATGTTTGTTTTATCTTCTATAGATATATTTAATTCTTTAATTTTATTGGATATTTTTTCTTTTTCTATTTTGATGTCATTTAAATTTTCTTTAATTTTGTTGTTATTTTTTTGTGTATTTAATAATTCACTAGACAATCTAACATTTTCATTTTGATAAAATTTTATTTTTTTTGTTTCATCTTCTGACTTTAAGTTTTTAGAATTTTCAATTAAATTTATTTTCTCCTGTAATTTTTTATTATTAACAATATATCTAGATATAGTATTTTTTATTTCAGCATTATTAATTTCAAAAGACCTGTTTTGTAATATTGACTCATCAAGTTTTAATTTGATGTTGTTTATATTATTTTTTAATTCAATATTTTCAATATTTAATTGATCTTTATTAATGGTAAATTGATTCAATTTATTTTCAAAAGAGTTACTGGTAATTTTTAATATATGATTGTCTTTTAAAACTAATTCGTAATTATTTTTAAGTATTTGATAATCATCTTTTAATTTATTTTCATTTTGTTTTAAAAAATTAATTTTATTTTTTAAATTTTTAATTTCTAATTGTTCTTCAATAATTAACTTAAGTGTATTTTTCTTAATCTTTTTTGTAAAATATAAATAAAGCTCATTTACCATATGATCTTTAACAATGGGTTTAATATTTATTTTATAGTTAATCCTATTTATTTTGTTATTAATTAATAGATCCTCTTCTAATAAATTAGATTGTTTTATTTGAGAGTTAATATCTTTTTTTTTATTTTGTAATAGTCTTTTATGATTATTATCAATATTTTTTTTAATAATAGTTTTAGTTTTTGGTTTTAAGAAATCGTTAGTAGCTTTTACTATTTCTTGTATTGAATAAATATTCATAAAAATTTATGATTTATTTTCATAAAATTTATTTTATTCACTTATTGGTTGCACTAATAGATAATGAAATCTTATTAATAATTTTTACAAACTTTATTTCTGTAAATTACTTATAAACAGACGACTTTCCACATCATCACTTAAACATACACTAGTTAATTTACCTGAAAAAAAACAGCCAGTGTCAATATTTATTCTATATGGATGATTTGTGATATTTTCTACAGGTGTGTGACCATGAATAATAATTTTTTTGGCTTTAAAACTTTTATCAAAAAATTCAGGAGATCTTGACCACAAATAATCTTTCCTTGTTTGTTCAGATAGATTTTTCATGGGATCTACTCCAGCATGTGCAAATAGATATTTTTTAGTTGAAAACGATTCCTCTAAATTATTAAAAAAATTTATATGCTCATCACTCATTTTTTCTAAAAATGTATTTCTTAATCTATCAATAATTTCATCATCGAAACCATCTTTTATAAAATCAACTATTTCAATATCATAACTTTTAAAGGTTTGATCTGCTCCAAATTGCAACCATTTTTTTATATTGTTAATTTTCTTGAATAAAAAATCTACCAAAAACTCTTCATGGTTACCCATCAAATGTATTGTTTTTATATTATTACTTTTTAATTTAATGATTTGATCTATGACTTGTTTTGACTTTAAACCTCTGTCAATATAATCACCTAAATAAATTATTAAATCATCTTTTATTTTAAATTTATCATTAGTGAAGATTTTTTCATGAAGGAAAGTTAATTCTCTTAGGCAGCCATGTATATCACCTATCGCATATATTTTCATGTTTATTTAATCTACTTTTTGAAATAACACTACAAAGACAGTTTTAATTAAAATATAAAAATCTAACATTAGGTTCCAATTTTTTATATAATATAAATCATGTTGAACACGTTTATCCATCGATCCTTTTTCTGTGGTGGGCCCTCTTGCACCATGCACTTGTGCCCAACCAGTGATTCCTGGTAAACATTTATGTCTTTGCATAAAATTGTTTACCTCTTTTGAGTAATATTTTGTATGATCAAGCATATGAGGTCTTGGCCCAACTATTGACATATCTCCTTTGATAACATTATAAAATTGAGGCAATTCATCAACACTTAGTCTTCTAATAATCTTACCAATTTTTAAAACTCGTTTATCACCACTTGTCACCTGTTGTGAATCTGAGGCAGATTTGTGTTTGTATAAAGACCGAAGTTTAAAAATATTAAATGATTTACCATCCCAACCAGTTCTTTTTTGTTTAAAAAAAATAGGAAAACCATTTTCAAATAAAATACAGAGTGAAAAAAATATGATGATTGGCAGGGTAATTAATAAAAAAAATAAAGATAAAAATTTATCAAGTAAATTTTTTATAAAAAAACTTGTTCCATAAAATGGTGAAAATGAGACATTGTAAAAGTCAAATCCAGCCTCATTATCCAAACCTTCAACGAATTTAAATTTTGATTCAGGTAAAATTAAACGGCAATCAACTGAGTAATTTAAAAATTTATCAATTAAATTTTCTATATACGATTGAGTTTTTTCTGAAGAAACTATCCATATTTGTCCAATATAATGATGATTTAATATATAATCATAATCATCATTTAGTTTAAAGCTGGGAACTCCGTAAAAATTTAAATCTTTACTATCTGTTTGATCGATTGCTATTATGCATTTAATAACTGAATTACTTACTTTTTTTGGAAAATTATGAATAATATTCTGACAAGCAATGGCATCACCTATTAAAAGAACGTTTCTTTGTATTAAATTTGACTTTATTAATTGAGAGTAAACATAATCAAAAAAAACCTTAAAAAATAAAAATAAAAAATAGGATATTGCTATATTGCTAAATAGCCATAAACGGGAATAATTATCACTTATTTTTAACATTACTGTGATCATAATAGCTATTATAAATGTTTGGGTAAGTACCATAAGCTCAACCCTAAACCATTGAGCTATTCCTCTTTTAAATCTATTTTCTTTAGACTTAAAAAGTGACAATACAATAAAAATTAATGAGATTATTACAGTGGCTTCTATATATCTTTCAGGTAATACCCAGGTTTTATTTCTTAGGAAGTAAGAAAGACTTGAGCTTAAATAAAGTATAAGTGCTAAAAATAAACGATAAATTATTAAAAAAAATTTATCATCTCTTTGAAATATTTTTTCAATCAGCATTTTGAACGACTATTTTCAGTTTTATGTAAAAATTATATAAACTAACTATAACTTTTATATTTGTTATAATAACCACCATATTGATAATAACCATAATAACTAGCCTTTGATGTATCAAGATCATTAAATATTAAACCATCTATTTTAACATTTACATTTTTTATTTTTTTTAGCGCAGATTTAATTCCAGCGACTTTGGTAACATTAGATCTTGCAATAAGCACATTATGATCAGTAGCTTGTGATATAAATAAAGTATCCGAAACTGGCTGAATTGGAGGTGTATCTAAAATTACATAGTCATATATTTCTTTTAATCGATCAAAAAATTCTTTTAATTTTATTGGCGTAGTTAAATCAGTCAAGTCCGATCTTCTTGTTCCTGACGTCATTAAATCAACGTCTGAACCAGGTAGTTTGGTTATTATTTCGCTAAAATTAATATCTCCTTGTAAAATATCACTAAAACCAGGTTTTTTAATTTCATCGGCTCTACTTGTAATATTTAGCACAGAGGGTCTTCTAATATCAGTTTCAATTAAGATAACTTTTCCAATTTTTGAAAAAGCTAAAGCTGTATTTAAAGAAATGGTAGTTTTCCCCTCTCCTGAATATGTGGAAGTTAATAGTATTGATTTATTTTTTTTGAATTTAGCTACCATTAATGTTCTTAAGGTACGTATGGACTCTGAAAATTCTGAATCTATATCTTCTAAAAATATTTGAGACAAATGATAACCTTTGCCTATATTTTTAACACTAGGAAGTGTTGCTAAAATTGGAATATTTAAACTCTCTAAATGTGAAGGTTCAACAACAGTATTACTATTAAATTCGAAATAAATTAAAATAAAAAAGATTAATCCAAATGAAATTAAATAAAATGAAAGTGTTATTTTTAAAATATTTGGGGATATAGGTTTAAGTGGTAAAAGTGCACTTTGGATTATTCTAACATTTGAAGACTGAAGTTCCTTAACTTCGTTTGTTTCCTTCATTCTTTGTAAAAATGTTTCATAAATCCTATTATTTGTTTCAACATCACGAACATATTGTTGCAAAGCAACATCTTTTTCTTCTAGTTCTTGTAAATCAAATTTTGCCAATTCAAGTTCATCTTCACTTGAGTTAATAAAACCTTGCAGATTTGCTAATTCAAATGCTGCAGCAGCTATATTTTCATCTAAAATTTCAACAAGCCTATTCTCAAGGTTTTCTTTTGTTTTTAAGGATTTTTTAACTTTTGGATGTTCATTTGTATAAATTATTTGTAGCGCTTCAATACTATTATTGGTTGCATTAATATTTGTTCTAATTGCATCAACTTCTTTCTTGCTTCTCAAGTCAGCGATTGCTAGCAATTCATCAACATTTCCTTCGGCTAGTTTAATAGCGATTAGATCATTTTGTTTTTTTTGAAGCTCTCTATTAACCTCTATAATTCTTTTTGAAACAGATTTAATTTGGTCTATTTTTAAATCTTTAATATCACCAATATCAATCAAATTATTTACTTTTTTATATTTCAATAATTTTTGTTCAGCAATTTCCATTTGTTCTAAAAGTTTTGAAAGCCTTACGTTAATCTGTTTATTGGCATAATTTGTTACTTTAATTTTAGTATCAACATCATATTTTAAGTAAGCATCAACTAATTGTTCTAATAAAAATTTGGCTAATTCTGCATTACCAGATTTAATAGTAATATTTACTACATCACTATTTCTTATCTGTGTAACTGTTAAATTATCCAGTATATATTTTTTAATATTAATCTTAGGTTCGTCTATTAATTCATCTTGAGAAAATAAATTTGAAATATTAAATTTTTTAGTTAATAAAAAATTTTTGGGTATTTTACCAAGTAATTTTTCTATTTTGGTTACAACTTCTTCTTGTAATATTATTGTTCCTATAACTTCATCACTTTCTAAAATTTGAATTTGATTATTAATATAATTAAGATTACGCATACCTCTTGTATCACCACTGTATACTTCCTCTATATTTACAATATTTTTTGTCGATTCCTCAATTACAAGTGTTGCTTGACTTTGAAATATTGGGTTAATATTTAAAGCAATAAAAAAACCCAGTAGACAAAAAAGACTTGGAGCTAATATTAATATTCTTTTATATTTTAAAAGAATTATCCAATAATGAGTTAAATTTAATTGCTCATTAATACTCTCTAACTTATTTAATAAAGTATTGTTTTCCATTTAATATATCTTACTTAAAAAAAGTAATGCTCCATAAAAGAATCAATACTTAAATAAAATACACTTACAAGTTGTTTTAAAAAATCTTGCTACAATTAGTAATTAAGTTTTTAAAAGCACTATATTTGGATTTAGTTAAATTAATTATATAAAATAATTTTACCAACTTCTTTGTTGAACCTTGGTATGTTTCGCAAATAGAAAAGCTTAATTGATTTTTTTTTAATTTCATTATTTTTTGAAAGTATCGCATAATTAATAAAATCATTCTCAAAATCACTCCTCAAATCTTTATTGGTAATTTGATATAGCGTTTTCATCTCCCAATAAGTATAGTCTAACAATGATTTTCTCTCAGTTGCCTTTAAAAGCTGATAAAGCTTTTTACTATTTGGGTTATTAACCTGAAGAGATTTTTTTGAAAACTTTAAAGGTTTTTTAAAAAAGATTGAATACTTGTATGGTAGGTAATTTATGGATTTAACTAAAGAACCATCGAATTTTGGACTAAAGGAAATTATTAGAATTGAGAAAATGTTATAAAAAACAAGGAAAATAAGGCTAAAAATTAGTATTTTGTTGATGTATTTATTTATAAAAAACACAAAAAATCTTACCAAGAAAATTTTTGGATTAATAGTAAAAAAAATAAATTTACTATTAACTTTATCAATTCTACTTTTTGCTACTAATATTTATGCAGAAGAAAAATTTGTTGGCTTTATTGAATCTTTAAAGGGAGGGGTATTTAAGAGTGCTGATGGAAAAAAAATTAAATTAAATGAGTTTGATCAAGTTTTTGTAGGCAATGAGATTACCTTAAGTTCAAATGCTAATGTTTCAATATCATTTTTAGATAATTCAATTCTTACTTTAAATAATGAAGGTAGTTTTATTATAAAAGAATTTGATAATTTATCTCAAAACCCAAAATTTACACTATTAATAGATAAGGGTAATTTTACTTTTGAGTCTGGAACAATTGCTAAAAATAAAAATGGTAATATGAAAATTAATCTTTCTGAGATGGAAATTGGTCTCAATGGAACTTTGGTTAGTGGTTTTAATTCTGGTGAAGAAAAGCAAATATCTCTTGTTAAAGATTCATTAGGAAAAGTAGGAACATTAAGTGTAACAGTTGGTGATCAAACTACCACAATCACTAATCCATCCACAGGTATTTCTCTATCTGGTAACAATGCAATTCAACAAACTACTTTGAGTGAAGAAGAAACGAGTCAAATAAAAGACTTCATAAAAGAAGTTACTGTTGATGCTCAAACTGAAACTGAAGAAGATATTAATCGAGCAGTTGCAAAACAACTTGCTGCAGGAACGATCCCTGATGCTAATGGTGATGGAATTACAGATGCAAATGATATGGATTTTTATAAAGCGCAATTATTTGAATTTAAAGGAACTAGAATGGGATACTACATGGAAATGTCTGATGGTGATGATATTGGTCTCATGTCAGATATGATTAGGTATTCAGACCCAAGTCAGTCTATACAGCTAATGCAAGGAATGATGGAAAACGATCCTGCCAATGCATCACTGATGATGAGTGAAGTTTCTAAAGATGGTTTTGATGTATTCTCACATATTAGTAGTGCAGAAAGTGAAAATGGAAATATGGCTTATAGAAGTGGTGATGTAAATTTTGAGGATATTAGAGCCACTCTTGTTTCTGGCATGATGAATGATCAAAGTGATTTTTCGGCAGCTACTTTGGCACAAGTAATGTCCGTAAGCGATAGTACTATGAATTCATATCTCGTTAATGAAATTACAAATTTTGCTAGTACAGATCCAGATGCAAATTTATCAATGAAAATAATGACAAATTATAATGACATACAGCAAGAAAATAATGGAGCATTATTTAAAAACCAAAAAGATGTAATGAATACACTAGCTACTAATGCTTTTCAAAATGCAACAGATGATGACGTTGAAAACATATCAGCAATGATGCAAAAAAACCCCGCTGAAGATAGTGCTTTTTTAATGGAAACTATGATTCAATACAACCCAGAAATGGTAGCCGATGTTTATGACGATCTATCAAGTCAAGATTTTGATATATTTGATCATATTGAAACTGCAAAAACACAAAATCCTCAAACTACATTTCAAGATCCTGCTAATTTTACAACAGAAACCAATATATTACCCGATCCTACTGAAAATTATGCAGACCAAGATCAATATATAAACAGATTAAAAAATGAAATGTTTACAGAAATTATGAAAAATAGTGAAGGAACAGCCGCAGAAATTGCTGGTGACATAATGATGAATACTAGTGGTGGAAATACTCAGTTTATGATGGAAAACATAGTAGAAAGTAATCCTGAAGCATTAGTTGCATTAATGGATAATTTTGCTGAAGAAAGCTTTGATGTTTTTGATCATATTAAAACAAATACAATTTCTCAAAATGTTACCCCTAGTGCTTTTTTAGAAATTAACAATCAAATTCCTGATGGAGCAATTGATGGTGCTCTAGAAAATAATAATCAAATTACTGGAGCAATAATTAAATTAACTAAGGAAGAAAAAAAAGAATTAAGACAACAAAAAAAAATAGAAAAAAAAGCAGCAAGAAAAGCAGCAAGAAAAGCAGCAAAAATTTTAGCAAAAGCAGAAAAAAAAAGAGTTAGACAATTAGCTAAACAACAAGGACAAGATAACTTTGAAGAAACTTTTACTGATGTGGCTGCAGACCAATTTAAAACAAGTATTTTTACTGAAATGCTGACAAATGCAGATGAGGCTACCATGACTACAATGGCAAAGATGGCCTCTTCAGGTGATGCAGAAACTGCATCTTTAATATTTGAAACAGTTATGTATGAACAGAGCGCAAGTGAAGGAAGTCAAGATACAAATTTAACACTAAGCTTATTAAATAACTTAAGCAATATGGAATCAGAGACTGTTGATGATTTGTTTGAAGATCAAGAAGATTTAGCTAGTAATATGGTAAACACAGCTTTAACAAATGTAACATCAAACGACTCTGATGCTGTTGCTAATATTATATCTTCTTCTGGAAACGAAAAAATGAATGAGGCAGTTTTTACTAAAATATCTACTAACAAAGATCAGTCTATGACTAGCAATGTTTTTACAACTCTTTCTAATAGTACAACTGGGGCAGAAGCAATAGTTGCTATGGCTTCATCAAATCAAAGCCTTTATGAAAATATGGCTCAAGACGTAAGCTCTGCCTCTATGACTGCGGCTTCACTACTTACAAACATTTCTAATACAGAAAATTATACTAACAGTACTACTGCTACTATAACAACTACAGATAACACAAGTACTGAGGCAGGCACTATATCTTGGGAAACTTATCCAGCAACTTCTGGCGCATATTCAACAAACACCTATATTAGTATAACTGGAAAAGCTACTTCACTTAATGGAGTAACCTATTCGGCTTCAGATTTACCTGATGGACTATCTTTCGATTATACAAGTGGTCTAATTTTTGGAACACCTACATCATCAGGAGATTGGACTTCAACTATTACAGCTTATGATAAAATAGATACCACTAGTTTTGCATCAGCAAGTTTAAGTTTTTCAATTACAGAAGATATTAGTGGAGGTAATAATCAAGCTGCAGGTGGAGGCACTTTATACTGGTCAACAACTCCAACTGCTCCTGGAACTTTAACAAAAGATACTGCTATCTCTCCAATATATTTAAATGTTACTGGAGGAGTTGGAGCAATAACTTATACGACATCTGGTTTACCTGATGGTTTAGTAATTTCAGCATCATCGATTATAGGTACACCCAACTTTGCTAGTCCTACTGGAGCAAATGTAACAATTACAGCAATGGATGCTGATAATAATACTATTACCACGTCTCTTAATTTTCCAATGATTAGTGAAGCTGCAGGTGGAGGCACTTTATACTGGTCAACAACTCCAACTGCTCCTGGAACTTTAACAAAAGATACTGCTATCTCTCCAATATATTTAAATGTTACTGGAGGAGTTGGAGCAATAACTTATACGACATCTGGTTTACCTGATGGTTTAGTAATTTCAGCATCATCGATTATAGGTACACCCAACTTTGCTAGTCCTACTGGAGCAAATGTAACAATTACAGCAATGGATGCTGATAATAATACTATTACCACGTCTCTTAATTTTCCAATGATTAGTGTAGCTCCTACCTATGTTTCATGGAATGCTGTTACTGGGCTGCCAGAAACTTTACAAGTTGGTACTAGTATAAACACTATCCCTTTAAGAGATTTTCTTAATGCTGAACCAACAACAACAACATGGAGTGTAGCAAGTGGAACTTTACCATCAGGTTTAGATTTCGATTATTCAACAGGTGAAATTTCAGGAACACCTAATACTGCAGAGGATGCAAAATCTATAACTGTTAAAGTACAAGAAACTGGGGTTGATAATAATAGCGCAACTTCTATGTCAATAAATTTTCCAATAGTTAGTGTAGCTCCTACCTATGTTTCATGGAATGCTGTTACTGGGCTGCCAGAAACTTTACAAGTTGGTACTAGTATAAACACTATCCCTTTAAGAGATTTTCTTAATGCTGAACCAACAACAACAACATGGAGTGTAGCAAGTGGAACTTTACCATCAGGTTTAGATTTCGATTATTCAACAGGTGAAATTTCAGGAACACCTAATACTGCAGAGGATGCAAAATCTATAACTGTTAAAGTACAAGAAACTGGGGTTGATAATAATAGCGCAACTTCTATGTCAATAAATTTTCCAATAGTTAGTGTAGCTCCTACCTATGTTTCATGGAATGCTGTTACTGGGCTGCCAGAAACTTTACAAGTTGGTACTAGTATAAACACTATCCCTTTAAGAGATTTTCTTAATGCTGAACCAACAACAACAACATGGAGTGTAGCAAGTGGAACTTTACCATCAGGTTTAGATTTCGATTATTCAACAGGTGAAATTTCAGGAACACCTAATACTGCAGAGGATGCAAAATCTATAACTGTTAAAGTACAAGAAACTGGGGTTGATAATAATAGCGCAACTTCTATGTCAATAAATTTTCCAATAGTAGCTGCGGCTGGTGGTGAAACTTTATCGTTTGCTACTGCCCCAGGAACATTAACAAACGTGAGTAGCGGAATAGAAATTAATGAAACAATATCAGCAATTGCCAGTCAAGGATCAGCTGTAACCTACTCATTTGTAAGTACTAATAATAAAAATATGAACGGAAGGGGTGGGACAGCCATAATAATTACAGGTAACACTATCTCTGGTATAGCTCCAAGACTAGTTGTAGCTGCTACATATTCATTTGTAGTCACTGCGTCAGCTAATGCAGGAACTCTTGTAAATACTGAGACTTTCTCTATTGATATTGCAGGAGGTGCTTACTGTATATCACCTGTTTCAAATATCTGCTTATAATGCTTTTAAATAAAAACACTTTACAAAATTTATTCTGTATTATTTTAGCGATAACAATAAGTTTTAACGCAAGTATTAATGTTTTATTAACTCAATTTTCCTCAATCATTTTTATTATTTTTTTTTTAATATGTTTAAAAAATAATGAGATTTCGAAGGCAATTAAAAAAAATTATTTTAATAACAGAATTTTTTTCTTAATTTTTATTATTTATTTAAGTTATTTAATTTTCCAAATAATTCCATTACCTTTAGATTGGATTGAAATTATAGCACCTAACAATTATGATCTCTACTCTTCTATTAAAATTGATAAAGAGTTATGGTCTTTAAGTATTGATCCAAGTAGCTCTTATTTTTCTATACTGAATTGCATTAGTTACTTAATAATTTTTTTAACATTTCCTATTTTATTTAATAGAAGTAAATATTTAATGAAATTTACATTTTTTTTATGCATGTTAGGTTTTTTTCATGCAATTTTTGCAACTTACTGGATGTTAATAGGCAATCCATCAAACTTTTTAATTGAAAAAATTCATTATATAAAAGCAAGTACAGGATTGTTTGTAAATAGATCAGTTTTTGGAACATTCCTATTTTTGTGTGCTTTTTCAGGGTTATATTACATGATAATTTTTTTCCAAAAAAATAAAACAGTAACTTTTAATTTTATTGACCAAATAAATAGTAAAATTCTTTATATAAGAATCTTTATTATTTTTTTAAGTATTGGTATTTTAACAACATGGTCTAGAGCAGCAAATTTTAGCTATATTTTAGTTTTATTTTCTTTTCTTTTTTACTCAAAAATAAATTTTAAGAAATATGTTAATCCATTGTCTACTGTAATTATATTTATTTTAATATTTGATATTTTGATACTTGGGATATTTTTTGGCAATGCAAAATTAATTGCACGATATGCTGAAACCTCAATTATTAATGAAACACTTAGACTTGATTTGCATACATTTGCACTCGATCAATTTAAAAATTTTTGGATATTTGGCTATGGAACTGGTGCTTTTGAGCAACTATTTAAAAATTTTTACATCTTACCTGATGGTATTAATAATTCTATAGGCCAACATGCACATAATGATGGATTAGAATTGTTAGGAGAAATTGGAATTTTAGGTTTCTCATTATTAATTCTAATATCTATTATTTATTTTAGAAAACTGTCAGACGGAATTAATAATAAAAAAGAGTTAGCTAGATTCATATTAATATCATTGTTGTTACTAACTTTATTTATTCAAAGTTTGGTTGATTTTTCTATGCATACATCAGGTATATCAATTTTACTAATAACCATTTTATCAATAGGTTTAATAAAGTTTAAAAATAGCAGTTCGTATTAATTGTAATCAGCGCTCCTAATATACCAATCATCTTGTTCAGCTATATAGGGTTTGTAAGTTTTAAAAAGAGTTTCAGAAGGTGTTAAAAGACTAATAACATTATTCCATTTAACCAAATTTGTTTGGGGAATAAATACAATATCATTTGGTAATATGTAAAAATTATTTGCAGCAATAAAGGCTGCTGGGTTATTAAGATTAAGTGTAAAAATATCTACATGTAAAAATTTTGTTAAATCTTCTCTTAATACATAGATAGATTTCGTTTTAGCTGTGGCTTTATTAATGCCTTTAGTTGCCAATAGCTCAGTTAAAGTTAAATCTTTATAAACTGCAATTGGACCTGATGTTGTAAATTCACCAAAAGCATAAGCTTGGTCTGTATCTGACTCAGAAACATGTACAACATCTTCTTTTCTTAGATAAACATCTAAGTCTGTATTATTTAAATTTAATAATTGGTATAAATCGATTTCATAAACTTCCTTACCCCTTCTTAATAATGCAGTTTTACTATAACTTTTTTGATCCTTTACATAGCCAGCTTTTATTAATGCATCTAACAATTTCAATGGTTGTTCTGACAATAAAATTGATAGTGGTCGATTAATTGCACCCGTAATATATACATAGGCACTTTTGTATTGCTCAATCTTAATGATAGTTTCGGGTTCTTGATAATAAGTTTTTAAAACATTGTTAATGAATACCTGTGCCTCTTCTTTCGTTTTATCTAGTATCATCACTTGACCAGCATAAGGAATTGTAACATCTCCAACAGGATTAATTGTATAGGAGCCATTAATATCATCAACATCTGTTATTGTAATATTGATAACATCACCAGCTCCTAGTGAATAATAATATTTATTATCTTTAATTAATTCAGCTAATTTTTTATCAGTTTTTTTTTTAATCTGTTCTACTCTTGGCAACGCAGATACATTAATTTTATTTAAATTATAAAACTTTAATGCGACTCCATTTCTCTCTAAACCAATTTTTTTTGCATTTTTATTAGTAGGTTCTTGTTTAAATCCAGTAGAATTAACACATCCTGAAAATATTAAAAAAATTATTATTAATCGTAAAGTCATTAATAACTAATCATACACTCAGTAAAGCATAAAATAAGAAATAAATTTTCGATATTATGTAAAGTTTATTTACAAAATTTTATTATACAAAACATAAGAAATTACATTTATAAATTAAGTGGCAAAAAATGATGATTTATTTACAAATGATAATATAAACAAAATAGTGAATTATATAAAAAAAAATCATTGTACAGTATGTGGTGGTTTAAATATTAGAGTTTTATTAAAAGATGATACTTTAAAATTAAAACAATTTATAATTAATTTTTATAAATTAGAGGATATTAATTTAATCGGTGACAAATTTTCATTTGAAGTTCGTGAATGTCTGGATTGTAGTCATATATATCACGCAAACATTTTAGATGATGAGGGAATAAAAAAACTATACACACATTTAGTTCCACATAGGGAAAAAATTTTAAACAACAAAACAGACAAAACCTTAAAAAATATAGAGTTTTCGACAAAAATATCGTCAATCATGAATAAAAAAATTAATGTTTTAGATTTTGGTAGTGGAAAAGTAAATTATCCAAATGATAATGAAAATTGTAAATTTTTTACTTGTGAAATATCAACAGTCAAAAAATCTGAGCAAGAGATAGATGTTAAAAATTTAATTAACATGGAATTTGATCTAGTTATAGCAAATCAAGTAATGGAGCATTTAACTAGGCCAAAAGAGATTTCTATAATTTTTCAAAAAATTCTTACTAAAAATGGTATTTTAAAAATTGAATTACCTTCTAGCTTTTTTTTAAAATTTAAAATTTTTTTGTATAAAATTTTTGGGCCGAAAGAAATCTTTCTTGCTGATTGTTTTCCTCTCGAACATGTAAATAGTTATTCAAAAAAATCTCTATTGAAGTTGTTTGAAAATTTTACAGAATATAAGGATCATACAAATGATTTGTATTGGTGTGATAATGACAAAAATTTAAAAAATAATATGAGGTGGCTTTCAGTAAAATATTGGTATTTAAGGGTATTATTTTCTTTTTTTCTTTTAAAAAATGGTGGTCATTATCTAATTATGAAAAAAAAAATTAAAGATTTTTAATCCTTTTTTTATATAAATTAGATAGATAATTTCTTTTTTTCAACTTTTTGAATATCAAACAATCATTTTTGTAAGTCTTATTTAGAATTTTCTTACTTAATGAAATAACATTTCGTTTTTTAATATTTTTTGTAGTATTAAGCATTTTTAATTTTGATTTGATTTTAAATTTTTTTTTAAGATATGTGTAATTTTGGTTTAATTTATTAAAAGAAAAAATTTGATCGACCATAATTACTCCATTAAATAATATAAAATCAATTTGAGGTTTAAAATGAATAAACTTTTGAACATGATATTTTTTCAAACCATTTATTACAAAATCATCAAAATTATTAAATTTTGCTACATGTTTTTTAAAAAACTTTTTATCATTTTCAGTACATTTTTCACTTTTAAGATAATTATAAGCTGAATAACATCTTTCAATTGGATCTCGCATAATAGTAAATTTGTAATATTCAATAAATTTAGATTTATTTGTATAGTAATAATCCTTAGCAGTTGCATGACCAATTTTAGCATCATTGTAAATTGCCTTACCAATAGATGTCCCTGCACATTTTGGTATATGTACAAATACACTTTTGGTTATATTAAATTTATCTATATAAATTTTTTTACCTTTAAATATTTGAAGTTTTTCTCTTAATGCTGAGGGTATGGAGTTTTTTAAATATTTCTTCATTGATTAATTTGAAAAACACTATTTTTTGAAATAATTATATATTTACTCATAAATAAAGAATTAACATTTATATGGATATTGATTTAATTTTATATAAAGAGCAACTGCAATAATTGCAAAATATACAAAAAATAACGTTGAAATAAAATAAATTGCTAAATGTATATCTAAAAGAAAGATTGATAATGTACATAGGCCATAATAAAAAAAATACATTATATATTGTATTTTTTTATAATAAGATTTCATATCATAAAATAAGACATATTGAATAATTGGTCCAAGAAACAGTTTCAGAGAGCCTACAATTATAGTGAAAAAATATAAATTTGAATAAAGATTTTGGATTTCAAAATAATTAAATATTAATTCTTTAAATATAATAAGACCTAACATAAGTGGAATTAATGGGATCATAATTAATTTAGTTCTATAAATTATGAACTTTTTTATTTTAGCAATATCTTTATCAACAAAATATTTTGAATATTGATAAATAAATTTATTTTCAAATATAGCGCCACTAATAAAAAATAAATTCATTATTCTGGTAATAAAGAAAAAAACAAAGATCTCATTTTCATTATAAACATACGTTGCAATTACAAGTGGCAAATATAACATAAGAGATCCAAAAATTGATGAGAGGCCTTTATGCTTGTTGGAAATTAAAAAATTATAATATTTAAACTTATAATTTAGATGAAAGTTTTTTAAATTTGTAGATTTAAATATGGCAATATAAGAGATAGCCAAAGTAATTATTGATGCATAAAAATAGTTAAATATAAAGTTATGCTTAGTATTAATTAATAGAATATAGAAGGTTAAACTAATTAATAAAAATCTAAATAAACTTGCAGTTTTTGGTCTATTGATTGCATTAAAATAAAAAGAATTTAAATTATTAACGCCGAATATGAAAATAACAGAAAAAAAGATAACTACAAATAGTAGATTCTCACTATTAAATGTTTCTGAAAAAAAATAATTTATAATAGTTATTAGTAAACAAATAAATAATAAAAAAAACATCATAGGTATTTTTACCTTAATAAATAAACCTAATATTTTTGATTTATGTCTGTTTTTAAATTTTAGGATATAATTGAGAATTCCATAATTTGAAAAATTACAAATAATGGTCGCCGTAGTAATAATAATTATATAATCATCAACTTGAGATTTTTGGTAAGTTATCAAATATTTTATTATTAATATATTTAATATTATTGGAATAACTCTAATTATTGATATTAAAAACAAATCGAAAATATCTTTGGAAATAATTTTTTTGTTAAAAATATTATTTTTCATTTTTTAATTTTCTATTATTAATTAACATAAAAAAAACTAACATATGAGGAAATAAACCTACACCACCAGGGGTGATCGTAATAAAACTCATAAAAATAAAATATGGTAAATTTTTAAGATTAAATTTAAAGAATTTTATTAATAAAAATAAGTATATAGAAAAGTTTAAATATCCATAAATTATAATATTATCAAACCATACTGAATGTAAACTTGAATTAGTAAAACCTGTTATATAAATGATATCTAGCATACCTTTCAATCCTTTTGGTTCTATAGAGAGTTGTTCAATTGCTAAAAGCCAATACGAGTCTCTTTTATTAAAACCAGTAAATAAACGATAAGGTTCAAAAAATTCGTGTTGGAAAAAAGGGATCATAATAAGTTCTTGTGATACGAATATGATTAAGAATATTACAAATAATATTATTATTGAAAATTTTAGATATATATTTTTAAATAGATTAATTAACAAAAACAATGCTGCTAACAAGGTACTCTTAGTAAATGTTAGTATCAAAGCAATCAAAGCCAAGATAATCATAAAAAATCTTTTTTGGATAAGAAAAAAATTTAATGCAAATAAAAAAAAACCAGATAAATATGCTATATTATGAAAATATACCGATGATCTCGGCAAATTACTAACATAAGTATACATAAAAATTACAAAAAGAATCGGAAAAAAAATATTAAAAAATAACTTTACAGATTCGGTATAAATTTCTAAATTTTCATTCGATATATTTACGTAAATATAAAGACATAATATAAAAAAAATAAACCTAAATATTTCGTAAGGTGTGTTATTCGAAAAATAAAATGTTATAATTAAAAAAAATATTAAACAAGCAGAAATTAAAAAATTATGTCTATTAAAACTTAGATCATTAGAAATTTTAAAAAAAATTATTAAATTGCATACAATTGTTATAATTAAAATTAAATTAGAAAATTTTTCGTTAAAAAAAAAAGATGAAGAATAGAGGCTTATAGATACTAGACTAAGAAAAATAATTATTTTTTTAGTGAATATAACTGGCATAAATCTTTATAGAGAGTTGATGTTTTAAAAATGCTATTGAAACTTAAGTTTTTAATTGATTGTTTATAAAAAAAATTTGGATTTATTTTACTATTTTTTTTATATTTAAAATAATTTCTTATTTTGTATTTATTTAGAGTGTAATAACTCACATGTGAATCATTACACAATATTGGTAATTTACAAACGTCATAGTCTAAAATTTTTGTAGAAATCTGGCCTTTAAGATAACTATCATTTGAATACCAAGAGATGCCAAATTTTGATTTATTTAAGTAATTATTTAAGATATTTAAAGGTAAATTCTTATTAATTATTTTTAAATTGTTTTTAACCTTTTTTAAATTTTTAAGATTTTTTTTGTCTATTTTACCAATAAGTATTATTTTATATTTCTTTGAAAGATTAAAAATTAAGTCAGAAAAATCATTGCTAGTTTTTTTTTCTGATATTTCTCCAATATGAATAAAATCATATTTTTTTTTTAAAGGTTTATAATTACAAAATGATCCCATCGGTAAGTAATATGTTTTTTTTCTTAAAATATATTTTGATAAATAAAAAATTAAATCTTTATGAGCAAAGATATTTAAATTTGATTTATTGATAAAAATTTTTACAAGGTCTTTTGTCAGATAAAAAAAACCAGTAGATCTTGATCTATAATCAACTATTATCATTTTAGCACTTATTAAAGACTTTTGAATTCCAGCGAAAAACCAAATTAAATCATCATCAATTTTTTTATAATTTGTATCTTGATGAATACTTGTTTTAAAATTTAAATTTGCTAAAAATTTTTTATATACGTAGATCTCTGGTAGATGTGCTTTTGTTTTTATAATTGAAGCTTTTTTAGATGACACTAGTAATAATATTTAAATTAAAATGTTCATTAGAATAGTAATTTATTTTCAAACAATATTTCTTGATAATTTTTTTGCTTAAACCCTTATTGTAGATTTGTTTTGGTAAAGAATCAGAAATAAAAATCACTTTTTTTTTGGTATTTATAAAATTATATACATGTGATGATGTATGCGTATATATTTTGTTAATCGCTTTATAAGAATATTTGCTGCTAAAAAAAATTTTTTTTTTTCTACAAAACAAATATAATTCTATTATATTTGCAACACTGAGCTCTTTTGGGTGAGGTTTAAAAACTCCCACATCACCATCTTTTTTATTTTTAATAAAATATTTAATTATTTTAATATTTGTCATATTGTATTGAGACATATTCCAGTCTTTACTCAATTGACCAATAATTAGAGTGTTAGCTTTTGTATTATTATTGTTTGATATCATTTTAATTAAATATGAATTTAATAATGAAAAAAAATTATTTGAAAAAATATATATAAAAAATTTGATTGAATAAAATGATTTACCTATTATGTAATCTATAAAATCATAAAAAGTATACAAACTATTTAATTTCAATCTTTTTATATAAAGTTTATTTGGAATTTTTTTTATTTTGTTACTAATAGATGTTTTTTTTAAAATTTGGTATAATTCTGAATTTCTATTTACACCTTTCCTGTCAACAAAAAGATAACCGTTTATGTTGGCTATCTCTAAATGTATATATCTATTTTTAGAGTAAACATGTTTTAAACAGTTTAAAAGTAAATTTGTATCAGACCAGCTTATTATAATAATTTTTTTATCAATTTTTAAATTTTTTAATTGTAAAATTAAAGATATCAAAGTTTTTTTTCTCAAATAATCATTTTTAACATCATAAGTGTTTTTTTTTAATTTTTTTGATATTGATATTTTATTTAAATTAACTTTCTGATAATCAAGCTTTATGCAATGAATGTCATTTTTTCTACAGGCTATATAAACTGACTCTTTTATTGTGAGAACTTTTAAGTTTTTGATCTCTTTTAACCTGTTCCAAAAATTGAATCTTTCGATTGACTCTATGATTATATAAACTTTATTAATCATTTTTAATTATTATTTACCTCTTAAATTATAGATGTAAATTATTCAAGATTTGCATAATAAAATTTTATAAAAAAAATTTACATATTATTAAAAATTTATTTCGGCTTTTTATCTGTTCAGGGTATATGATTGGATATCTATGACTTTACGATTAACAGCAAACTTAGTAAAGATTTTTAATTTCACAATAACGTCTATCTAATATTGGGGGCATCAGATTTATCAATGAAAAAAAAAATTTTACATGTAATTGAATCGACTGCAACCGGTACATTGTCAGCAATGCGTGGTCTAGCCAATTCACAAATTAACGATGGAAATTATGTTTCAATAATATACTCAAAACGAGCTGATACACCAAAAAATTTATCAAACTATTTTAGTCCTCAAATTAGTTTGATAAATATTCAAATGTCATCTATCCCAAATATTTTAATTTCTTTTATTAAAATATTTAAATTTATTCTTAAGTTTAATCCACATTATATTTTTCTTGCCTCTTCAAAAGCGGGATTTATAGGAAGAATTGTAGGTCTTTTTGTTAATAAAAAAATATTATTTTTTTACATACCTCATTGTATTTCATACATAAGAAAAGATATAAGTAGTTTAAAAAAGATTATTTTTATTTCTCTTGAGTTAATTGCATCATTAAAAAAATGTGTAATCATAGCTGTCTCTAAAAGTGAATTAAAACAAATTCAAAAATTTATTAAATTTTCACCATCTTTTTTAGTAGAAAATGCAGTAACCAGTGAATATCTTAATTTAAGAATTCCTAAAAAAAAAAATAGAAATATTATTACTGTAGGTGGAATTCGGCCTCAAAAAGACCCTGAAAGTTTTGCTAAAATTGCAAAAAAAATCATGGAAATAGATAATACGATTTCTTTTACATGGATAGGAGATGGAGATAGCAAATCTAAAAAGCTTTTATTAGAATCAGGAGTTCTAGTAACAGGGTGGCTTGATACTTCAGAAGTTAAAAATAGACTATTAAATTCAACTTTATATCTTTCGACAGCTAAATGGGAGGGAATGCCAGTATCACTCTTAGAGGCACTTGCCTGTGGTTTACCAGTAATTGCGTTTAATTGTCTAGGTAACGCAGACATTATAAAGGGTAGAGATATTGGTTTTGTTTTCAATCGTGATGATAATGTAGTTAATGAAACACTTAATCTGATTAATGATGAAGAAAAAATTCACCGCATGTCAGCTGCTGCTTGCACTGTTGTTAATGATTGGTTTAATTTAAATAGAAACAATCGAGAAATTAATAATATAATAAAAAAAACTGAAGAAGATCATAAATTATAATGAAAAATAAAAAAAAAAATATACTTATTGTGGGGGGATCAGGGTTTATAGGTAAACACTTATGTTGCAAATTATCAAAAAAGAATAAAATTTATATTCTTGACCTTAAAAAAAATGATAACTCAAAAAATCAATTTAAAGTAGATATAAGAAATAAAATAAAAAAAATAAAAGGACTTAATAAGATAGATCTAATAATAAATTTAGCTGCTATTCATAAAGAACCAGGACATAAAAATTATGAGTATTTTGAAACTAATATTAAAGGAGCTGAGAACATTTGTGAGTTTGCTGAAAGTGTTAAGTGCCAAAATATTATTTTCACGAGCAGCATAGCTCCTTATGGTATTCGTGATAAACTTAAAAATGAACAAACTACTCCTTGCCCGGTTACCGCTTATGGGTCCTCAAAATTAGCAGCGGAAAAAATTCATATAGCTTGGCAAAACCGTGATATGCCGAATAGAATATTAACTATTGTAAGGCCTGGAATAGTTTTTGGTAAAGGAGAAAAAGCAAACATGTACCGTTTAATAAAATTAATACATAAAAGATTCTTTTTTTATATGGGTAACAGAAATACAGCTAAGGCATCAATTTATGTAAAAGAATTAGTAGATCAAATAATGTGGGTGAATCAAAAACAAGAAAAGAAAGAGATATCAAAAAATATTCTTTTTAACGCAGCTATGTGGCCAAATCCAACTATACAGGATTATGTTGAAACCATTTGTAAAGTTTCAAATATTAGTCGTTCAGTCCCTTCAGTTCCATATTTCTTTATGCTGTTATTTAGTTATTTGTTTGAAATAATTTTTAAATTATTAAGAATAAATAATTTATTTAGTCCTATACGATTAAGCAAATTAATTAGATCAAATTTAATCAAACCGTCATTTTTGATAAATAACAAATATAGATTTAAATATTCATTAAAAACTGCATTTCATGATTGGAAAAAAGAAGATAAAGAAACTTGGGTTAATTAATTCTAATTAGAGTTAGTGTAGGTGCTTATAAGTATGCCTCTCAAGTAAAAAGGTGATGCAAAAATATAGCTATTTTTTATTTAATTTTTTTTCCCATTCAATTGCGGTTTTTAAAATATAATTTAAATTATTATACTTTGGTTTCCACGAAAAATATTTCATAAATTTTTCTACATTTGACACAATCATTTCACTATCTCCTGGCCTTCTTGATCCAATTGTAGTTTCTAAGTTTTTTTTTATAATTTTATTTAATTCATTAATTACATCTTTAATACTAAAACCATTTCCATATCCGCAGTTAAATAAATTAGACTCACCACCTTCTATCAAATGATTTGCTGATATTAGATGAATTTCTGCTAAATCAGAAACATGAATATAGTCTCTTATAGCTGTTCCATCTGGAGTGTCATAGTCATCTCCGTTAATAATCAACCTGTCTCTTTTGCCAACAACCACTTCACAAGCAACTTTTATTAAGTGAGATGAAACTTTTGAAATTAATCCTGTTCGCATTTTCTCATCAGCACCAGCTACATTAAAATATCTTAGTATAATATATTTTGAATTATAATTTGTTGAAGTTTCTCTAATAAAGTTTTCTAGTTCTAGTTTTGATGACGCATAAGGGTTGAGTGGATCTGTCGGATCAGTTTCTTTAACCTTTAGAACTTTAGGGTTACCATAAACAGCAGCAGTTGAAGAAAAAATAATTTTTTTTAATCCATTTTCAAAGCAAGTTTCTAAAAATACTTTAGCTTTTGAATAATTAAAATCTTTATATCTTTCTGGCTGTTCTACTGATTCATCAACTCTAATTAAACCAGCAAAATGCATCACTAAATCAAAATTATTATTTTTTATTAATTTAATTACTTTTTTTTTTTCAGCAATATCAAATATTACAAGTTTTACTTTTTTGGGTAATAATTCTTTATTTCCAGTTACTAAACTATCGATACAAGTAACCTCATGTCCTTGATCAATCAATAAATGACAAACATGACTACCAATATAACCAGCACCACCAGTAATTAAAATTTTATTTGCTTTCATTTTTAATTTAGAAACAGTTATCAAATCAACTTTATATGCTAAGCATAAATAAAACAGATATAAATTTTCAGTAATATGTAAAGTTTTTTTACTCTTTTATTATGTAAATTTTGAAGAAATTACATTTATAAATTATTAATAAATTTTTTAATTAAAAGCCAGTAATATAGTTGTTTATTAATTAAGATTTTTTTAGCAACATCTTTTTTTTAAAATTAGAAAAAATACGCCTAATAAGAGCAGCTCCTACCCCTAAAAAAATTGCAAACATAATTGAAAATAATCCATAAAAAAATGGCATATCTTCTGAAAATTCTAAAATAAATAGTGAGAAAAAATTTAAATCTGAACTTAATATTTTTATTATTTCTTTCTCAGTCTGCTCAGCAAAAAAAGTTTCATAAGCAATGGCTATTCCAACAATTAGTAATAAAATTGCTAATAAAGCCTTTAACCCAGAACTATCAATTTTTTCACCAAGTTTTTGTCCTACTTGAACCCCTATGATTGATCCAATAACCAACATTACTACTAACATTAAATCTATAGATCCAAAATTAAATGAATGTAAAAAAGTAACTATGACACTAACAAAAATTGTCACAAACAAAGAAGTTCCTGGAACTAATTTTGTTGGCATTTTAATTATATAAATCATTGCAGGCACTAATATAAAAGCACCTCCTATACCCATTATAGCAGCAATAAATCCTACAAATAAACCAATTATAATTGGGGTAAATATACTTTCGTATAATTTTGATTTTGGAAACCTCATTCTTAGCGGAAGACCATGTATCCAATAATGCACGTGTAATTTTTTTTTAACTATAAGGTTTCTTTTTGCTCTGTCTATTTCTCCAAGACTTTCGACTAACATTAATGTACCAATTATTGCAAGTATATACATATAGGCTAAAGAAATAACTGTATCAATTTTTCCAATACCTTTAAAATATGTAAAAATATAAATACCTAATGCAGTTCCAATTGTTCCACCAATAACAATCATAAGACCCATTTTATAATCTAAAGTATTTTTTAAATAATGAGTTGTTGATCCTGATACCGATGTTGCAAGAATATTGTTAGCTTCATTTGCAACTGCGTATGCGGGTGGTACGCCTAAAAAAATTAAGAATGGGGTCATTAAAAAACCACCGCCAACACCAAATAAACCTGAAAGCACTCCAACAATTGCACTCAATAAAAGTATTTCAATAGGATTAACAAATACTTGAGCTATTGGTAAAAATACATCCATAAAAAATTAAGAGTTGCTAAAAAACAACTTAACTAAATGTGATAAAAGTTCCAACTAATATAATACCCCAATAAGCAGCAAGACTAACAAAAATACCTGTTTTGATAATAGTTGCTTTAAAAACTGAAATTTTGTTTAAAATTTTTATGTTGGAAATTGACATTACAACCGTCAATACACCCAGTTAATTATTTGTCAAATAAATAGTTAATATAAGATGATTTTTTTTATTAGTAGATGGTTGCTCCGAAAACCTTAATATCATCCCCTTCAACACCAAGGACTAACCTTCCAAGAAACTCACCTTCAATTTCTTTACTCTTTTGTTTGAATAATACGGTGATGTTCAAACCTCTTCTAAGACATCCAAATGCCTCATAATCCTCAGATAAACTAGTTAATAACTTATTGTTAGCCCACTGCTTGCCAAGCTCTACTTCATTTGCTCCAAATAGCATTTGAGTTCCAAAATCTTTAGTAAAACCACCATAATCTTTCATATTTGAGGTTTTGACAAGATTATCCCAAATAGGTTTAGCAATTGCTATAATCTCATCATCAGATTTCTCTAAAAGATTCATAATTTAAGTTTAACTGTTTTAAGAAGCTTTTCTCTTCTCGTTCTCGTCAACTATATGATAAACGGGTACTTTCTCTAGAGTAAATTTACCAGTTTTTGGATCACGTCTAGAAACTGTTAAGCAGTGCCAATTATCATCATCCAATTTCATATGGTCACCTCTATAGTAATAACCAGGCCAACGTGTTTCTTCACGGAACATAGTATGTTCAGTCACACACTGAGAAGTTAAAGCTCTGTGTTTTAATTCCCAAGCTCTCATAAGTTGGTGTAAATCTTCAGCGCCTACTTTTTCTAAATCTTCTTCTAACCAAGCAAGTAATTCTAAACCTCTCTTAAGCATATTACCATTAGTCATATAGTTGGTTGCAATTCCCCCAACATATTCATCCATAATTCTTTGTAGACGTTGAAGTCCTTGAATTGGTGAAATGTAACTTGGTGAAACTGTTCCACCTGTAATCTCATTTTGAGCTACTTGATATGTCTCAAGGGGTTTAAATATAGCAGTTTTAAAGTCTTCACATTGTTTGTCGGTAACTTTAATGCCTTCTGCTTTTTTATCTTCAATATATTTAACAGCAGCTTTTGCAGCTAAACGACCTTCGGTAAATGATCCTGACGAAAATTTATGAGCACTTCCACCTACAGTATCACCTGCACCAAAAAGACCATCAATTGTTAACATTCTGTTATAACCCCAGAAATATTCTGGTGGCGATAAATCTTCAGGTCCACTAACCCAAGCTCCAGAACAAGTTGCATGAGAACCCATAACATAAGGTTCAGATGTAGTTAGTTCAGGATTTGTGTATTTAGGATCAATATTTTGAGAAGCCCAAACAACCGCTTGACCAACGGTCATACCAAGGAAATTTTCCCAGCCAACAGTCTCTAGGTGTGGATCTTGGAAAGCTTCAGTAGTTACCATGTGAATGGGTCCACCACCTGCAATAGTTTCTTGAATAAATGCATGGTTTCTCAAGCATGTAGGAGTTGGATGATGATCAATGTATTCACCAACTAATTCTTTAGTTTGATCATACCACTTCTTCTCATAATTCTCTCCATTTGCATTTTGAGTATATGTTTTAAGGTGCAAGAAGTACGCTCCAACTGGACCATAACCATCTTTAAATCTACATAACACAATTCTGTTTTCCATTTGTGTCATTTTAGCTCCAACAGCGATAGGTAATGCATAAGCAGAACCGTTACTCCATGGTGCATACCAAGTTCTTCCCATACCTTCACCAACTGCTCTTGGTTTGAAAATGTGAGATGCTCCACCTGCTGCAACAATTACTGTTTTTGCTTTAAAAATATGGTAGTCACCAGTTCTCATATTAAAACCAACAGCTCCACCTACTCTATTTTCTTGAGCTTCATCCATTAAAAGATGAGTAATCATTATTCTATTATAAATTTTGTCAGCTGATTTTTTTGCAGCTTCTGCAACGATTGGCTTGTAACTTTCACCATGAATCATGATCTGCCATTTACCCTCTCTAAGGTAACGACCTGTTTTTTCATTTTTCATCATTGGTAAGCCCCACTCATCAAACATATGAACTGTTGAATCAACGTGACGAGCCATGTCATAACCTAAATCTTCTCTAACCATTCCCATTAAATCGTTACGTGCATATCTTACGTGGTCTTCAGGTTGATTTTCACCCCACTGCATACCCATGTAACAGTTAATTGCGTATAAACCTTGAGCAACAGCTCCACTTCTATCAATATTAGCTTTTTCAACACAAATAATTTTCATGTCTCTTCCCCAGTGTCTAGCTTCAAAAGTAGCACCAGTTCCAGCCATACCACCACCAACAACTAAAACATCGCAATCCTCAAAATGTGTTTTATGTTTAGCCATTAGTAGTAAACTCCCTTTTTAAATGTATCTTTTGGTACAGATGGCAACTTACCATCAATGTTTAAACCGTTAGGTTCAGTATAAAGCATTTGAGAGTTAATCTCACCTTCATTAGGTTTTTCACCTTCTGCTAATTTTGGAATAAACTTTCCCCAAGGCTTTGTTGTAATTGGAGATACAAAGTCTTTAGTTGTTCCATTTCTAAATTTAATTTTCCAAGAGATAGTTCCTTTTTCCTCTTCACGTCTAACTCTAACGCTGTGACCCATAGGAGCAAAGTCAGCATAGCCACGAACATCAATTGCGTGATTAGGACAAGCTTTAACACATGAATAACATTCCCAACAAAAATTAGGTTCAATATTAACTGCTCTTCTAATATTTTCATCAATGTGCATTATATCTGATGGACAAATATCCACACAGTGACCACATCCATCACATCTCGTCATGTATACAAAAGTTGACATATTATATTACCTCTCTCTTTTTAATAGTGTTTTGGTTGTTCTCTTTTAATTCCCAGTCCAAATTGTTTTGGTGCATCAGCTAATGGAGGAAGATTGTCTCTTGATCCATCTGCTTCTGCTAAGTTTTTTTGGATTGCTGCACCAGGCTTATAAATCATGTGTGCAAATTTTGACCAATAAACTCCCCCAAATAAAACAATGTTTGAGGTAATAAATAAAACTAAAAATAAATATCCTAATCCAGCTGATCCTGAAGATTGAAAATAAGACCAAGCAAGTCCAGTAGTTGCACACGCAAGAAGTGCTAGAACAAACAAGTCTGCTTTAATAATTCTATACCATGGATGAGCTTCTGCTAATACATCTACTCTTAAAAATAACCAAAACCAGTATCCACCCACACAAGTCATTATTGCTCCAACATGCCAAATCATAGGCCAAATTGTTGGTACAGTTGTTCCTGTTCCAGTGTAACCAAAAACTAATACGACTGATGCAACCCAAAATAAGATAGTTCCATACATCCCCATAACATGAGCAACTCTTCTTTTGCCTGCACCCAATTCTGCAGTAGTTGCAATATCATGCACTACGGTTTTTAAAATAACTGAAGTTTTTTCTCCAACACCAAGCTCTCTTTCGGCAGCTAATTTTGCTTTTTTTGCATTATTGAAAAAGTAAGTAACATTTTTATGATGTATCATTTGAACAACTGTTCCAATGACGATTAAAGCCAACATTGCCAAAACAAAGCCTTGAATTACAGAAGGAGAAATTGATTCTGCTAATGCAGAGAATGGACTAATTGTCATCATATAGAATATTACCCTTATAACTATTTTGTTTGAAACTTAATTTTGAGTTTTTAGTATAGTTGAAATGATAGATCAACCGTTATTAGGTGCTCTATTTATCAATCAAAAATACAACTTACACTTTACGTTTATAACGTTGTTTTAAGGGAATAACCGACCTAACACCACCTTGTGGATTTTTAACATCACCCTCTCTTCGTGGAATTAAATGAATATGGCAGTGTAAAATTGATTGCCCTGAAACTTTTCCAGCATTAGTACCAATATTAAACCCTTTAACTGTTATGTCTTTTAATAATATCTCCTCTTTAATTTTTTTGATAAGATTATTGCAAGCAATCACTTCGTCATCATTTAAATCAAAATAATCTTTAACATGCCGCTTTGTAATAATTAAACAATGAAATTCAGACACAGGATATGTATCATAACTGGCATAAGCCAACTCATTTTCAGCAGCTAAACCACTTTGTTTAGAGTTGCAGAATAGACAAGGATTGTTTGGGTCAAACATAAATATTATCTATAGATAGAACATTTGTTAACTTCACTTTTATAAAAACTAGAAAGTATTTTATAAAATTTTAAACTTTTTCTCTTCCATTTAATTTCATTAATATTTTTTATTGATGCAACACCTTTTCCAGAACCAACAAGAAGGATTTCATTATACTCTGATAAATTTTTTATCAAAATATCTTTGTTAATAATATTATCCAATTTTTTATTAAAAAAATTATAAGTAATACCCTTATAAACATTATTTATTGGAGAGTAAACTTTATCACCTTTGACAAATAGCATATTTGAAGTTCCACTTTCTAAAATAGTATTTTTATAGCAAAGTCCCACATCTGAAGTAGTGTTATCCATTTTAGACAAATGTTTTAATATAAAATTATATTTAAGGTTTTTATACTTAGGGTCAAATCGTTTGTGACTAATAAGCTTTAAATTAAAATTTAATTTAGGAGTTTTTCTACTTCTTAAAGAAATTGAAATCATCTTTTTATTAACAGCAACTCTAAGAAGATGATTGTAAGATCTTTTTTTATCAATATTTAATTTTATTAATTTAAGAATATTTTTTTCAAGATTTGAGTGATCTAATTTATAAATCTTTAAAGACTTAATTAAATTTTTAATATGTTTTTTAAAAAAAAGTACCTTAGCAGGTTTTCCAAAGATCCACATTGTAGTGAACACACCATTATCCCCCCAAAGATCTTTAAAATTAATTTCTTTGTAGGTTTTATGCTGATAAGATTTTTTTAATAAGTAAGTTACCATTTTCAGTTAAAAAAGATTCAGGGTGAAATTGAAAGCCATATATTTTTTCTTTATTATTTTCTATTGTCATTGCTGTATTTGAAATATCACACCTCATTGTAATTTCAAAATTTTTTGCATTAAAAGGCTCTTCTAATTTTAGAGAGTGATATCTACCTACGGTGAATTGACTATTTTTTTTAAACAATGAGTTTTTACTGGTTACTTTTATTTTAGATTGAAAACCATGATAAATCTTTTTTTGCTCAATTATTTTTCCATTTTCACAATGTAGAATTTGTTGAAAACCAAGACAAATACCAATAATCTTTTTTTTACCTTTGTACTTTTTGTAAATTTTTGAACTGGTGGGATAATCTTTTGGTGCACCTGGACCTGGTGAGAAAACAATAATATCTGCTTTTTTTAATTTATTTTCGTTTATTTTGTTAAAATTTGTACAAACTACTTCATCAAAATTTTCAAATTGATGTACTACGTTGTGAGTAAAAGAGTCTTGATGATCAATAATATATATCATTTGTAAAGATCCATTAATGACTTTGCTTTAATATAATTTTCATTAAATTCATGTCCTGCATTGCTGTCAATTACCACTCCTGAAGCTACAGAAATTTCAGATTTACCTTTAAAATTTAATATTGATCTAATAATAATATTAAACCTCATATCCCCATTGAACTTTAAGTAACCAAAGCTTCCTGTGTAAATATTTCTGCCTTGTTTTTCCTGCTTATTTAGCAAATTTAAAGTACTAATTTTTGGACATCCAATTACTGATCCACCAGGCATCATTGCTTTTATAATCTCTAACGAGGTAACTTTATTCTTGAGTTGTCCTCCAATTAAACTCACGTAATGATAAAGATCCTTATATTCCTCAACTATTTTTTTCTTTAAGATTTTTACTGAACCTGGTTTGCAAATTTTAGATAAATCATTTCTTTCCATATCAACAATCATGTTGTGTTCTTTGGTTTCTTTTAAGTTTTTTCTAAAAAAAGTAAGTGCTTTTTTTTTATTTAATTTTTTAGTTTTCTTTAAAGTGCCCGCTATAGGTTTTGTTGTTATAAAATTATTTTTTTTTGTTATCAAATTTTCAGGTGAACAACTTATTATAGAATAATTTTTATCCTTAATCATAAAAGCTTCAGGCGCCATATTACTTTTTACCAGCCTGTTAAAAAAGTCTAGAGCGTCTATTTCAGATTTATTGCTATATTTAGTACAAATTTTAATTTGATATGTTTCCCCAGATCTTATTTTCTTTTTAAATTTATCAAATATTACTTTATATGATTTCTTATTAATATTTATTTTAAATAGGTTGTTATTATTTGATAATCTAGTTTTTATATACTCCAGATCGTTTGAAAGTTTTACTTTTGTTTCTGGTTTATAAAATACCCCCTTTGGAAAATTTATTGTTTTTTGTTTTTTTATTTTTATACCTATTAAGTTACTTAGTATCTCATACCCAAAAAAACCAATAAATAAGTCTGTTTCTTTATGAGTAGATTTTAATTTAGTATTTTTGTTAATGAATTTTTTGATGTTGTTATTATTTAAAATTATCTTTTTTGAAAAGTCCGTATAAAGATCAAATCCCTTATCTGATTTATAGATTATAAAGGGTTTTTTTGAATTATTTAAATCTAGTAAGTAGTTTTTCTTATTCAATTTTCTATTCTGTTTTTAGCCTTAAAACTGCTTCTTCCTTAATCGGTAAATGTATTATTGCCGCAAAAACAGATAAAGCAATTGCTAAATACCAAGCATAATCATAAGAGCCATATAAATCATGAAATAATCCTCCAAGAAAAGCTCCAAAGAATGAGCCAACTTGATGACTTAAAAAAACTATTCCATATAATACACCTAAATATTTTGTTCCAAAAATATGGGCAACTATACCACTTGTTGCTGGCACCGTTGAAAGCCATAAAAAGCCAAAGCTTGCACCAAAAATAAATGCATTAATGTTGCTTGCTGGTAAGAAGATAAATAAGACTATTGAAACACCTCTTAATGCATAGATAGAACTTAAAATAATTTTTTTACTAATTTTTGTAGAAAGATATCCACTTAATAGAGAGCCAAATATGTTAAATAATCCAATTAAGGATAAAATTGCAGCAGCTGTCCAGCTTTCTAAGCCTCTATCAATTACATATTTTGGAACATGAGTTCCAACTAAAGTTATGTGAAAACCACATACAAAAAAACCAGATGTGAGTAATACGTAGCTTTTGTTTTTAAAGGCCTCTTTTAGAGCATCAAAGGTACTTTGATCGTTAGGTTTTTCAATGGATTGGGCTAAAGAAGGGGATCTAACGAAAAAAGCCACTATAAGTCCAATAAACAAGAATATTGTGAATACAAAAAGTGTGTCCACCCATCCATTTTTGATTAACGAATAACTTGTATAAAGTGGAGAGATAAAATAGCCCAAAGAACCGACTGCTGTGACAATACTCATGGCTATAGTTCTATTAGATAATGGGAAATGTTTTCCAACAATTGACATTGGAATACTAATTGCAGTTCCACCCAAACCAATTCCAACTAAAAGTCCCAAATCTATTTGAAAAAAAATTCCAGTATTTGGACCGGTATATAAAAAGTAAATTCCTAAAATATAAAAAACAAAAGCTAAGCAAATCGCCTTATGTCCACCATATTTATCAGCGATAGCTCCAAATATAGGCCCTGTTAAACCCCACATTAACATTTGAATGCCTATTGCTAATCCAGATTGAGTTATTGAAATATCTAAATCATTTTTAAAATCCATGAAAAATAGACCAAAAGTTTGTCTAACTCCAAGAGAAATTAAAACTACAACACAGGCTGCAATTAGCGTTATTAAAGCTGTTTTATTTTGAATAAATTTTTCTGAATTCATTTAACGTGTTTAAGAGATTTTTTTAAATCATTTATGAGATCTTTTGGATCCTCTAAACCAATGTGCAGTCTTACTAAATGTTCATCTTTTGCTAATTTTAAATATTCTCTATTACCTTGTTCACGTTTATCTTGATATAACGCAAGGCTTTCAAACCCACCCCAACTATATCCGTAACCAAATAGTTTTAAAGAATTAACAAACTTAATTACTGAGTTTTTATTTTTTGATCTAATTTTTAAACCCATCAATCCTGAAGCACCAGAATAATATTTTTTCCACATTCTAAAATTAAATGAATCTTTTTTGTGTGGATATAAAAGTTTTATATTTTTATAATTTGATAAAAACTCAGCTACTTGTTTTGCATTTTTTTCATGTTTGTCTAATCGTACATCTAAAGTTCTAAGTCCTCTTGTTATTAAATATGCATCATCAGGACCAAGTCTTAAACCAGTTATTTTATTTGTCTTATCCACTTGTTTAAAAACTTTTTTGTTAACAGCTAAACTTCCGCCCATAACATCAGAATGACCTGAATAATATTTCGTAGCAGATACAATTGACATATCAAACCCAAGCTTAATTGGTTTTAAAAAGTATGGCGTTCCCCAAGTATTATCAATTGCTGAAAAAATTTTATTCTTTTTTGCAATTGATACTATTTTACCTAAATCTTGAAAATCAAACGTATTGCTTCCAGGATTTTCAACAAAAATTAATTTTGTTTTTTTTGTAATCGCTTTTTCTAAAGTTTTCAAATCATGTGGGTCATAAAAAACAGATTTTACATTAAATTCTTTTAGAAAATCTTGAGTTAAAATTCTCGTAGGCGAGTATGTCGGATCTGCTACAATAATCTCATCACCAGGTCGAACTATGCTAAAAATAGATAAAAAAACCGATCCAAATCCAGTTGGTGTTAAAAATACATGATAGCACTCTTCCATTTCTTTAAGTATTTGTGACAAAACATGGGTTGTTGATGTTCCTTGTCTTCCATAATCAAAATGTCCACCTGTTGGATCTTTTTTGCTCTTATCCTGCATTTTCCTAATATCTTGCATGGATTTGAAGATAATAGTCGAGGCTCTTACTACAGGAGGGTTAACTGACTGATTATGGTAATCTTTTGCCGTATGTTTGAGGAAAGTCTTAAATGATTTGGTCATAAAAAATTTGATAAGTTAAAGGGACAATGCTATATCCCTCGAATTACGTCAATAAAATTAATAATAGGAAAATATGGGTTACCCAAAAAAACATAGAGGTCGAAGAAAACAGGGCTCTAAAAAAAGAAGAGCTAAGCGAAAAAATAAGAAAAAATAAGAAACTAGCTTTTAATGAGTAAGATATCAAAAATAAAATCCATAAGTATATGGATATTCATTTTACCATTCTTATCAATTAATATTTGTCTAATTTTATCCACTCAATTTCATCAAATATATTCAAATCAAGAGTTTAAGCTTTTTAACTCTTTGTTGCCTTACGTTGATGGTGGAACATCAATAAGTAGAGTTGCGAGACCCTTTCCGAACTGGTTAATTTTTAAACCAGCCATGTTTTTAACTTCATTTCTGCTTATTAAATACTGGCTTTATAATAAAGGTATAATATCAGATTTTGATAAAAATTATAAACATATTAAAAAAATAGTATTTTTTGGTGTCGGCTCTGCTGTAGCTTTAATCATACATTCGATATTTCTTGGAATCGAAATTGATAATAATTTATATAAATTATTCAGAAGAGTAATTATATTTGTGTTCATTATATTTGAGATTACGGCGCAAGCTTATTTGGTGACTGCATTATACTCTTTTAAGGAAGAACTATCTAAATTTATAAACATTAAAGTTTTAAGATTAAAATTAATATTAATTTCAATATTAATTATTGTTGCGATAACTGCTATTCCAATAATTAGTTGGCCTGGAAATACATTTAAGTTTGTTAAACACGCTTTAGAATGGGATTATTTTTTAGGTGTTATAACTTTTTATTTATTAACTTATTTTATGTGGAAAAAAAAAATTAATTTGTAATCCAACCACCACCAAGAACTTTATAACCTTTATCATTTTTTCCATAAAAAACACAAGCTTGACCAGGCGCAATACCGTGTTCCTCTTCCAATAAATTAACGTTCGCATTGGTATCATTGATATCTATCTTGGCTTTAATCAACCTTCCAGTAGACCTTACTTTTACAAATAATTCATTTTCAAAATCATTTTGATCATTTGTAATAATATTTAAATCTTTTAAATTTATTTTAGTTTTAACAAGGTGCTCCTTAGCGCCAACAATAATTTCATTTTTATCTGCAATAATCTTTATTACATACAATGGGTTCTTATCAGAAACTCCAATTCCTTTTCTTTGACCAATTGTAAAATTGATAATGCCTTCATGAACACCTATCACTTCACCAACCATATTTTTTATATTTCCTTTGCTGAAAGAATTTGGTCTAAACTTTTCTATAACAGAAGCATAATCTCCATTTGGAACAAAACATATATCTTGACTGTCAGGCTTATCTGCAACATTAAGATTAAGCTCTCTTGCTATATTTCTTGTCTCATCCTTAAGAAGATTTCCTAAAGGAAATCTTAAAAAGTTCAGCTGATCTTTTGTTGTGTTAAATAAGAAATAACTTTGGTCTCTATTTAGATCAATTCCACGGTACATATCTGTGTTGTTGTCTTCTGTAACACTTTTAACATAGTGACCAGTGACTAAAGCATCTGCTTTTAATCTCTTTGCTTCTTCAAATAGATCTGTGAATTTAACTGTTTTGTTGCACTGAACACAGGGTATTGGTGTTTCTCCATTTAAATAACTGTCAATAAAGTTATCAATTACACCTTCTTTAAATTTTTTTTGGTAATAAAGAATTTTATGTTCAATCTTTAATTTGTCAGCAACCCTCTTTGCATCCATTATGTCTTGACCAGCACAACATTGTTTTGAAGATGCAGTTTCTTTATTATCGTTATAAAGTTTTAAAGTTATACCTATGACATTATATCCTTCTTTTTTCATCATGGCAGCAACTGTTGAAGAATCCACCCCACCTGACATTGCAACAATAACTAAGGTATCTTTTGGTTTTTTAGCTATTCCAATAGAATTCAATTTTGTCATATTTAATCATATTTATTAGTATATTAACTATAAGTAAATTAATGATTTTAGATTTTGAACCAGGCGACAAAGTTACTAACCCTTACAACAAAGATTGGGGAACTGGACAAGTTCAATCAATAATTAATGGTAAAGTTACTGTAAATTTTGAAAATGTTGGAAAAAAAGTCATTAATTCAAAAATAATCCAATTAGAAAAATTATATAAATGAACCTTGAAGAAAAAAAGAAAATTACTCTTTCACTGATAAAAACTTTTAATAAGGCTAGTCAGGTAGCTTTGGATTTAAGAGGAGCTGGTTTAAAAAAAGAAATTAAATCAGACAATACCCCAGTAAGTAATGGAGATATTGAAGTTAATAAAATTTTAACCAACAAGATTCAAGAAATAACCCCAAATATTCCTATTGTTTCAGAAGAGAGTGCAAATCATAAGATGGATACTGATTTAAATACTTTTTGGTTAATCGATCCAATTGATGGCACTAGAGATTATATAAATAACCGTGATGAGTTTACTTTAAATGCAGCATTAATATTAGATAAAAAACCCGCTATCGGGGTCATAACAGTTCCTGCTAAGCAAAGAGTTTTTTACTCTTACGGTCTATCTCATAGTTATGAGTTAATTAAAAACCAAGAAATTTCATTAATGAATAAAGAGAAAAACTACGATGAATATACAGCAGTAAGTTATTCAAACGACCTTAAGCCTGAAATTTTGGAAATTCATGAAAAATATAAGATAAGTTCTTTTCAAAAAATGAAAAGCTCACTAAAGTTTTGTGTTATTGCTGCAGGCGAATTTGATATGTATGTCGCTGAACCAAGAGCTTGTGAATGGGATATTGCGGCAGGTCATGCAATCCTTGAACATTCAGGAGGTAAAGTAACTGATTTTGATTACAACGAAATACTCTACGGAAAACCTGAGTTTAAAAACCCAAGTTTAATTTTAAAAAGTAAAAATGTATTATAATGGATGAGCAATTAAGAATAATTTTAATAATTGTAGTATCTGTAGCCATCTTTGGTTTATTAGTTTTTGTTTTTGTTAAAAATGTTATTAGAAATAGAATTAAGTCTCTTGTTGAAGGGGAAGAAGAAGAAAATAAATTAAAGTAATCTAATTATTTTAATATAGTCAGCTTGATCAATATCCATGATCTTTTTTGATGTTTCAAAATCAAAACCATTTCTTGCTAGTAAAGCAATATCCTTTTTGTAAAATAGTACCCTGTTATCCTCTGCCCTTGCTGGTCCAATTCTCTTTTTTTTACATATTTTTATTCCAGAAAAAAAATCTTGATCTGAGTTGTCTTCTTTAATTTTATCTATTGTTTCTTTAATGTAGCGATCATTAATTCCCTTCGTTATCAAATAATTTCTAATTTTATTAACAGAACTTCCTCTTTGAATTAAGCTTCTAGATTTACTTTCAGAATAGAATTTATCATTAATAAATTTACTTTTTTCAAGATCTTGCAAAACGACATCTATTAAATCTGTAATATCTTGTTTTTTAATATTTTCTAAATTAGCTTTTAGGTACTTCTTTAATAGATAGGTTCTGAGCTGCTGTTTAGAAGGTGAATATCTTTCAATATATGCAAATGAGAAATTTCTCATCTCCTCTACTGTAACTTGTAATGTTTTTTTTCTATTTCTCATATGAATCTCAATAGCATATTGTATAATACACTAAAAAATGATCCATCAAATCTATACATACTTTACAATTGAAATAATTTTTCTTTGGTTAAATCTAGGTGTATTACCTTTTTGGTTAATATTAGTCTTCTTTCCACAGTCACAGATATGTAGAGTTTTTATTACATCAATTTTTCCTTTTATCATTTTAAGCTTTGCCTACTGTTATTTAACCTATGTACTGTTCAACGATGGGTATGACTTTATTAGAAATTTTGAACTATATTTAGGCTTGAATTCAATTGGTTATTTGTTTAACGACAAATCTTTCTTAATTTTGTTTTGGACCCATTTTTTATCTATTAATTTATTTTGTGGAGGATGGATTGTTAAAGACTCACAAAAATTTGGTATTAACAAAGTATTAATGTCTTTTCCCATATTGGTAACTTATTTTATTGGACCAGTTGGCTTAACTCTTTATTGGATCATAAGAATTTTTTATGCGAAAAGAGTAAATTTATATGACTAAAGAAATAGATTTCTATTTTGATTTTATTAGTCCTTACTCTTACCTAGCGCACTTAAAAATTAAAAAAACTAAAAACATTAATTTTAATTTTAAGCCAGTTCTAGTGGGTGGTCTGCATAACCTGCAGGGAATAACAGCTCCAGCCTTTATTAAGCCCAAACTAAAACATATGATAAGCGATTGTGATTTAATCGCAAAAAAAGACAGCTTTAATTTTATATGGAACACTAAATTTCCTATTAACTCTCTAAATATAATGCGTGGTTATCTTTTCGTTAATAATGAAAATAAAAATTTATATCTTAACGTGATGTTTGATGCTTATTGGAAAGATAATCTTGATATCTCTAATCAAGAAATCTTAAAATCTCTTCTTGAAAAATGTAAGATAGATTCAAATATTTTTTTTAAAGAAATTAAAGATCTTAAAATTAAAGAAGAATTAAAAAATATTACTCAAGATGCTCATGACAAAGAAATATTTGGTGCCCCAACATTTGTTGTTAATAATAAAATATTTTGGGGACAAGATAGGCTAGAGTTTGCATTAGACGAGTATAATAAGTAGTTTAAACTATTTTAAAATCACTTTGGCTTATTGCAGCAAAACCACCATCAATATGTGAAACTTTTTCAAAACCCATTTCTTTTAAAGATTTTGCAGCTAAAGCAGATCTCAATCCACCTGCACAAAATAAAACCATCTCTTTATTCATATTAATTTTTCCACTTTTAAAATAAGGACCTTCTGGATCCAACCAAAACTCTAACATTCCTCGAGGTATATGATTTGAGTTTTCAATTCTACCTGTTTTATCTAGTTCACCCTTTTCTCTAATATCAATTAAGGTACATACACCTTCATTAGACATCTTTAATGCTTCATCTGCAGTAATGGTTTTTACCTCACTTAATGCTTCAGAAACTAGAGTTTGTGATGATTTAACAGTCATAATATTGTAAAAAATTAACCATAAACAATAATATGAAAAAAAGCATCATAAAAAAACTATTTATTAAGCTATCAAAAGTTTTGGGTTACGAGATAATTGATCAAACTGATTTTAGTTCCCCTACCCTTCAGAAAGAATTAAATGAAGAACTTTCAATTATAAATAAAAAATCAATTGTTTTACCATTAGGTGAGGTAGTAATAACAAAGAAAGTAAACTCAGCATTAATAATATTTAGAACTAATACTGATATTGAAATATGGGATCAAAATAAAAGAAGACTATTTGAGCTGCCTAAAATTGAATATTCATTAAGAGCCTTAAACTCACTTATTAAGTCAATTAACTTCTCTAAAACCAAATATCCAAATGTTAAATTTAAAATGATAATTGTTGACGACAATTCTAAAAAGGAAAATTTAAATAAACTAAAAAAACTAATAGATGAAAGTAGTATAGAGGTAAGTATCACTCCTTTAAATCATCACAAATATAAAAATATAATCAAACAACAAAAAAATGAACAAACTTTTTCAAATTTATCAAGTCTACTTCAATCTTTTGAGTTAGGAAAAGAACATGGTGAAGATTTAGTTTTTTTTGTAGAGGATGATTATTTACATTTTGAACCTATGATGGAAGAAATGATTGCATCATACGAGAGAATAGCGTCGCAGGTTGATAAAGATATCTTTATGTGCCCTGCTGATTATCCATATCTATATATGAATAATGAAAAAACAAACATTTTAATTGGAAATAAAAGACATTGGAGAACAATTGATAGAACCTTATGTACATTTATGACAACCAAGTCTTTATTAAACAAGTATTGGGATAACTTTTATAATAATTGCCTAGATAGACATGATCCTTTTGAAAAATATTTAAATGAAATCTATGCTAAAGAATTTTGTCTCTCACCTTTAAAAAGTTTATCTTTGCATTTAACAAATGTAAATTCTAGTTATGGGTTATCTCCATTTATTGATTATAAAAAACTATGGGATGAAAACGACATAACTAATGCTTAAAATTAATTCTAAAGCACCTTTATTTAAATTAAATTCAACAGATAGTAAAATTTATTCTTTTAAAGGTTCACTTGCTAAATATATTATTCTTTATTTTTACCCTTAAGATGACACTCCAGGCTGCACAGTTGAGACTAATGATTTTAATAAATTATTACTTAAATTTAAAAAACTGAATTATGATGTATTTGGTATTTCTAAAGATGATCTCAAAAGTCACTATAAATTTAAAGAAAAATATAAGATTAAATTTGATCTTTTATCCGATGTAGAGCTTAATATTTTGAAAAAATACAAAGTTTGGGCTAAGAAGAAACTTATGGGTAGAGATTTTATGGGTATAGTAAGAACAACTTTCTTAATTGATCCAAATGGTAAAATTGTAAAAATTTGGAACAATGTAGAAGTTAAAGATCACGTTAAAGAAGTTTTGGACACTTTAAAAAATATTTAGAAATCAAAAGGGCCCCAATTAAGGGGCCTATTTGTTTTAATTACTTATATTACTAGTCTCTGATTGCATATGCTCTAACACCAATCTCAGCGACATCGGTTCCCAGTTTTTCCGCTTCATCACTTATTCTTAAGCCAATAAATTGCTTCAAAAGAAGAAATGTAATGAATGAGAAGATAAATGTAAAGATTGTAACTGATAATACTCCAATTAATTGAGTTGTAAAAGTTGTACCAGTATTACTGAAGGTAACAGCTAAAGTTCCCCAAACACCTGCAAATAAATGTACTGGAATAGCTCCAACAACATCATCTAATCTAAATGAGTTTAATAAGCTAGTTCCAAAATACATAATCACAGATCCAACAGCACCTATACCAATTGCAAGCATTGGAGTTGGAGCTAAAGGTTCAGCTGTAATTGAAACTAAACCAGCAAGAGCACCGTTCAACATCATTATAACATCAGTTTTTCCACCAATAAATCTTGTAACAAGAGCTGCTGTAACACAACCTGCTGCGCCAGCTAAGTGAGTATTCATAAATATTTTAGACATTGCATTTGCATCTTCAAATGTTCCTAAAGCTAATTGTGAACCACCATTAAATCCATACCAACCCATCCATAAAATAAATGTTCCAAGAGCAGTTAATGGAATTGAAGAAGCTGCAAAAGGTTCCATATTTTTTACATCACCTTTTGGAGTAAATCTTCCTCTTCTAGCACCTACTAATATTACACCTGCTAGTGCAGCTGCACCACCACATGCATGAACTAAAGTAGAGCCAGCAAAGTCAGAAAACCCAATGGATGCTAACCAACCACCACCCCACTGCCAACCCATAGTAATTGGATAAATTAATCCACCTAAGATTGCAGAGAAGATAAAGAAAGGCCAAATTTTTATTCTCTCAGCTACAGCACCTGAAACAATAGAACATGTTGCAGCAACGAATAGCATTTGGAAAAACCAATCAGCACTTCCAGAATAACCTTGCTCAAGAGAATCAGTTAATGTCCACGGTGTAAACGAACCAATGAAACCACCCTCTGGTATTCCGTAAGCTAAATTATAACCCCCTAAGTAAAAAATTATTGCAACAATTGAAAATTTTCCAATATTTTTTGCAACAATTGTTGATACACTTTTAGTAGTAACCAATCCTGATTCAAGCATACAAAAACCTGCTGCCATCCACATCACTAGAAATCCACATACTAAAAATGAAAATGTATTAAAAATGTATTGAACTTCAGCAGATACTGTTGTTTCTGCACTTCCAATATTTGTTAGACCTAGAAGAAAAAATAGACCCAACGTAAACGTTGATATTATTTTTGTTAATTTAGTCATAAGACCTCCCATATAAGTCTTCACTTATATTTATGATGATCTTAAAATCTATTGTTGATTGAGAAATTTAGATATGCAGTTTTTGCATATACTAACAGCCTTGTTACATTTCTGTAAAAGGCTGTTAAGAAATTTGAGACTTAATTACTTATTAAACATCTCTTTAAGAGACTTAGCTGGTAAAAACTTAACCTTTTGAGAAGCACCGATTTGGATTTGCTCTCCAGTTCTTGGGTTTCTTCCAACCCTAGCTTTTCTTTTTGCTACTTTGTAAGTTCCAAATCCAGCAATTTTAACTGTATCGTCACCTTTTAAAGCATCTAGAATAGTATTTGTAATTGTATCGAAAGTACGCTCAGCATCAGCTTTACTTAGGTTTAGAGAACCTGAAAGTTGTGCTATTAATTGTTTTTTGTTCATATATTTAGCTCCAGTTTTTTGGTTATTTTCACATAATTTACATTAAAGCCCATAAATCAAGCTTTTTATTAGTGCCCCTTAAAATAAAAACCCCAATATATTGTGATTTGTTAAATTAATGTTGATTTTAAAAGGTTATTTAAGAAATATAATTATTAAAAAACTTAAATAAACCAACGTCTTTTAAGTCATTAAATGTTGTAAAAAACATTAATGATAACAATAAAAACAATCCGATTCGAAAAAAACCTTCTTGAGTTTTTTGTGATAAAGGACGCCCTAATACCTTTTCAATTCCATAAAACATTAAGTGTCCACCATCTAACATTGGAATTGGGAACAAATTTATCAACCCTAAGCTAATAGAAATGTAAGCCATAAGGCTTATAAATGGTAAAATTCCAAATTCTGCAACTTGTCCACTTATTTTTGCTATTCGAATTGGACCACCTAACTGCGAAGTATCACCATTTCCAGTAATCATACTTCCAATATACTTAAGAGAAGAAGTGCTCACATAATAAACCTCATTAACTGCATAAAACAATGCTTTAGCTGGACCAAGTTTAATGTGGTTTACTTCATTGTTATAGGCTCCAAGTTTAATACCTACCATTCGTTTACTGATTTTATTACCAAGGTTATCCTCCCCATCAACAATGTTAGGTTTTACTCTAAAAGTTAAATCTTGATCATATCTATTTACTGTAAAATTGATGAATTCATCAGTAGACATCATGATATACTTTGAAACTTCCATGATGCTTTTAACTTCATTGCCATCAATTGAGACCACAATATCGTTATCTTTAAGACCGGCTACCATTGCAGGACTATCTTTTTGAACTTCGTTGATTACAGCTGGTGTAAAGTCTTTTCCAGCAAAGGTATAAACTGAGAAAAATATTAGAATTGCTAATAAAAAGTTAGCTAAAGGGCCACCAAATACAATTAAAGCTCTTTGATATAAAGGTTTTAGTACAAACAATTTATCTTGGTCTTCTTTACTATATTCTTTTATAATTTTTTCATTATCAGCTTGGCTATAAACGTTTCTATCACCAAAAAACTTAACGTATCCCCCAAGTGGTATGACACAAACCTTCCATCTAGTGCCTGATTTATCATTCCAACCAAACATTTCTTTACCAAAACCGATTGAAAAATCAGTAACCCCTACACCAAAGCGTTTAGCAAAATAATAATGCCCATATTCATGAATAAACACCACGATAACAATTAAAACTATGAAGGGTAATATATAAGACAACATGATTATATTTTAATAATACTATTTATTATTCTAATTTCTAGCTTTTAATATTATAGCCTTTTTTAAGTAACATTGTGACTAAGATTACACAAATCACTAAAAAAAATACCATTGAGCTTATACTTATCCAAATATCAAAATCAGATACACCGTAGAAAGAAAATCTTAAGCCATCAATTAAATAAACCACTGGATTAAAGTAAGAAATTGTTTGCCAAAATGGTGGCAACATATCAAGAGAGTATAAACTTCCACCTAAGAATACCATGGGTGTAATAACTAATGATGGAATGATCGACATCTGCTCAAAGTTTTTACTAACAACTCCAATTAAAAATCCAAATAAAGCGAATGTAAAAGAAACTAAAACTAATAAAAATATCATTAACAATGGATATTTAACTGTCACATCTGCAAAAAAAGAAGCAGTTGCATAAATTACAGCACCAACAATTAATGTTTTAGTAGCTCCTGCCCCAACAAAAGCTAGAACCGTTTCAAGCGTTGATATAGGTGCTGCTAAAATCTCGTTAATAGTTCCATTAAATTTTGGAAAAAATATTCCAAACGAAGTGTTACTTATTGATTGAGTTAACAAAGTTAGCATTAATAAACCTGGTACAATGAATGATCCATAACTAACACCATCAATTTTTTCAATATAACCTCCAATAACTGAACCGAACACTACAAAATATAATGAGGTGGATATTACTGGTGAAAGAATAGATTGACCAACAGTTCTTATAAATCTATTCATCTCATGAACATAAATAGCTCTAAACCCGTAATAATTAAATTTCATTATTCTCCTTTACTAAATCAACAAATATCTTCTCCAAAGTACTTTGTTCTGTTTTTAAATCTTTTAACTTTAAGCCAGTATCTTTTAAGTCTTGTAATAAATCTGTAATACCAGTTTTTTCAGCTTGAACATTATAAGTATAAATTAAAGACATGTGTTCATCGCCTATTTCAAGGCTATATTTAAGTAAATCATCAGGAATTTCTTTAATTTTTTTTTGTAATTCAATGGTTAGTTTTTTATGACCCATTTTTTTAATTAATTCTTTTTTATCTTCAACAATAATAATTTCTCCTTGATTAATTACAGCTACACGGTCAGCAATAGCTTCTGCCTCTTCAATATAATGGGTAGTTAAGATAATTGTGACCCCTGTTTTTCTTAACTCCTCAACAACCATCCACATGTCTCTTCTAAGTTCAACATCAACACCTGCTGTTGGCTCATCAAGGAATAGTATTTTAGGTTCATGAGACAAAGCTTTTGCAATTAAAACTCTTCTCTTCATTCCACCTGACAATTGTCTCAGTCTTTGATCTTTTTTATCCCACAAACTTAAATCTTTTAGAATTTTCTCAATATGTTCTGGTTTAGGTGGCTTTCCATACAATCCTCTGGAATAAGACACTGTATCAAAAACAGTTTCAAAAGATTCTAAGTTTAATTCTTGAGGAACAAGCCCTATTCTTGATCTCGTCTCTCTATAATCTTTTATAATATCAAAATTATCAATTGTAACAATTCCTGAAGAAGGTTTAACAATTCCACAAATAATACTGATTAAACTTGTTTTTCCCGCACCATTAGGTCCAAGCATTGCAAGGATTTCACCTTGTTTTACTTTAAGATTAACATCGTTAAGGGCTTTAAAACCATTATCATAAACTTTCGATAAGTTATTAATGGATATTTGAATCTCAGACATTTATTAAGGTGTATATAGTTATTAATGAAATTAATTCAATAAACCTACTAATTTAATACATTATTTCATTACCCAGTGTTCATATCTTGGGGTTAAAATTTGACTTAATTTAATTATTTCTTTAATTAACTTTTATATTCTTTTTTTTAAGAATATCAGTTTCTGGGGTGCTGTAAAAAGCTGAGAATATACCCAAAGAACCTGTTGTATAATCACAACGAAGGGAAAAAATGAACACAATATATTTAGATCAATCAACTACTATAATTACCTTACTTTTAACTTCATTAGCTTTTGCTACTATTGGAATAGTTTATTCAAGAGGTAAACTTTCAATTAACTCGTATTTAAATGCAGACAGATCAATTGGTAAAAGATCCTTAACTGCATCCTTAGTTGCATCATGTTTTGGTGTGTGGATTTTAATTGGTCCATCAGAAGCTGCTACTTGGGGTGGTTTAGGTGCTATAATTGGTTATGGCTTAGGTCAGGCTCTACCCTTCTTAGCTTTTATTACAATCGGTCAACGAATGAGAAAAATTATGCCTAATGGTAATACTCTTACTCAATTTGTTCTAATTAGATTTGGTAAAGCTATGTTTCGTTTAGTTTTATTATTAACAATAATGTACATGTTTGTTTATTTTGCAGCTGAAGTTACAGCGATTGCAAAAGTTGTTAACTTAATGTCAGGGTTTCCTCTTTGGCAAACCTCTCTTGTAATAATTGTAGCTACTTTATCTTACACTCTTTACGGGGGGCTTAGAGCTTCAATTTTTACAGATAAAATTCAATTTATTATAATTATGATTTTATTAATATTTGCTATCAACCATATCTTTAATTCTGGAAATAATACTTTTTCTATGGATTTAATTAATGAGAAAGCTGGTACTTTAATGAGTGGTAAATATTTTTATGGATATACTGCTGGCTTAACTTTCTTCATTGCTGTTTTTGCAACCAACTTATTTGATCAAGGTGTTTGGCAGAGAGTATTTGCGGCAAAAAGTTCAGATGATTTAAGAAAAGGATTTATGTCTGCCTTCTTTATTGTAATTCCATTTATGCTTGTTTTAGGTTTCTTTGGAATTCTTGCGGTGTCAGTTGATAAAGCAGTAGACCCTAGTACTTTATTCTTTACTCTTTTATTAAAGCCATTTACTGGAATTAATTCTTTGTTAACTATTTCAATATTAATTTTAGTTTTAGCCTTAGTGATTAGTAGTATGGATACACTTATTAATGCGCTTTCAAGCACTATTACTATTGAAGGAAATAAGTTTATAAATTTAAAAAATAAGAATAGTTATCTTACGCTTTCTAAATATTTAATATGTGGTTTATCAGTAATTGTTTTTTTGATCGCATCTAAGGGTTATAGCGTCTTATTTATGTTTTTATTTGCTGATTTGTTATGTTGTGCTGCGGTATTTCCTATTTTTTATGGAATGTTCAAGGGTGATATTGATGAAAAACTTTCTTTAATTTCAGTTATAATTGGACTGATATCTGGATTGCTTTTATTTCCTAACCAAACTTTTGATAAAAGTATTTTAATTGGTGGATTGTTTCCAACTGAAGTATTTCCTATTTGGATATCTACAGCATTATTATTTTGGTCATTTATTTTAGCGACATTTACACCAATGATTACAGTGATGCTTTTTAAAAAGAATGGTAACTTTAACTTTTCCAAGATTAAAACTTCAATTAAGGAATAGTGAATATTTATAATAATAAAAAAACTTTTTTTTATAAATTAAAGAGTAGCTGTAAGAAGGAATGGTCTGAATACACTAATCATAAATTTTTATCCGATTTAGTAAGTAACAAACTGCCCGATGAAAATTTTAAAAATTATTTAGTTCAAGATTATGTTTTCTTGCAGCAATTTCTTAAAATTTTAGCTCTTAGTGTTTATAAGTCTAATAACTTTGAAGAAATTAATAGATCAGTAAATTTTATTAAGGGAATTGATCATGAAATCAAACTCCACATCAATTATTGTAAAAAGTGGAATATATCCCTTATGTCTCTTAATAACATCAAGGTCGATAAAGCTAATAGTGCTTATACTGATTATGTACTAGGAGTAGGTAAAAATGGTGACAATCTTGATATGTTCTCATGCCTATCAGTATGTATTATTGGCTATGGTGAGATTGGATTTAATCTTTCTAAAAATAAAAATTGGAAAAAAAGTAAATATAGTTCTTGGATTAAAATGTATTCATCAAAAAAATACCAACGAGTAGCTAAAGATAATATTGAGTATTTAGATATCCTCTTAAAAAATAATAAGAATAGAAAATTAAATAAACTTAAAAGAAACTTTAAAAAATCGACTATCCTTGAAAGAAATTTTTGGGAAAGTTTTGTCTAAATTTTTAGTTACTTAAAATTTCTAATGGTAATGGGGCTTCAGGATACTTTTCCCTGCAAAGTTTTTCATAATTTTTGCAAAGAGTACTTACCGTGTCATGTGCTTCATTTTTTGAAGTTAAAAATTTGATTAAAGTATCTCTCTCAATTTCAATTTCTTTAATATCTGTTCCACTTAAATACTCTCCCGTCTCAACTTCCCAGTAGGTATTGTTTAATTCTTCAATTTTTAAATTGTTAAGTTTTCTTTGAAGTTCAATAATGATCTCGTCATCTGTTTTGCTATCTTTCATTGGAGAGTTTACTAATTTTCCTAAACACTTTTCTTTAAGATCGTCTAAAAAAGTATTGTAAGGTTTTCCTTCAGCTAACCCTGTAAAATGATTACTTTCAAAGTACTTACTGATTGCAGCATTAGTTGAGATTTTATTTTTACCCTTAGAAATGGCTACTTGAACATAGACCTCTTGGCTTATGTATTCATTTAGATGATCTTTAATTTTGTCAGATAGCATTATTTAAATTGTAACCTTTATTTAAAAAGTTTGATAATTTTATTTGATAGATCAATTAATGATTTTCTTTCAGATATTATAGAATATTTTTTTGCTAAATGATTCCTTGTAGCTTCTGTTTTTTTTATCCAATTATTATCATATGTATCAATTTCTTTTAAAATTGTATTACCGAACTTGCTTATTTCTCCATACTCAATCTCATTAAAAATTGGTTTTTTCCAGTATTCTTTTCCACCACCACCAATATACCCAATAACCTTATTGCCAGTTAGAGCAGCTTCAAGTGGGGGCAAACCAAAGCCTTCAAAGTGCGAAAATGATAAAAATAATTTTGATCTTTTTAATTTATTAAGTAATTCTTTTTTACTGACATTATCTATTATGTCGATTTTCCAGTTATTTGGTATTTTATTTTGCAGATAAAACTGTAATAAAAAAAAATGGGAAGGAAGTTTTCTTGGCATACAAGTAATATAATTTTTTTTCAAATTTTTATTTATTATGGTGTTAACAGATAAATTAACCTTTAAGATATTCTTTTTACATTTGGGAAAAAGACTTTTAATAAAATTTAGACTATATGATGAGGTGGATATAATAAGATTTGCATTCTCATACGAAGATTTAATTTTATTAAAATTTTCTGAGGAACCCATATGAAATGATCCCTGAACAAAAATTCCATATTTAATTCCCTTTTTTTTAAATTCTAATTCTTCTGCAAAATGAGCAAAAATTTCAGGAATTATTATAAAATCTTTATCATTGTTAAACTTTAAATTTTTTATTATTTTAATTTTATCATTGTACCAATTATTATCTGGCAAAAAATTGTTACTAACTTTCATCTTTCTCCCATCCCAGCCTCCTATTTTTTTATTCAAAAATTTAATTTTTTTTGCTAAAGATAATTCAAACTTGTAAGATAATTTTTTTTTTAAATGTACTACGCAAGACTCTGTTCTCTTATTTAGCGTATTTAAAATAAGTGAGTGATTATATATAACTTTTGCACCACCAGAAGCACCTTTCATCTCAGGTAAAAGATATATAATATTAATTTTTGACATTTAATGTCTTATATTTACTTTTATTCAAAATTAAATCTAATTAATTTTAAAAAAAAATTTCTGTAATTTAATAATATTGAGCAATTTATAACTTAGATTTAGCTTCTAATAGGGTAGTAATTATTTAAAAACTACAATGAAGGTTCCAAATAAGAGTAGTAAAAATAATGTAGAGCAAAAAAAGATTATTTGTTTTTTAATTTTATTTTTCTTTTCTAACTTTACCCTGTTTAATAAAATATTTATATCAACAGATTTTGTTCTATTTGTATTTCTATAGAAAGTACTTTGAGATTTTTTTTGATCTTGCTCTTCGTGAAATAATTTATTTTTATAAAGAGTTATTTTGTACATACCGTAACCTAATCACCAATCTTTTATATGGGCAACTTGTTTTACAACAATCTATTTTTTCTATCCTTTAATGAATTAATCTCTACCATTACTGGGTATTTTTTTTTTGCTACCTCTATATATAGATTCATTTTTCCTAATTCTTTATTTGTGTATTTTGACGTAACATATCCAAACGAAAGATTTTTTTGATAATTAAAGGAATAATTTCCTGAAGTTGTTCTACCAATAATTGTATCTTCTAAATAAATTGGTTCTTCATGTAATAATAGAGGTGTGCCTGGCTTACTGTCTTTAAGTGACAGCATAATAAATCTCCTATCTTGTTTTTTATCTTTTATTTTTAATAAGCTTTCTTTGCCAATAAAATTGATTTCTTTTTTATAACTAATTGCAAAATTTAATCCTGCCTCATATTGATTTTCTTCAGGAGAAATATCATGACCCCAGTGTAAAAATCCACTTTCCATTCTCATTGTGTCCATTGCATGTGACCCACAATGAGATAAATTATGATTTTTTCCCTCATCAACAATTAATTGATAAATTTCTCTAGCATCTTTGTTCTCTATATAAAGTTCAAATCCTAGTTCACCCACATAAGATAATCTTTGGGCCCAAACTTTTTTTGAATCCAGAGTTACAAGTTTTCCATAACCAAATTTAAATGTTTCATTACTAAAATCTTCATTTGAAATTTTTGAGATTAAATTTCTACTTTTTGGTCCAAAAATTCCTATGCAAACAAGATCATCAGTAATATCTTTAAACTCTAAATTAAATGATAAATGTTTTATAATATGTGCTTTATCATGAGTTCTTGTTGCAGCTGAACTTATTATTCTAAAATGATTTTTCTCAATACAAATAACAGATAAGTCTGTTTCAATTCCCCCTGCCTCATTCAACATCTGTGTGTAAGTTGATCTACCTATTTCATTTTTAATATTAGCTGTGCATATTCTTTGTAATTCACTGTGTGCCTGCTCTCCTTTTATTTCATATTTTGAAAAGGGAGATAATTCGTACAAACCAACATTCGCAATTGTATTTTTTGTTTCAAATTCAACTGAAGGATACCAATTCTGATAATCAAAACTATATTTGTATTCTGCTTTTTCATTATTAATTGTGTACCACATGGGTCTTTCGTATTCACCCGACACACCAAAACATGCGCCCTCTTTTTTTAATTCTTCGTGATAGGGTAACAATCTTTGATTTCTTGATGTGTTATGCTGTTTATAAGGCCAGTGCATTCCGTATAAATCACCAAGAGTTTCTGTTACCCTTTCCATAATAAATTTTTTATTTGAATGAAATTTTTGAAATCTTTTAATATCAAGTGAAAATAAATCTTCATTCATATATCCATTAATCATCCATTCAGCAGTAACTCTTCCAGCTCCACCAGAGCTTGCAATGCCAATACTATTAAATCCACAACATGTAAAAAGATTATTAACTTCAGGAGTTTCTCCTAAAAGATATTGAGTGTCTGGTGTAAAAGATTCAGGCCCTGAGAAAAATTTTCTAATTCCAGCAGTTTCTAACATGGGTAATCTTTGAAATGATTTTTCTAAATAAGGCTCAAAATGATCAAAATCATCTGGAAATTCACCAAAAGAAAAGTCTTCAGGAACAACACCCTTATCTCTAAAGGCTGGTTTTGCATTAGGTTCGAATATTCCAACTAGCATTTTTCCAGCATCTTCTTTTAGATAAAGACATGAATTATAGTCTCTTAGAACAGGTAGATTTTTAGGTAATTTATCTAATGGCTCTGTGATTATATAAAAGTGTTCATTCGGATATAATGGAATACTTACACCAATATTTTCTCCAATTTGTCTTGACCACATCCCAGTTGCAATTACAACATATTCACAGTCGATTTTGCCAAATTTAGTTTGAACACCAACAATTTTTTTGTCTTTAACTAATATTTTTTCAACAGGGGTTTTCTCAAATATCTGAGCCCCTTCCATTTTCGCAGCTTTAGCTAATACATTGGTAACCCCTATAGGGTCAGCTTGACCATCTTCTGGCATATAAACTCCCCCTAAAATATCTTCATCATTTATTACGGGATACAACTCTTTAATTCTTTTTTTGTTAACTGATTCAGCATTAACATCAAATAATTTTGCTGCTGTTGCTTGTCTTAATAATTCTTGTAATCTTTCAGGTGTACTTGCAACTGTAATTGCTCCGTTTTGTTTTAGACCAGTTGATAAGCCAGTTTTTTTTTCTAATTCTTTATAAAGATTTAATGAATACTTTCTAAGACGTGTAATTGTAGAAGACGCACCTAATTGACCAACAAGGCCAGCTGCATGCCAAGTGGTTCCAGATGTAAGTTGATCTCTTTCCAGTAATACAGTGTCTTTCCACCCATATTTTGCAAGATGGTAAGCAACTGAGCAACCAGCAATACCCCCTCCAATCACAACAACTTTTGCGTTGGTAGGGAATTTTTTATCCATAAAATAATCTTAGCTTGTTATTGCTTTCTCTGGTGCAACAAATTCATGCCCAAAGACATCGGCAACCGCTTTGTAAGTTACCATTCCTTTATGAACATTAAGTCCTGCTAATAAGTGTTTGTCTTCACTTAATGCTTTTTCATAACCCTTATTTGCAAGTTTAACTAAATGAGGAAGTGTTGCATTATTTAATGCTATAGTTGAAGTTCTAGGAACTCCACCTGGCATATTAGCTACACAGTAATGAACAACATCGTCTACTATATAAGTTGGATCACCATGAGTTGTTGGTTTGCTTGTTTCAACACAACCACCTTGATCAATTGCAACATCAACAATTACAGATCCTCTTTTCATTAATTTTAACATTGGTTTAGTAACTAATTTTGGAGCTTCAGCGCCTGGAATTAAAACGCCTCCAATTAAAAGATCAGCTTCTGCAACTAATTTATTTAAATCAATTTTATCACTTTGTTCTGGAATAATTTTATCACCAAACATTTCAACAAGCTGTTTTAGTCTTGCTTCTGATTTATCAACGATATGAACTTTAGCTCTCATTCCCGTTGCTATCACTGCAGCATTTTCTCCAACAACACCACCACCTAAAATTACAACAGTTCCTCCTTCAACGCCAGGAGCACCACCCAATAAAAGACCTCTACCGTTTTGATTTTTTTCTAAGCAATGTGCACCTGCCTGAACTGACATACGACCAGCAACTGCACTCATTGGTGCAAGTAATGGCAATCGTCCATTATCATCAGTGACTGTTTCATAAGCTATACAAACACCTTTAGATTTAATTAGTCCCTCAGTTAATTCTTTAGCTGCTGCTAAGTGTAAATAAGTGTAGACAATCTGATTTTCTCTAATCATCTTAACTTCACCTGATTGAGGTTCTTTTACTTTTACAATAATATCCGTATCATTAAAAATATCTTCAGCTTTATCAATGATTTTAGCACCAACGCTTGTATATTGTTCGTTTTCAAAACCAGCTTCAAATCCACCATTATTCTCAACTAAAACCTCATGACCTTCTGATATTAAGGTTTTAACACTATCAGGAGTTAATCCAATACGATGTTCTTGTAGTTTGATTTCTTTAGGTACGCCAATTTTCATAACATTTTCTCCCTTTTCAACGCTTTAATTTTGTAAAGTTTTTAGTTTTTTTGATTTTTTTGATAGTTGGTAATACCGGTTCTTAACTTTTCAATAATCTCATCAATATGTTTTTCTTCACAGATGAATTGAGGAGCTATAATTAAACAATCTCCTGTGGCTTTAAAGTTAACACCAGCTTCATAACATGCTTTAAAACATTCAAATCCAGCTTTGCCTGGTTTAGTGTTTAGCTTCATGTCTATTCCACCCATCATTCCATATCCTCTAATATTATCCACAGACTCTAGATCTTGAAGAGAGAATAATCCTTTTTGGAAATAAGGAGCTAAATTTTTTGCTCTATTAAAAATGTCATCTTTTTCAAAAATTTCTTGCACTGCAAGAGCAGCTGCTACTGCAACTGGAATTCCTGAATAAGTGTAACCATGAAATAATTCAACCGCACCTGTTGGTGAAGCATCCATTACTGCATCATAAATATAATCGTTACATGCAACAACACCCATTGGCACTACACCGTTTGTTGTAGCTTTAGCCATTGTCATAATGTCTGGAGTTACACCAAATTCATCTGCACCAAATTTAGAACCTGTTCTGCCCCATCCTGTAATTACTTCATCAAAAATTAAAAGTATTCCATGTTTGTCACAGATTTCTCTCAGTTTTTGTAAATATCCTTTTGGTGGAACTAATGTTCCAGTTGATCCAGCAATGGGTTCAACAATACAAGCAGCAATATTTTCACCACCAAAATTTTGACAAATAGTTTCTAAGTCATTTGCTAAATAGTCACCAGTTTCTGGTTGACCACTTACAAATTTATGTTCTGGCAAATGTGTATGTCTAATGTGTTGGACACCTGGCATTAAAACACTTGCAAACGTTTTAATATTATTCACCATTCCGCCAACTGAAATACAGCCAATGTTCATTCCATGATAACCACGTTCACGTCCAACAAATCTAAATCTTTCTGCGTGCCCTTTTGCTCTGTGATAAGCTACAGCAATTTTAATTGCAGTCTCTACAGCTGTAGATCCACAAATTGTAAAAAACATTTTATTTAAATCACCAGGTGTGTGTTTTGAAATTTTTGTAGCTAGTTCAAACGAACCACCAAAACCTTGCTGAAAAGGCTGAGCGTAATCCAATGTTTCTAATTGTTTTGTAACAGCTTCTGTAATTTCTCTTCTTCCATGACCTAGTGGATTACAAAATAAACCTGAGCTCGCATCTATTTGTGTTTTTCCATGGTGAGTTTTTAAGTAAACACCTTTAGCTTCTGTGATTAATCTAGGGTTTGCTTTAAAATCTTTATTAGATGTAAACGGCATCCAATGTTCATTTAATGAATTAGGTACTGAAGTTCTGTTTTCTGAGCTCATAAATATTCTCTCTTTATGTATGTAGTGTTATAATTTTATTCTTAACTATTAGACTAAATCAAAAGGTTTTCTAGAATTATTTTTTTTTAAAGCTTATAATTTTTCACAACTTGTGATTGCAAAACAATAACAATTTGTTTTACATCCTTTCAAAATTCAATTTAAATGCAAATAATTTAATTAAATTAATAACAGAGGGAATAATAATGAAAAAAATAATTAGTTTTATTCTTGGTACAGTAGTTGCTCTTAACCTATCTATGTCAGTTGCAAATGCAGCTGCTAAAGAAGTTAGAGTTGCATTCTTTTTAGAATGGCCTACTCCAAATCAAGAAGATAAAGTTAAAAAGATGTTTGATAAAGCACTAGGTGTTCCGGTTAAATGGACTAACTTTTCAAATGGTGGTGCAATGACTGACGCTATGTTAGCAGGAGATATAGACATCTCTTACTCACAAGGTCTAGTGCCATTTATTAATGCTGTTAAATCTAAAGCACCTTTGAAACTTGTAGACGTTGCTATGGAATACGGAATGGGTGGTACAACTTGTGTTACATCTAAAGCTTCTGGTATTACATCAGCGAACGGTTCTGAGTTAGAAGGCAAAAAAGTTGCAGTTCCTCTAGGAACTATGGCTGAGTATGTTTTTGATGAAAGTATGAAAGTTGTTGGTGCTGATAAAAGCAAAATGACTGTTATTCAAATGGACCCTGAAGAAGGTGCTGCTGCACTAGTTTCTGGTGACGTTTCAATGGCTTGTTTATTTGGTGGTAACTCTATTAAAGCAGCTTTAACTGTTGGTACAAGATTGTTAACAGTTCAAGCAGCTCGAGATGCAGGTATCAAAGGTATCGATATTACATCTGTTACTGATAAATTTATGAAAGAAAATCCAGGAATGTTGAGAACTTTCATAGAAGTAACTCATGAAGCTAATGCTAGATACGCAGCTGGTAAAAGTGATATGAATGTAATTGCAAAAGATGCTGAAATGAAACTTGGAGATATGAAGGAAACTTTAGGTGGATTTGTATTCTTGAATGCTGCAGATACTAAAAAATCTATGGAATCAGGTGGAACTCTTGATGGTTTCTTAAAAGGAATGGGTACTCCTAACGGAGCAGTAGATACAAGCTTTTTACCTCTATAATTTAGAGAGTAAGATAAAATTAGATAGGCGCCAATTTATTAAATTGGTGCCTATTTTTTTAAATAAGATTTAATATAAATTTATTTCTATGAGTGATTTAATTTCTCAAAATCTAAACATGATCTTTAAAACTCCAAAGGGAGAAACTGTTCATGCATTAAAAGATGTAAATTTTACACTTAAAAAAGGAGAACTTTTAACTGTTCTTGGTCCTTCTGGTTGTGGAAAAACAACTTTATTGAATATCACTGCTGGCTTTCTTAGACCAACTTCAGGAGTAATTACTCTTAACGGAAATGAAATTAATGGTCCAGGAGTTGAAAGAGGAATGGTTTTTCAACAAGGTGCTTTATTTGAATGGTTAACAGTTGCTGAAAATGTGGACTTTGGTTTGAGAATGAAAAAAGAAGATCCAATTAAAACAGCAAAAAAAGTTGATGAATGGTTAAATATAGTTGGTTTACAAGGCTTTGGAGATACACCAACTTATCAATTATCTGGGGGTATGCAGCAAAGAGTTGCTCTTGCACGATGTTTAATTAATGATCCAGATTTAATTTTGATGGATGAACCTTTGGGAGCACTAGATGCCCTAACAAGAGAAAAGATGCAGTCATTAGTTTTAAAAATTTGGAAAGAAACAGGAAAAACAATTATTTTAATTACCCACTCAGTTGAAGAAGCATTGTTACTTGGTGAAAGGTTATATGTAATGGCACCAAGACCAGGTCGTATACATAAAGAATATAAGCTGCCCTTTGCTACAATGGGGATTGATGGTGATTTAAGAGAAATAAAAAAGACAAAAGACTTTGGAAGTAAAAGAGAAGAGATCCTAACCATGATTTGGAACATGGAAGAAGAGATCATGGGCAAAGATATTTAATATGCTAACAGGGATTATAACATTTTTAATTATCTTCGCCGTTATAAGTTCTATTCTTTATGGATTAAAATTAGCCAAGACCGAAAAAATAGATGCTGTTTTTGGGAACCCTGAAAGAGCCAAAGGTGGAGCTCATTGGATTATTGTTGGAACTAGTTTTTTATTAATAGCATGGCTTTATTATTCATGGGATTTAGCAAAGTCTTTTTATCCCCAGTCTGCTAATGAACTTTGTCAAGTCGCAAAAGTAAATGACTCAATGCTTTCATTAAAATATTTATTTCCAATTGAAGAAAGAGAATTTAAAAGTACATCCATTATTAGAAGTGAAAACAAAAACATAGAAAAATTAGCTAATGAAATTAGAAATTCATCAGCGATAAGAAATCAAGATAAAGATAAGCTTTTAGGTTTTATTAAAAAAACTAAAAGAACGATTCCATTGTTAACTAATGAGGACCTTCTTGAAAATGAAACAAAAATTAAAATTAGTGAACTAACTAATAGAATAGCTTGGTTAACAGAAGATTTTCAAAAGATAAGTTATCCACCAATAAAAAGTATTGAAGAAGAAAATACAAGAATTGAAGCTTTAAAAATACAAGGTGGATGGGGATCTTCTGGAACCGCTGTAGAAAATACAATAGAAATTCCAACTATTCCTGAAACTAAAAAAGGATTAAAGTTTGATGCTGCAGCAAAAGAATTAACTTTAATTAGTGATGATTTTTTCAAATTAAGAAATCATAATTCACAATACAAAACTTTGATGAAAGAAATCAAAGATGGAATAAAAAAATATAGATCAGAGCTAGATGACACACAAGAGGTGGCATCAATATTAGCAAAAGATGTACTTAAAATTGCAAGAAGAATTGAGTACGCGAGCATATTTCCTCCAAAAACTCTTGATGCTATGCAACAAGCAATTTTAGAATTTGATGTTATTCAAAAAAAAGAACAAGGAAGTCTAAGATTAATTGATATATTTTTATTTCCTACTGGAACAATAATTTCAAGTGGTCCTAATTGTTCAGAGCAAGGTTCTGGTAGATGGCTACCCAAACCATCAGATACTTTGAAAAAATTTACACTTTTATTAAAACCAAGTATTGGATTTAAAAATATTCCACTGATTTGGTATGAAATGATGGATGTTAGTAAAGTTGTTGGCTTTATTTTACCAGATTGGATTGCAGATATTATCCCTGGTAAATACCCAGTTCATAGCAATGACGGGACTGTAAAACCAAATTTTAAAAGTAAAGTTTTTAATGTTGTTACTGGTGAATTCAAGTTATTCAAAATACCCGTACCTATGGGTCACATATGGGATTCTTTCCTAAGAGTATTCTTAGGCCTAGTGCTTGGAATAATATTTGGTGTACCACTTGGTTTGTTGATGGGTTTAAATAGGTTTGCTAAAGGATTCTTTGATCCATTAATTGAATTGTATAGACCTGTGCCACCGCTAGCTTGGGCTCCATTGGTAATTACTGTGTTTGGAATTGACAATGTGGGAAAAATTTTCTTATTATTTATGGTTTCTTTTTCGATTATGATTATCTCAGCTAGAGCTGGGGCTTCTGGAACTCAACTATCTAAAATTCATGCGTCTCACTCACTTGGCGCATCAAAATGGCAAATATTAAGATACGTAATTTTTCCAAACTCCCTACCTGAAATCTTAACAGGCGTTAGAGTTGCTGTTGGTATGTGCTGGGGAACTTTAGTTGCAGCAGAATTTTTAGCAGGTACGACAGGTATCGGATTTGTTGAAAATGTTGCTAAAAAATATTTTCAATATGAGGTTATTTGGATAACTATTTTTGTAATGGGAATGCTTGGTCTTTTATTTGATATTGCTTTAAGAAAGATAATTACCAAAACAATCCCATGGCATGGTAAAGGTTAATCGTAATAATAGTTAATGAAAATATTCGATTGCACAACTTTTTATGATGAAAATTTTATTTTAGATTTAAGATTTAATATTCTTGATAAGTTTGTTGATAAATTTGTAATTACAGAATCTGCGTATTCACATAGTGGAATAAAAAAGAAATTTAACTTTGATTTTTCAAAGTTTGAAAAATATAAAGAAAAAATAATATATATAAAAATTGAAGAGGAGCCAACAGATCTTATTTATAAAATTGTAGATGGAAAAAAAATTGAAGAGGAAAAAGATGCCAGATCAAATTCAATAAAAAGAATTAAGTATCAAAGAAATAAAATTATTGATGGTTTAAACGAAGCAAATGATGATGATTTGATTTTTTATAGTGATAATGATGAAATTCCAAATTTAGATAATTTTGATAAATCAAAAGTTAATAATGAAATTATAATTTTTAAACAAAAACTTTTTTATTATAAATTTAATTTATTTTGTGATCGTTACGAATGGTTCGGAACCAAAGGTTGTAAAAAAAAAAAATTTATTGATTTTCACTGGTTAAGAAATATAAAAAATAAAAGCTACGCTATTCATCGATTAGACACTTTTTTTTCTGACACAAAATATAATAACGTAAAGATTATTAGCGATGGTGGTTGGCATTTTACACAGATAAAAAAAGCAGCTCAAATTTTTGAAAAATTTAATAATGATGAAGAGCATCATCAAAACAAGGTTGCAGGTATAAAATTAAACGACATAGAAGATTATGTTAAAAGAAAAGTTATAATCTATGATCATAAGGCTAAATCATCATCATTTAAGTTCAAAAATGAGATAAAATTAATAACGCTAGATATTAAATTTATGCCTGATTATATTCAAAAAAATATTATAAAATATAAAGATTGGCTTGATTAAATGAAAATAAATTCTTTAAAAAACTTAATAAAAAAAATATTTATTTCTCATAGATTAACTAAAGATCATGCCACTATTTGTGCTGAAGCTCTAATAAATGCTGAATTAGTTGGTGCTCCATCACATGGTTTATCTAGGCTTAAAATGTATTGTGATCGTATTTCTAAAAAAGTAATTAATCCAAAAGCCAAAATAAAAATTAAAAAAATTTCACAATCGATTGCTCACGTTGATGGCAACAACAGTATTGGTTTTGTTGCAGCTGATATTGCCATTAAAACAGCAATAAACAATGCTAAAAAAACTGGGATTGGTTTAGTTGCGGTTAAAAATAGCGGTCACTATGGTTTGTCTGGCTATTACGCAGAGCAAGCAGTTAAAAAAGGCTTGATGGTCATGGTGTTTACAAACGCCCCTCCTGCTGTTGCACCTCATGGAGCATTAAAAAGTTTATTTGGAACAAATCCTATTTGCTTTGGAACACCTACGGGATCTAAAGTTCCTTTTATTCTAGATACATCAATATCAATGATTAATAGAGGAAAAATTAGGGTTGCCGCAAGAGAAAGAGCAAAAATTCCTGAAGGTGTTGCTTTAGATAAATTTGGCAAGCCAACAACAGATCCTAAAAAAGCATTAGAAGGTGTTCAATTACCTATAGCTGGTTTTAGAGGGTCAGGATTAGCTTGGATGGTTGATATTTTAAGTGGTGTATTAACGGGTGGTAATCATGCGGGTAGAGTTAAGGATCCATTTACTGATTTTAGTGGTCCACAAAATATTGGGCATTTATTTTTTGTTTTAAAACCTAATTTATTTGTAGGTAATTCTTTTAATAAGAGAATAAAAGATAATATTAAAACTATAAAAAGACTTCCTAAGATAAAGGGTGTTAAAGAAATTCTTTATCCAGGACAAAATAAGTTCAATAGATATAAGAATAACCTTAAAAAAGAGATTAAAATTACCAAGAATGTACTAGAAGATTTAAATAGTTTAATGAAATAAAGCTACTATAGTAAGCTTCTAATATGCGTCCTGTATTTAAAATTATTATAATATATGAAATAGTTTTTTTTATTTTTTGGAATTTTCTATATTATTCTAACCCTGGCGTTTAAAGTTGGTTTAAATTAGAAAATCTAACAGCTGTGTATACTGTTCTATCAACTATGGCTTTAGGATTTATTTTTGTATACGTGGTTTTTATTACTGCAAAATTAACAGGTATGGTTAAAAAAATTAAATCCCTAAAAGATCCAAGATCAAATTTTTAATTAACGAATAGTTTTAGCAAATTTTATAATATCTTTAACTAGCAACTCTGGTTCTTCCATTGCTGCAAAATGTCCACCACTTGGCATCTCAGTCCATTGTGTAATATTAAACATTCTATCAACATAAGATTTTGGAGGCCATTCAGACATTTCGGCTGGAAAAATTGCGGCAGCGGTTGGTATTTCTATTTTTTTAAAGTCTTTAGGAAAAAAACGTCCGCCCTCTTCTCTTCTTCCATAATAAATCCAAGAAGCTGTATTAAAAGTTTTTGTAACTACATAAACCATAATATTTGCTAATAAAGTATCCTTTGAGTAAGCACTTTCAATATCGCCATCTTTTAAATCAGACCAAGAATACATCTTTTCAATAATCCATGCTGCAATACCAACAGGGCTATCCATCATACCGTAACTCAACGTTTGTGGCTTTGTTGCTTGTTGAGTTCTATAGCCATCCTGCATTATTTGATCTTTATCAAACCTTTTTTGCCATTCTTCTTCTTGCTTTGATTGTGGACCATCAGCATGACGCATTGTTAAACAATTAATATGAATTGCCTTACATGACTTTGAATGATCATAACCAATCCAATTAGCAATAGTTGCTCCCCAATCTCCACCTTGTGCCATATAAGTTTTATACACAAGGTTTTTTGTCATTAGTTTATTTAATATCTCAGCTATTTTTCTTGGACCAATTGGCTTAGATGGTCTACCTGAAAATCCAAAGCCAGGTAAAGAAGGAACAATAACATCAAATGCATCCTCAATGTTTCCACCAAATTTTTCTGGGTGTGCAAGTTTTTCAATTATATGTAAAAACTCTACAACTGATCCAGGCCATCCATGCATAAGAAGTAATGGAGTTGGGTTAGAGCCACTACCTTTTTCATGAATAAAATGCATTTCAATATCGTCTACAACAGTTGTAAAATTTGAAAATTTGTTTATTTCTGCTTCGTGTTTTCTCCAATCAAAATCTTTGATCCAATAACTTGAAATCTCTTTCATATACTCAAGGTTACTTCCGTATTTCCAGCCACCATCGTCTGGCATTTCATGCCATGGGTAATTTTTTACCTTCGTATAAATTTCTTGAAGTGCTTTATCGGGAATATTTAGTTTAAAAGGCTTAATCATTATCAATTTACAGTATATACTTTTTGAAAATTCAGACTAAATATACCTCATGCTTTCAAATAAAGAAATTGTTTGTCCTAATAACCTTCTTGACCATGCACATAAGAAAAAAGGTGTTAATGCTGCAATTGTTAATGCTGGTCTTCCACTACCCATGCTATCTGTTCAAGATGCAGTTAATGAAAATTTAATAACACCTATCTTTATAGGAGATAAAAAAGAAATCCTTAAATGTGCTGAAGATTTAAAATGGGACATCTCATCATATGAAATTATTCATGAACCTGTAGAAAATAATACTGCAGCAATAGCTGCAAAACTTGCTAGCCAAGATAAAGTAAAAATTATTGTTAAGGGTCATATTCATACAGATATTTTAATGAAAGAAGTTTTAAAAAGAGATTACAATTTACTTGGTAAAACCAGACTTAGCCATATATGGCATATGACAAATACTAAAGATGACAAGCCACTTATAATTACTGATGGTGCTTTAAATGTTTTACCTAATGTAAAAACAAAAATGCATATCTTAAGAAATGTAATTGATTTTTCAAATCGTATAGGAATTGAAAGACCAAAAATTGCAGTCCTATCAGCGACAGAAGAAATTTTAGATAGTGTACCAAGCTCTATCGATGCAGATGAGATTACAAAACTTGCAAAAGAAGAGAATTTAAATGCTGATGTTTTTGGTCCCTTAGCATTTGATAATAGTATTTCAAAAAAATCTGCCGCTATAAAAGGTGTTAAAAATATTGTAGCTGGTGATGCAGATGTATTGTTAGTTCCAAGTGTTGAGACTGGAAATAGTTTAGTTAAAATGATGATTTACTTTATGGGTGCTTGTGCAGCTGGTGTAGTTGTTGGTGGAAAAGTTCCAATAGTAATTACTAGTAGATCTGATGAAGCACAAGCTAGATTGGCCTCTATTGCTGCTGCTGTTGTTGCTTTAGACTAATTCTTCGTTGAAATAACCACATTAATGTTTTAAATAAAGCTTCAAAATTAGAGAGGGAAATAATGGCTATAACATATTTAAAAAAATCACCCAAAACATCTTCAACAGATGACACTAAAACAACTGGAATTGTTCAAGATTTATTAAAAAATATTGAAACTACTAAAGAACAAGGTTGTATCGACCTTACAAAAAAATTTGACAAGTATGATGGTGATATTATTGTTTCTAAAGAAAGAATTGAAGAGATTAAAAAAACTTTAGATCAAAAAACAAAAGATGATGTTCAGTTTTCATACGAAAGAGTTAGAAAGTTTGCTGAAGCACAATTAAAAAATTATGGTCAGGACTTTGAGGTTGAACTTTCAGATGGATTGTTTGCTGGTCAAAAGCTAATACCTGTAAATACTGCTGGTTGTTATGTGCCAGGTGGTCGTTATGCGCACATTGCATCAGCTGTTATGAGTGTAACAACAGCAAAAGTTGCAGGTGTAAAAAACGTTATCGCCTGTAGCCCTCCAAAAGAAGGTGTAGGTGCTCATCCAACAATTATTTACACAGCTGATCTATGTGGTGCTGATGTAATTTTAAATTTAGGTGGTGTCCCAGCAATTGCTGCAATGACTAATGGTTTATTTAATAATCCAGCAGCTGATATTATTGTTGGTCCTGGAAATCAATTTGTAGCAGAAGCTAAAAGAATTTTATTTGGAAAAGTAGGTATTGACCTTTTTGCAGGTCCTACTGAGATTGGAATTATTGCAGATGCTAAAGCTGACCCTGAGATAGTAGCTGTAGATTTAGTTGGTCAAGCAGAACATGGTTACAACTCACCTTGCTGGTTATATACAACAAGTAAAGAGCTTGCAGAAAAAGTAATGAAAAGAGTTCCAGAGTTAATTGCAGAATTACCAGAAGTTCCAAGAACAAATGCAGATGCTGCTTGGAGAGATTATGGTGAAGTTATTCTTTGTGATACCGATGAAGAAATGGCAACTATTAGCGATGAGTATGCTCCAGAACACTTAGAAATTCAGACAGAAAATTTAGAGTGGTTTCACAAAAGACTTACAAACTATGGTTCTTTATTTATTGGTGAAGAAACAACTGTTGCTTATGGAGATAAGTGTTCAGGAACTAACCACATTCTTCCAACTAAAGGTGCGGGAAGATACACAGGTGGATTATTTGTTGGTAAGTTTGTTAAAACTTTAAGTTTCCAAAGAATGACTAAAGAGTCTACTGAATTAGTTGGTGCTGCTGCTGCAAGAATTTCTAGATACGAAGGAATGGAAGCACACGCAAGAACAGGTGATGTTAGACTTAAAAAGTACGGTTATTCTAGCTAAACTTGGATAATTTCCATTATTACTGTTAAAGCTAAAATAGACATGAAAAGAATAATTAAATAATTTATTCTTTTCCATACTTTTACACTCTTGAGATATTTAGAAAAATATTTTGAAAGATACCCTAGTATAAAAAAAAATAGAAATGAAGAAATGGCTGCCCCGGCACCAAAGTAATACTTATCCACTTGACTAAAGCTTTTGGAAAAGTTTCCTAAGAAAAATACAGTGTCTGAATAAACATGGGGATTTAGAAAAGTAAAACCTAAAGTTTTAACTAAAATACTAGGTAAATTATTAGTTTTATTGTCTATATTAAATGAAGTCTCTGAAACCTTAGTTTTAATTTTTCCCCAGATAAAATGTAATAAGAATATTAAGAGTAAAATATTAAAAATTAACTCAACTGTTGGTGTGAAATAATTATTTAGATATTGAAATAAAAAAATTCCTAAAAAAATTAATAAAAAATCTGAAATTGAACATATTAAACAAACAATAAATATATATTGTTTTTTTAAACCTTGCTCTATGACAAATATATTTTGAGCACCTATTGCTAAAATTAAACTTAATCCAGTTAAAAAACCTAATATTAAATAATCCATTAAGTTTTATTAAACTCTTTTTTTACCCTGAACAACCCTATCAAGTATTAATGCAACAAATAAAATAGCTATACCCGCAAGTATACCTTGTCCAACATTGGCATATTGTAATGCTTCAAGAACATCTTGACCTAAACCTTTAGCGCCAATTAGAGATGCTACAACTACCATGGCTAAACTTAACATTACTGTTTGGTTCACACCTGCTAGAATTGAAGGAGTAGCTAATGGTAAATCTACTTTTCTTAGTAAATACCATTTAGTTGCACCGTATGCGATGGCTGCTTCTCGAATTGTTTCTGGTACTCCACGTAATCCTAAAACAGTAAGTCTTACAACAGGTGTGCCACCAAAAATCATTGTAATGATTACTGCTGCAACCTTTCCAGTTCCAAAAAAAGCTATTACCGGAATCATAAATACAAAGGCTGGCATTGTTTGCATGAAATCCATTATCGGTCTAATTAATGAATAAAATCTTTGTCGTCTTGCACAGAAAATTCCAAGCGGAATACCTATTGCTATACTTAAAATTGCAGCTGTTCCTAATAAAGCAAGTGTCGTCATTGCTTTTACCCAAAAACCTAAAAAACCCATATAACCCAAAAATCCTGCTGAATAAATTGCAGCTCTTGGGCCTGCTGATAAGCCTGTTAAAGTTACAATTGCAGTTATAATTACAATCCAAGGAGTTTTAACAAACAATAGTTCTAGGAAATCTAATACTGACCTAATTCCAATTGTTATAGCAGTAAAAATCACATCTCCTTTAACAACAGCATAATCAAAAATAATCTCTATCCATTTAATTGAAAATAATCTTATTTCTGGATGAGTTGGGAATGTGTCCATCACCTGAAGTAAGCCTGGAAAACTATAATGAATAACAGTAAAGATCATTATAACACAGGTAAAAATACTACTGTAGATGTAATTTTTCATCTGCATACCAGGATGAATAGATTTATCAGATAACCATTCAGAATATTTCTTTTCTAAAATTGAATTCGCTAAAATACCTTGAACAATCTTTACTGCTATCAATAAAATAAAACCAAATATAGCAATCCAAATAGCAGAAGCTTCTACTCTTGTAATTTCATCTAGATAACCCTGCATTGCATCCTCTAAAGATTTTATGTTTCTTTTAAACACATCGATTTTATCTGGATTATTTTCTATCGCTGCTTCTAATTGTTTATTTCTAAAAGCTATTGTACCTTTAACTTGTTCAACTTTAGCAATGGCATCTGCAGTAATATTACCAAATAAACCTCTGATGATTTGTACTACAGAAAAAGTTTCAATAATTAAAAAAGCTAAAGTCCAATTCCAAACATTACGCATTCCAAACCAAATTGGTCCAAGTATAAATGCAAATAAATTAAATGAAAAAGAGTAAGTAGGTTTACTACCAATTTTTTTAAACTCTTTAATATAATAATCTGGATTACTTTTTACAAAGTCAGTAATTAATTCATCTCTAGATGGATTTATAATTGCTTTATTCTCCATCACTGCCCTCTACAACTGCTTTAAGTAAATCTGCCTGTGTAATCACACCAATATTTTTTTTTTCATTATTAATTACTAATATTGGCTCATCTTTAATTGAAGATTTTTCTATTAATTTGTTTAATAAATCATTTTCATGAACACTTTCTAAGTTTTTGCCTTTTGATCCAAATTCCTTTTCAAATTTTTCAACAGGCTGCATAATAGATTTAGCTTGAACAATTTTTAATCTAGAAATTCCCTTAACAAAGTCTGCTACATAACTATCTGCTGGTTTCATAACTATTTCTTCTGGCGTTCCTATTTGAATAACTTTTCCATCTCTCATGATTGCAATTCTGTGGCCTACTCTTACTGCTTCATCTAAGTCGTGAGTTATAAACACTGTGGTCTTTTTCATTTGTTTTGAAAGTTTGATAAATTCTGCTTGAAGCTGTCTTCTAATTAATGGATCTAATGCACTAAATGGTTCATCCATTAATAAAACATCAGGATCTGCCGCTAAAGCTCTTGCTAATCCAACTCTTTGTTGCATTCCACCTGAAAGTTCGTGAGCAAATTTATTTCCCCAGCCTTGAAGCTCTACAATATCTAAAATCTTGTTAGCAGCATCCAATCTATCATTTTTACTGATGCCTCTTATTTCAAGTGGCATTGCTATATTATCTAATACAGATCTATGAGGCATTAACGCAAAGTTTTGGAAAACCATCCCTATCTTTTTATTCCTTAGATCTTGCAAACTTTTTGAATCAAACTTCATTACATCTTCATTATCGATTAAAATTTGACCTGAAGTTGGTTCTAATAATCTATTGATATGCCTAACTAAAGTAGATTTACCGCTACCAGAAAGACCCATTACACAAAAAATTTCTCCTGTTTTTACGTTAAAAGAAACATCTGATACGCCAATTACTGAATTATATTTTTCTAAAGCTTCTTGTTTTGAAATATGTTCATTTTGAATAGCGTTTAACGCTTCTTTGGAATTATTACCAAATATCTTCCAAACATTTTTTATTTCAATAGCTGAGTCCATCAGATCCGTTCGAAAATTTAATAGTTTTTAAAGAAATGTACCCGGCAACGAATAAGGTCGCCGGGTAAAATTTAACTTATCTTAAAGTCCTAACCAACCATCAACTTTAGATTTATTATTTTTCATCCATGTTCTAGCAACGTCAGCTGGTTGTTTTTTCTCAACTGAAATTGCATATGCCATAGCTGAAACATCATCTCCTGTTAATTGAAAGTTCTTAAAAAACTCAACAATAGCTGGAGATTTACTTTCTAAAGAAGTACCCCAACCAATTTGAATTTTTTTAAGTGCATCTTTTGAAGCAACATAAGATTTTTTGTACCAGTCAGCATCTTCTTTAGGTTGTACCATTTTGTATTTAGCTGGATCATGTTTTGGCTCTTCCAACATAACTACATCTGCCATTCCCCAAATTGCGTGTGGTTTATAACAATAGAATGCATAACCTTCACCTTTTTTAATTGAGTCAAGTACTCTTGCATTTTTAACTGCTTCTGCTGCTCTTATCGCTTCAATACCAGCATCATATAAACCGTAGTCTCTTAATTTAACTTGGTTGGCATTTGCTGAGGCCCAACCATCTGCTCCAATCCAAAATTCACCTTTACCATTGCCATCACTATCCATTGCTTTAACAACTTCTGGTCTAGCTAAGTCTTCGATTGCAGTAATATTAAATTTTTTCGCAAACTGTTGAGAAACACAATAACCTTGGTCTCCATCATATGGGTTGCTACTTAATTTTAAAGTTCCTTTTGGAACTAAATCATTTGTATAAGCTTGTTGGTTTGGTAACCAGATATCAGGATGAACTTCAATTTCACCTTTACTTCTATCAATTGCACCATAGATCGCAGTATTATTTCCTGGAACTAATTCTGCTTCTCCACCCATTTTGTCTATAACAACTGCTGCTAATAAGTTAGCAATAGCTGTTGCACCTGTCCAACCTGGGTCTCCTATTTTAACTTTCTCAGCAAATGTTGAAAAAGTAGCAAATAAAGAAATTAAACCAGCTACAAGTGTAGTTTTTATTATTTTCATTATATCCCTCTCTATTAATTTAAAAACGAAGCATAACTTAAAACTTTTGAGCAAGTCAAAGAAAATTAACTACTTATTATGATTGCTATGATTAAGTTTTAAGAGTGACTAATCCAGATAGTCTTAGTTTGAAGGTATTGATCTAGTGCTTCTGTACCTTGATCTCTACTCAATGATCCTGACTGTCTGTATCCACCAAAAGGTGTTTTAATATCACCTTCAGAAAAAGTATTAACTGAAACGGTTCCACAAGGTAAGCTTTTTGCCATGTGAAAAGCTCTATCAATATCTTGAGTGAAAACACTTGCATGCAATCCGTACTTGGAATTACTTGCAATTTTTAAGGCTTCTTCATCACTATTAATTGTAAGGACTCCTAAAACTGGTCCAAAAATTTCTTCTTGAGCAATTGTCATGTTTTCTTTTAAATCATCAAATAGAGTTGGTTTTGCAAAAAATCCTTTTTGATCACCGCTTGAAACTCCTCCAAATAATAACTTAGCTCCTTCATCAATTCCTTTTTGAATATAACCATCAACTGTTGCTAAATGTTTTTTAGAAATCATTGACCCCATGTTTGAACTTGGATCTAATGGATCTCCAGCTTTAAGAGCTTTTACTTTTTTTGAAACTTTGTCTAAAAATTCATCCTTAACTTTGCTGTGAATTATTTGCCTCATATTTGCAGAGCAATTCTGCCCACCATTCCAAAAAGCAGAGTTAATAGCATTATCAATTAAATCATCTGTAATTTTTGCATCTTCTAAAACTATAAATGGACTTTTACCACCCATCTCTAAACCAATTGTTTTTAAATTACTTTCTCCAGAATATTTCATGAATAGTCCACCAACTTCTGTTGAGCCTGTAAATGAAACCGCATCAACATCATCATGTCTACCGAGTGCTTCACCTACGTCACCAAAGCCAGGTACTATATTTAAAACTCCATCAGGGATACCTGCTTCTTTTGCAATTTGAGCAACTCTAATTGCAGTTAGTGGAGTATCTTCTGCTGGCTTAATTATAACTGAACAACCAGCAGCTAATGCTGGTGCCATTTTCCAAACTGCCATCATCAAAGGGAAATTCCATGGAACAACTCCAGCAACAACACCAATTGGCTCTTTAACAATTAAACTAGTTAACGATGGTTCTGTTGGTCCAACTTTACCAAATACTTTATCTATTAATTCTCCATACCACTGAAAATGCATTGGAGCATCATTTGCAACCTCATTAATGCAGTCTCCAATTAATTTTCCTGTATCTATACATTCAAGAACAGAATTTTCTTCTCCAGTTTGTCTTAGTAATTCTGCAAATTTTAGTAAAATATCTTTTCTAAATTCTGGAGATGTTCTAGACCAAACACCACTATTAAAAGCTTTTCTTGAAGCTTTTACAGCAAGGTCTACGTCTTTATGATTACATTTTGCAACAGAGCAAAGAGTTTCACCCGTTGCAGGGTTTATATTTTCAAACTTTTCACCATCAATAGCATCAACGTACTTACCATCAATAAAAGCTCTACCTTCAAACTTAATCTTGCTTGCTATAGATTTATAATCAGAAGCCATTAATCTGCATTAGCAGTTAATGTTTTAATCTCTAAAATATTTTCATTAGGGTCTTTAACAAAAAATGTCTCTTGCTCATATTTGGTACCTTTAAATCTTAAATAAGGTTCATCGTAATATTTGGCACCATTGTCTTTTAATCTTTGCTTAAGAGCATTAAAATCTTTTCTAGATAAATGAACACCGAAATGTGGAACAGAAACATTACCCATATCAACATCGTGTCTTTCACTATCCATTTTATGTTCACTTGCATGAAGAGTTAATTCATTTCCCCAAAAGTCTACATCTGCCCACTCTTGTGCTGAATTATCCAATCTACAGCCTAACGTCTCGCTGTAAAATTTTTTTGCTACTTCAAGATCTCCACATGGTACTGCTAGATGGAAGCAATTTGTGTTTTTGTACATAAGTTTCTCCTCTTTAAATTCGTTATACAATGACTATATAGTCCAATATAATATTTTAATCAATAAAAGCTAAATTCATGAATGACTTTTTACAATCTATAATAGATAGAGATCCTGCGGCAAAATCTAAGTTAAGTTTAATTTTAACTTATCCAGGTGTTAAAGCAGTTTTTTTTCATAGAATTGCTAATTTTTTTCACCTTGCTAAGTTTCATTTGGTAGCAAGAATAATTTCACAATTATCAAGATTTTTAACTGGAATTGAAATTCACCCTGGTGCTAAAATTGGAAGAAATTTATTTATTGATCATGGTATGGGTGTTGTAATTGGAGAGACCTCTGAAATTGGAAATAATGTAACTATTTATCATATGGCAACATTAGGTGGGATTGCACCAAGCATTAATTCAAATGATCAAAGACAAGTTAAGAGGCACCCAACATTAAGTGATTGTGTTGTAGTTGGTTCTGGTGCTCAAATATTGGGACCAGTGATGATAGGTGCTAATGCTAAAGTTGGAGCTAATGCAGTTGTTACTAAAAATGTTCCTGAAAATGCAGTAATGGTTGGAATACCAGCAAAAAATGTTGGAACAGCAACTGAAGAATTTAAACCTTATGCTGTAGAAGAGGTGGATAAAGATACTTCAAGCTAATGAAAAATATTCAAGACAGTTTTATTTCAGGAATAGGTAATACTCCACTTATTAAACTAAGAGCTGCATCAGAAATTACTGGGTGTAATATTTACGGTAAAGCTGAATTCATGAACCCTGGTGGTTCTGTTAAAGATAGAGCAGCACTTACATTAATTAGAGATGCTGAAGAAAAAAAATTAATCTCTAAAGGCGGAACAATAGTTGAAGGTACAGCTGGTAATACTGGTATAGGCTTATGTCTACTTGGTAATTCACTTGGTTATAAAACAATAATTGTAATGAATGACAATCAAACCCAAGAAAAAAAAGATCTTCTTAGAAATATTGGTGCTGATTTAAGATTAGTTCCGGCAAAACCATATAAAGATGATGCAAATTTTGTAAAAGTTGCAGCAAAACTTGCTGATGAATTAAGACCATCAAATAACAATGGAGTAGTTTGGGCCAATCAGTTTGACAATGTTGCAAATGCTAAGGGTCATTATGAAACAACAGGTAAAGAAATTTGGGAACAAACTGAAGGTAAAGTTGATGGCTTTGTATGTTCATCAGGAACAGGTGGAACAATTTCTGGGGTAAGTAACGCTCTTAAAGAAAAGAATAAGGATATTAAAATATTTCTATCTGATCCAAAAGGCTCTGCTCTTTATAATTATATAAAAAATGGTGAATTAAAATCTGAAGGTGGATCAATTACTGAAGGAATTGGATCAAGTAGAATTACAAAAAATTTTGAAAATGCTAAAATTGATGATGCCTACTCTATAGATGACCATGAAGCTCTTCCTATACTTTATGATTTAATTGAAAATGAAGGTTTAAGCCTTGGTACTAGCTGTGGAATTAATATTGCTGGCGCTATTAGAATGGGTAAAGAATTAGGTCCTGGAAAAACCATCGTTACAATACTTTGTGATAAAAGTGAAAAGTACGCTACTAAAATGTTTAATAAGAAATTTCTAGAAGAAAAAGGTTTACCCTTCCCTAATTGGCTTTAAATATAAATCTTATCGGCTAATCCATAACAAAGAACGGCACTAATAATTGTGAAAATTAATGGTGCAATAATAGCTTCATTTGAATCATTCATAACACCCGTCTTATTGATCTTAATTGAGTAAGTATTAACTATAAAGATACAAAAATTTTGAACAAAAACTAAATTGAAAAATGCCCACGTTGCTTCGACACCATTTGGTCTTACAAACATAATATATAATGCCATCAAGAAAGAACCTAGAAATATTGCACCTGTCATCCGCATAACAGTTGCAGCTGTCTTATCTATTTGAAATTTTTCTCTAAATTTTTGGTTTCCAATAATCATTTGATACGCATAAATACCTATACCTAAAAAGTGTATTACAAATAATATTAAATAAAAAACTCCATTAAATTTTTCAATCATAAATAAATAATAACAATATTAGTCTTTAAAAATACTTAAATAACTAGTTGGGTCATTTTGCACATGCAAAGTGACAATGTTGGTTATATCAAAAACTTATTATTTTCCTATTGTTTGGTTAATTAATCAAACAAAGGAAAATATGAAAAAAATAGTAATAACATTATTCTTAGTACTTTTTACAAGTTCAGTTTATGCAGGTTCTTGTCCAATGATGGCAAAAAGTATAGATGATAAAATTGCAGAAGCACAAATGCTAAGAGATCAAGGTATGGCAGCACATGATGCTGGTGATCATGCAAAATCAGAAGAGTTATTAGCTAAAGCTATGGAGCTTTTTAAAAGTTAACAAATAATTTTATATATTTAGCGGGATTTCATTTAAAGTAGCTAAATGAATCTCGCTACTTCGTGCGTGTCCTTAATATTAACTGTTATTTTAGGGGGTACATCAAATAGTTTTTCTAAAATTGCACTACTTTTTTAAATCAATTACAATAAACGTAGTTACAAAATTAATAAATAATACAAAAGTTAAAAATATGACTGGTCAAAGGCGTTGGTTAAAAATATGGGCTAGAACAGTTGGAATGCCAATTGGTATTAATGATGAAGATAAGCCTGAGTTTTTACCTATTAAACAAACAGATGTGAAGAAAGCATTAGCTTTTAGAACATTCTGGGTTCTGCTTCATGTTCTAACTTGTCTCTTAATTATTGCTGGTAATGGCAGAGTAATGGGTTGGTGGTAATTAAAAAGATTAATAAAACCACTGTTTGTCACGGTAAAGCTTCATGTATATTTTGACTACATGGATTGTAAGATAAATCTCCTTAATTAATAGAGTTGGGATTTGCTTAAGTGTCCCAACTTTAAATAATAAATAAATAGGGTTTTATGTATTTAGCAATAAGTAGACTTCAAGTTATGTCTGGCAAAGAAAATGAATTTGAAACAGCTTGGAAAAATCGTGAACAAGAGACTCATGGTGTGAAAGGCTTTAAGAAATTCAACTTATTCAAAGGTGAGGTAAATAAAGAATTCTCTCTTTATATTTTTCATAGTGAATGGAATAACGAGAGTGACTTTATTAACTGGACAAAATCTAACTCATTTCAATTAGCACATAAAAATCCTACACTAGAAGGAAATTTATATCTTGGACCCCCCGATTTTGATGGATATGTAGGGTTGCCTGATTTTGAAGGTTTTAAAGTAGTTATATAATTTTAAAAAGATTTCATTTAAGGTAATTAAATGAACATGACAACTTCATATTTATTTCTGATTTTAGCTGTTTTTTTAGGAGTCACATCAAATAGTTTTGCAAAAAGTGCTGAAGGGTTCACTCTTCTAATTCCAAGTATTATTACAGGAATCACAATCGTTTTATGTATGTATGCACTTTCAATGGTGATGAAAAATATCCCGATGGGAATAACTTATGCATCATTTGCTGGATTAACAATTATTTCAACTGTAATTGTTGGTGTAATTAGATTCAATCAAATGCCAAATCTTTATTCAATGATTGGTTTGGGTTTAATTATAATAGGTGTATTAACGGTTAACTTGTTAGGAAATAATTAATTATGATTTCAAAAAAATATTCTCAAACTTTATTTATGATTTTTATGTCATTTGGAATGAGTGTTATAATGAGCGGTGTTGTTACTGCAGTAAACACTGGCATTGGTGATGGTTTTTTAGAGAGATATTTTAACTCTTGGTTATTTGCTTTTCCAGTTGCATTGCTTGCAGCTTTTACTATGGCTCCAATTATGAGACCTCTAGTTAATAAAATTGCCTCAAAAGATTAGTTATAAAAGAATTGTAAAAATTTTACGGAAAAAAATATTGTAAGAAGAATTATTTAAATTATCGAAACTTTATTATTTATCAAAATTTAATTCAATAAATATATTTAACATAAAGTAAAATAAATGTTTTGAATGCAATGTTTGAAAATGTTATTGTGTGGATATATATAAAGGAGGTCGATTATGAATTTATCACCACCTGACACATAACTGGTGTGATTAAATAATCAAAGACTAATTAAGATCGAAAAAATATAAAGTCCATTATTATGGATTTTGGCGCATACCGCTAACTTACAGGGGAACTCTTTTGGGCTTTCCGAAAGGGTGAACCCCTTAAAAGACAAGTTAAAAAATAGATGGCAAAACGTGAGTACCATCATCATTTAAAGTAATATCAAATTCATTTACTACATTAGAAATATCTAGTGGTGAATATAAATGTGGAAACATATTTCCATCTGATGCTTGTTCCCAAACTAAATGATCTAGCTTTAACGTATCTACCTTTAATAAAATTAAATCTTTTTGGTTTTGGTAAAATTTTTTAAGCGTTCCGGCAACTTGATCATCACCTGAAAAGTGAATGTAACCATCTTCTAAATCTTTTTTAGAACCTGTAAATTGACCCTTGCTCTTAATTTCTTGCCATTCAGATTTGGTACATATTTTATAAACAAATTTGAAGTTCATTTAAAATTTATATTATTCAGTGGAGATGATGACAATAAGAAACTTCCCTCTTTCGAGGGAAGCTAATATTAACTATCTAATAGAGAGAGAAGATAATGTTAATTTTTGAATTTTGTAAGCTCCTTATAGACGGCACCTTAAGATATTAAAATGACTTATTGTCACTACAGCAATGCAAAGATTGAATACCTTATTTTATCTGTTCATTTAGTGAACATTTTACCAGGATGAATTTGGTTGAGCTAGAAACTCTATTTCCTCAGGAGTAGATTTTCTACCTAGCACTAAGTTTCGATGAGGATATCTATGAAATTTCTTTATTACTAAAGTGTGATCTTTCCAAGATTTTTTTATAGAGATTAAACCTGGATGATCTTTTAAGAATTTATCTAGTAGATAATATGACATATCATGATCTGTGATCTCTTCACTGTGAATTAGTGGTAATATCATAAACAATCTTTGATCTTGATCCATTTCATCTAAAAAGCCTGCATAAACGGAATCGTTAACTATCAACCTTGCTTTATGATCTTGGATAAAAGCTTTCGGATCATCTCGGAACATATTTCTTGAAAACTGGTCAAATAAAATAATTAGAGCCAAAGAACCAAGGGGGCTATCTTGCCAATCATCATACTCATTTGAACTTGCTAGCTCATAATCTTTTAAAAAATTCTTTTTTATTAGTGCATCAAAATCTCTATGTTTTTGAAATCTTTTTTTTGGTGGGGTTTCTTTAAACCAAAAATCAATTATCTCTTTAGCTTTTTTATTCATCTATTTATAAAGTAATACTGAATTCTCTTTTTCATTTGAAACTGGCTTTAAAAGCTTAAGCATTTTATTATGTATTGTTTGATTAGATGATACTAGAATACTTCCAGCATTAACTGCATCTCTATTATCCCAAGTAGTTACAATACCTCCTGCAGCTTTTATAATTGGCATCAATGGGTGGATATCCCAAATTTTATTAGTTGCTTGAAAGACAACATCAATTTTTCCCTCACATAAATGGGAATAACTTAATGCATCTGCAGTTGGAAATTGCATTAATTTTAAAACTTTTGGAATTCTCATTTGTTGTTTAAGAGAGATTGCCCCATGAAATGCTCCTGATACTTTTATTTGACTAAATGGTATATTTTTTGAAACAGAGATTTTTCTTTTTTTACCCTTTTCAAAAACAAAAGAGTTTTTATTATCAAAATTTAAATAGTATTTATTTAGTATTGGAAAGTTTGCTAAACCAACAACGGGTATACCTTTAAAATTAAGAGATATTAAATTGCTCCATGTTGGATTGCCTATTACAAATGATCTTGTTCCATCAATCGGGTCTATAACCCATGTATAATCACTAGTTGATTTTTTGTGACCAAATTCTTCACCTATAACTTGATGACTTGGAAATTTTTTTTTAATTTTTAATCTAATAAATTTTTCAAATGCTTTGTCAGCGCTTGTAACAGGATCATAGCCTTTACCTTTAAGTTTGTTAGATATCATGAAAGTTTTATTAAGTTTTGAAAAATAAAATTTATTTAAGTCTTTTGCTAAGGTATTTAGAAAGTTAGAATATAAGTTGTAATCCTTTTTATTTAATAAATTCATTAAATTATATTTTCAATTTGTTTTTCAGCTTCTTTAATTGATTTCTCATAATCTAACGCCATTTGATCGGCACTTATTACTTCAACTTTTTCAATTCCAAAGAAGTTTAATATAAATTTTAACCATGGAGTTAAAAAATCCTCTGAGCTATTTAATTTAGTTCCACCTGAAGTAATTACTAAATAAGCTTGTTTATTTTTAAGTAATCCCTCTCTTCTCCCATTAGGTTTAAACCTGAAAGTCTCACCAATTCTTGCTGCTAGGTCACACCAAGCTTTAAGAGTTGCTGGTGGGCCATAATTATAAATTGGCGCTGAAATTATAATAATATCACTTTCTTTTAATTCACTTACAAGTTTATCTGATAGTTCAAACATTTTTTTATGCTCTTCAGTTTGGTCTTTTTCTGCAATCTTCATTCCAGACTCAGTTAAACCACTAACAAAAAGCATATCGTCATCTAAATCTCTATAAATTACTTCATCACCTGGTTTTTTGATTTTATTTAATAGTTTTTTTGCTAATGCTCTTGAACTTGATCCTTCTTTTCTGGCACTTGAGTCAATTTGATAAATTTTCATAAGTATAGATTGTTATTAACCTATTAACCGAAGTTTTGCAAAAAGGGCAAATAGTTTAAAATATAGTAGCCAAGAACTTGTAATTGATTTGTTAAAATTAAAATTCCTGTAATAAGAAGTATTATACCACCACCTTTTGTGACTAAATTAATATTTCTTTTGAAGTTTTTTGAAAATAATAAAAATTTTTGCATCAAATAACCTGATAAAATAAAAGGTATCGCTAACCCAAGAGAGTAAAAGCTTAAAAGTAAAATTGCTTTGTAAATAGTTTCTTCTGTAGAGGCTAAAGCAAGTATCGACCCTAAAATAGGCCCAATACACGGTGTCCATCCAAAGCCAAATGCCATTCCTACAATAAATACAAAGAAAATATTATTTGATTTTTTTGTATAAAATTTCTTTTCAACATTAAGAAATTTAATATTTAAAATACCAATTAATTGAAGGGAGAATATAATTATTATAACTCCTGCAATTGATCTTAAAATTTGAGAATTTTGTAAAAGAATTTGACCCAAAAAAGAAGCAGTTGCACCAAAGATAATAAACACAAAAGAAAAACCTAATGAAAAAACTATCAACGGCAATAAATCTATTTTCTTTTTTTCTAAAATTTCATTTAATGTGTTGCCACTAATAAAGGAAACATAACCAGGTATTAATGGCAAGACACATGGTGATAAAAAGCTGATTAAGCCAGCGCCAAACGCTATTGCTAATTCAATCATATCATCCTGTATTTTTCATAGCTGCAGATATACCTGCAATAGAAGTCATTAATGCATCATCAAGAAATTGTTTTTTATTTTTATCTAATTTTTTTAATGTAAGTTTTTTCATAACTATTGATTGAGTTATGTGTAACACCTCAGAATAGATATTTCTAATAATAACAGATGTTCTAAATACTTTTCTTTGTTTTCTTATTTGAGATGGCGTGATTACTTTATTTAATCTTTTTAATGTTTTAAATTGCAACCTTAACTTTTTTCCTACAATTTTAAGGTTTTTATCTGCTAGTTGGTTTTCATATACTTTTGATATTTCTGGATCAACTTTAGAAATTACCATATCTAAAATATCCATTGTTGAATTGAAAAATGGCCAGTTTTTTTCCATATCTATTAGTGTTTTTTTAAATACCTTGGATGAAGCATAATTAAGAGCCTCTGTTGTGCCAAGCCATGCAGGTAAAAATAATCTAATTTGTGTCCATGCAAAAACCCAGGGGATAGCTCTTAAACTTTGTATGTTATCAACATTTTTTCTTTTTGAAGGTCTCGAGCCAATTGAAAGTTTACCCAATGCTTTGTGTGGGGTTACAGTTCTAAAATATCTTATAAAATCTGATTTTTCATTAATATTACCTCTATAAGATTTCATAGAAATTTCTGACATTTTTTCAATTAATTGTTTCCATTTTATCTTGGGCTCTGCTGGAGGGTTTAATGTTGCTTGAACCACAGCACCTATATAACTGCATAAATTATATTTTGCTAATGGTTCATAACCATATTTTTGTTGGATAACTTCACCTTGGTCTGTAATTCTAATTTTTCCATTAACTGAATTTGCTGGCTGTGATTTTAATGTTGCTTGGATTGGCCCTCCGCCACGCCCTGCAGATCCACCTCTTCCATGAAAAAAAGTAATATCAATTTTATACTTCTTGGCTAATTTCAAAATTTCATCTTGCAATTTATACTGATGCCAACTAGCAGATAATTTACCTGCATCTTTACTTGAGTCTGAATAGCCAATCATAATTTCCTGTTTATAATTAATCGATTTTCTATACCAGGGTAACGAAAATAAACTTTTCATTATTGACTTAGCATTTCTCAAGTCATCCAAAGTCTCAAATAAAGGAACTACTCTTAATTTATTGATAATTTTGGCTTCTTTTTGTAAATAGGCAACAGATAATATATCGGATGCCGCTGATGTCATTGAGATAACGTAGGCTCCTAAACATTCTTTAGGCTGATCCACAAGTACATTAAATGTAGACCAAACTTCTTTGTTTTCTTTATTTTTAAATAAAGATTTTTTTATTAAATTTTTTTTACTTTTTATCTTTGAAGATAGAAAAGCAATTTTTTCACTTTCATTCCATGAAAAATAATCTTTGTTGTATTCTTTTTTTACAATTTCTGAGATTAATTTTGTATGTCTTGAGGATTCTTGTCTAATATCCAATTTAGCTAAATTAATTCCAAAACATCTAGCGCGTCTAATTAAGTCTAACAAGTCACCTTCAGCAATATTTTCACTTTGGTTTCGGTTTAGTGAGTCTCTCACAATTCTCAACGGTTTTAAAATTTCATCAGTATTAGATAAAAGTTTTTTATGGTCTAATGCTTTTTTATTAACCAGATGTTCTTTTATTAAAATATGTGTTGCACGTAATTTATCCCTCAATGGTCTTAAAAAAACCCTATAAGGTTCAAATGTTTTACCTGTTATATTTAATATTTGTGTAGAACACTTTTTCATAGACAGTGAACGGATTAAATTTGTTAATTCTCTTTCATATAACTTTGCAGCTTCCCATCTAGATAAAAGTAAAGCTTCGCTAGTAACTTCTGCTGTAACATTTGGATTGCCGTCTCTATCACCACCCATCCATGATCCAAATTCAATTGGATTAAAATTTCTTGGAAGTGATTTTCCCATATTTTTAAGAAAGATGTTATTTAGCCTTCTATATACTTTGGGAACAGAGTCCCAAAGACTATCTTCTATTACTGCCAATCCCCATCTTGCTTCTTCAGACGGTGTAGGTTTGGATCTTTTAAGCTCATCTGTATTCCATATAATGGTTATTTCATTATATAAATCTTTATCTAAGGTTTTTAATTTTGATAGATTTTTTTTATATAAGTCTCTTTGTTCTAAAATTTTTATAATTTTGTTATATTTTTGTATTAGTGTTCTTCTTTTAACTTCTGTTGGGTGTGCTGTTAAAACAATTCCAATATTTAGTTTTTTTGCAACATCATAAATTTTTTTATTGGTAATTTTTTTATCTTTAAAAAGTTTTTCAAATATTTCTTCAATAAAAATATTTTTATTACTGTTTTTTTTATTATTTTCATATTCATCAAGTTTTCTTGATGCATCTGTAGTCTCTGACAGATTTATAAAGTTCATGAAATGATTAAAGGCCCTTGCTAACTTAAAAGTATTTTCAGGGTTTAGATTTTTAATTTTATTTAAAATATTTTTAAAGGGATCTTTGACGTGTTTATTGGCTAAATTTGCCTTGGAAAGTAATCTCGTATCTTCTACTAATTTAAAGAAACTTGGCCCCTCTTGTTTTTTAATTACCCTACCTAAAATGTCACCTAAGTATCTAACATCTTCTCTTAGTGATTTTGTTGGAATTCTTTCGTAATAAAGGTCTCTTTTAATCATCTTACTTAATTATTGTTCTAGAATAACTTTAGAATTTTGCACACCCAAACTATCAACATTTAGTCTCATCTCGTCACCTTCCTTAAGAAAAACAGGAGGATTCATGCCAAGACCAACTCCTGGAGGGGTACCGGTAGTAACTATATCACCAGGCATTAATGTTATAAAGCTTGTGATATGAGCTACCAAAAAGTTAAAATTAAAAATCATTTGGTTGGTGTTACCTGTTTGATGTCTATTACCATTAACATCTAGTGTTAAGTTCAAATTATTAACATCTTTGATTTCATCTTTGGTCACCAAATAAGGTCCTAAAGGTCCAAATGTATCACCAGATTTACCTTTAACCCATTGACCCCCTTTTTCTTTTTGCCATTCACGCTCACTGATATCGTTGCAGATGCAGTATCCAAAAATGTAATCTTGTGCATCTTTTTCCAAAACTCTTTTTGCTTTTTTTCCTATAACAAAAGCAATCTCAACTTCATGATCTAATTTTTTTGAAGTCTTGGGTATAATTATATTATCACTTGGTCCAACTATAGAATGAACTGACTTATTAAATAGAACTGGGTTCTCTGGTGTTTTTGCACCTGTCTCTTTTGCATGCTCAACATAATTTAAACCGATTGCAAAAAAATTTCCTGGTTTAGAAATACAAGGCCCTATTCTTTCATTTTGATTTATCTCTTCTAAACTCTTCAAATCTATTTCTTTAATTTTATTCAAAGTTTCAAAATTAATACTTTCAGGATTTAAATCTTTAATAACTGAAGATAAATTTCTATATTTTCCTTCATTATCTAATGCTACAGGAATTTCTTGTCCTGCTTTTCCAATTCTTAAAAATTTCATTTTTTATTTATCTTTTCAATTGCATTATATAAAGAGCTATGATCAGTATTACCATGTCCATCTGCTACTAGATCTTTATACATTTCTTTAATTAAACTAGAAATAGGCAAATGAGTATCAACAGCTTTTCCGGCATTAATGATATTAGTCATATCTTTTAATTGCGTTGTAGTTTTTCCTTTTGGAGAGAAATCTTTACCAATCATTCTTTTTCCATGAGTTTGTAATATTTTACTATCAGCCCATCCTCCTGATAAGGCTTCAATCATTTTACTTGGATTAGTTCCAGATTTTTCGCATAAAGTAACTGCTTCTGCTACAGCTCCAATAGTAACACCTACAATTATTTGATTTGCTAGTTTTGAAATTTGACCAGATGTGACTGGGCCTACTAGTGTTGGGTTGCCTAATATTTTAAGTAGATCATAACATTCTTTAAATGTTTTTTCATCACCACCCACCATGATAGCTAAAGAAGCCTCTTCTGCTCCAATTGTTCCTCCAGATACAGGTGCATCTAGATAATTAATATTTTTTTCTTTTAAAATCTCAGCATATTTTTTTGTAATAACGGGATTGACAGAACTCATATCAATTACTGTGGCACTTTCTTTAATGTTGGATATAAATTCATCACTACCCATTACTTTCTCTACCGCAGCATCATCTGTAAGCATTGCAATAACTACATCAGAATTTGTAACAACGCCTTTGATAGATGTGGATATTTCTGCTCCAAATTCTTTTAATCTATCTGCTTTATCTTGGGATCTATTATAGGCTTTTAAATTATAACCTGATTTAAGGAGGTTTTTTGCCATGGGAAACCCCATAAGGCCAATTCCAATAAAACCAATATTCTTCATATAACTTATATATAACCTATACTATTTTCTTAACTACGCTTAATCGCTTTATAATTATCATTATATCTTAAAGGATTTTGGCTGAATTCCCTTAATATTTGTCTTTATCTTAAATAAAGAGCCTGAAAGTTTATATTTTTTAATTTCATTTTTACTCATACCTTTTAAAGCTGTTGATACAAAAATTTCGTTATGATTCAATCCACCAAAAATACAATTTGTAATATTTTTTGCTGGTAAATTAATTTTATGAATTTTTTTACCTTTTGGATTATAAACGGAAATACACGCTCCACCAAAATGACAAACCCAAATATTTTTTCTTGAGTCAATTGTCATTCCATCAGGTGAACCATCCTTTTTAGAAAATTTTAAAAATTTTGTTTTTTTAACTATTTTATATTTTTTATTTATTTTAATTTTATAAATTGTTTTACTACGACTATCAGTGTGTAAAAAATTTTCTGCATCTATAAAAGCTGGTCCATTTGTAATGTAATATTTTGTATCCACTTTATGAATATTAAGTTTTTTGTCTAAACAATATAAAGATCCATTTTTAATGGATCTCTCAGGGTTATCCATAGTTCCAAACCACAGTCTACCTTTAGGGTCTATCTTTCCATCATTTATTCTATTTAGAGGTATATCTTCTTCAATTGGAATAGATCTAATAGTTTCTTTATTTTTAAGATTAATAATTCTAAGCTCTGATTGTAAACCAAGTATAAAAATATCTTTTTTAATATGAGCAAGAAACCCAATTTCTTTATCTACTTTAATAATTTTTTTTTTATTAGTTTTTATATTTAAAGTTAAAATTTTTTTTTTCTTAATATCAACAAAGTAAATTGAATTATGTGATGGCACCCATAGAGTACCCTCACCTAATATTGCTTTTGAATTCCAGATAACTTTAGGCTCTGAAGTTATGATATTCAAATTATTCTGCTACAACTTTTGAGTTTTGTTCACCTAAATTATCAATCGACAATCTAATTGTGTCACCTGCTTTTAAAAACACTTGAGGTTTTTTTCCCATACCCACTCCTGGAGGTGTTCCAGTTGTAATAATGTCACCTGCTTGTAATGTCATAAACTTACTTAAATATGAAACTATAAAGAACACATTAAATATCATCTTATCTGTATTTCCAGTTTGCATTCTTTGTCCATTAACATCCAAGCTTAAATTAAGACTGTTGATGTTAGAAATTTCACTTTTAGTGACCAAATATGGTCCAATTGGTCCATATGTATCATGTGATTTTCCTTTAACCCACTGACCCATCTTTTTAAGTTGCCACTCTCTTTCACTCACATCGTTTACTAAACAATATCCAAGAATGTGACTTTCAGCATCTTTTTCATCAATGTTTTTAGCATCTTTTCCAATAACTATTCCCAATTCAACTTCCCAATCAAGTTCTTTTGAATCTTTTGAAATTTGAATATCATCATTTGGACCATTAATTGAGCTTGTTGCTTTCATGAATACAATGGGTTCTGATGGAGCATCCATACCAGACTCTGCCGCATGATCAGAATAATTTAAACCAATTGCTACAAACTTTCCTGGTTTATTAATACACGCACCTATTCTCTCAGAATTTAAAATTTCAGGTAAGTTTTCTAAATCTATACTTTCTAATTTTTTAATAGTTTCAAAATTTACAGTATCTGAATTTAAATCAGTAATATGAGAACCTAAATCTCTAATTTTTCCATTTTTATCTAATGCTGCTGGTTTTTCTTTTCCTTTAACACCTACTCTTAATAGTTTCATAGTTATCCTTTTTTTAATTTATTAAATTGAAATTCCACCATCAACAGAAATTGTTGTTCCTGTGGTAAATGTTGCATCGTCTCCAGCTAAGTAAACTGCTACAGCTGCTATTTCTTCTGCTGTTCCCAACCTTCCCATTGGTTGTCTTGCTATAAAATCTTTCTTAGCTTGTACCGGGTCCGGACTTTGATTGACCCTATCTTGCCAAGAAGGTGAAAATACTGTTCCAGGTGCAATAGAATTACATCTAATATTTTGTTTTACAAAATCTGCAGCTATTGATTTAGTTAAGCCAATTACCGCTCCTTTTGTAGTTCCGTAAACAAATCTATTTGGAAATCCTTTAAGGCTTGAGGCGCATGACGAAACATTAATTATACTTCCACCATTCTGTTTAACCATTAAAGGTAAAATTGCTTTACACATTTGATACATAGATTTAACATTCACATCAAAAGAAAAATCCCAATCTTTTTCTTCACAATCTAGAATAGTCCCATGGTGAACAAAGCCCACTGCATTGAACAAAACATCAACTCTATCTACGCTTTTCATAAATTCCAAAATAGCATTATTGTCTGTTGAGTCTAGAGTGTGAACTTTAATTTTAGGATATTCTTTATTTAATTCAGCTAAAGTTTTATCATTTAAATCTGTTGCCGTTACATTTGCACCTTCACTATGAAATGCTATAGCAGTTGCTTTGCCAATTCCCTGGCCTGCTGCTGTTACAATAATATTTTTACCTTCTAGTCTATTGCTCATGTTTTTCCTTTTTTTAATGTGAATGCCTAGGCATTCCTTTTGTGTTTGTTATATCTAAATATAAAGATTCAGTCTCTAAGCAAGCACCAGTTTCTAATTGACCCACCATTTTTCTTGAAATTTCTTGCCACGGTGTTTGGTTTATTAATACTGGGATCTTTGTATTTTTTTTTCTGTCAGCAATCTCTGTCTCTGATATTAATAAATCAATTCTTCTATTGTTGAGATCAATCTTAATTTTATCTCCTGTTTGAACTATCAATAAATCACCACCAATGGCTGATTCTGGTGAAACATTCAATATAGATGGACTTTCAGAGGTGCCACTTTGTCTGCCATCTCCTAATGTTGGAAGAGTATTAATGCCCTTTTTCAACAATCTATCTGGTGGCTGCATATTCACAACTTCTGCTGATCCAGGATATCCAACAGGTCCACAACCTCTAATCATTAAAATTGAATTTTCATCTATATTTAACTTTTCATCATTAATTCTTGCATGGTAATCTTCCGGACCTTCAAATATTACTGCATTTGCTTCAAATACATTTTTATTTTTTGGATCTGATAAGTATCTTTTTCTAAACTCATCGCTGATAACCGATGTTTTCATAACAGCAGAACTGAAAAAATTACTTCTCATAACAATATAGCCAGCATTTTCTACTAATGGATTTTCAAATGATTTAATAACATTAGTATCAACATCTATCTTTATCTTTAAATTTTCCTCTACAGTTTTCCCAGATACTGTAAGTACATTTTTATGTAATTTATTATTTTTTAATAATTCTTGCATAATAGCTGGAATACCACCAGCACTGTGAAAACTTTCCATTAAATGTTCTCCAGCTGGCTGACAATTTACAAGTAATGGAATATCGTGACCTAATGTTTGCCAATTTTCTATATCTAATTCCAAACCCATATGTCTTGCTATAGCGGTAAGATGTGGTGGACAGTTGCTTGATGCACCTATTGCGCTTGCAACTAATATTGCATTTTCAAATGCTTCTTTGGTCATAATTTTTGAAGGTGTTAAATCTTCATGAACCATATCAACAATTCTTTTTCCTGTTTCAAATGAAATTTGTGATCTTTCTCTGTATGGAGCAGGTATAACTGCACAACCTGTTAAAGACATTCCTAATGCTTCTGCTATAGAATTCATAGACGAAGCAGTTCCCATTGTATTACAATGACCTATACTAGGTGCTGATGCAGCAACCATATCCATAAATTCATCATAAGTAATCTCTCCTTTTGCATGTAACTTTCTAGCTTCCCAGACAACTGTTCCTGACCCTACTTTTTTTCCTTTATAATTTCCATCAAGCATTGGACCGCCTGACAAAACTATAGCTGGAATGTTTACAGTCGCTGCAGCCATCAATGCTGCTGGTGTAGTCTTATCACAACCAGTGGTTAAAATTACTCCATCTATAGGATACCCAAATAAAACTTCTACCAAAGATAAATAAGATAAATTTCTATCCAAACCTGCTGTGGGTCTCTTACCCGTTTCTTGAATAGGATGAGTTGGAAATTCAATAGGTATTCCTCCAGCTTGTCTAATCCCATCCTTAATTCTACTACTTAATTCAAGAAAATGTCTATTACATGGTGATAGATCACTACCTGATTGTGCAATTCCAATTATAGGTTTTCCTGATTGTAATTCTTGTCTTGTCATTCCATAGTTTAAATATCTCTCCAGATATAAAGCTGTAAGAGCTGGATCATTTGGATTATCAAACCACTGTTTGCTTCTTAATTCTTTTTTTTTCATATCTATTAATTGGTTATAACCAACCTTTATCAACTATATAATCTTGATTTGTGCAGCCAGATGAAGCATCAGAGCCAAAAAATAGAACAGTTTTGGCAATATCTGAAGGCATTAACTTATGTTTTAAACACTGCTTTTTCATCATATCAGCTTCTGATTCTGGGGTTAACCACTTCTCAATTTGTCGTTCTGTCATTACCCAACCTGGAACAACAGAGTTTACCCTTATATTGAATTCACCTAAGTCTCTTGCAAATGATCTTGTTAAACCAACAACACCTGATTTTGCAGCAGTATAAGCTGCCATTCCACCTTGTCCTATCATCCAAGAAACAGAGCCAATATTTATAATAGAGCCACCTTTATTTGCTATCATTCCTTTTTTAACTGACTGAACTGTAAAAAAATAATGTCTTAAATTAATGTTCATTCTTTCGTTCCAAAATTCTTCAGTTACTTCATCGATAGAATGTCTCTCGTCATTTGCTGCATTATTTACCAAAACATCAATTGCTCCATTATTATCAATAATTTTTAAAATAGTATTTTGTAAATCTTTTATATTTAATAAATCACACTTTATAAAAGTTGGAATAGAAAAATTTTTGTTTTTACATTCTAGAACTAATTTATTTGATGCTTCTACATTTATATCTATAAAATATACTTCTGAACCTTGTTCACAAAAATGCTCTACTATAGATGCACCAATTCCAGAACCACCTCCTGTAATAAAAATTCTCTTATTTTTTAAATCTTCATAAATAGCTGTCATTTAAATCCTCTTTTTTGAATCTTTATCAAATAAAGAAATTTGAGATGTATCAATATTTAATTTTAAATCTTTATTTATTTCTATATCAAATGTGGAAGAAAATTTACCCAGAACTTGTTGACCTAAATAATCAAATGTTACTATTTGTTCATGACCTGTATATTCTAATAGCTCTGATTTTAAACTGATTTCAAAACAATCAGGATTGATTTTTTCAAAATAAATATGTTCTGGTCTAATTCCTAAATAAGCCGATACTTCATTGCCATCAAATTTATTTTTAAAAGAATAATTTCCAACTGGTATTTTAATACTATCATTTGAACCATTTGGCATAAAAACAATATCATTGTTATCTTTTGTTAACTTACCTTCAACCAAATTCATTGATGGAGATCCAATAAAATCTGCAACAAAAATACTTTCTGGCTTATTGTAAATATTTTTAGGAGTGTCACATTGCTGAATTAGTCCATGGTCCATGATTGCAATATTTGTACCTAAGCTCATTGCCTCTGTTTGATCATGAGTAACATAAACTATAGTTGTACCAAGTTTTTGATGCAGTTTTTTAATTTCTCTTCTCATTTCAACTCTTAATTTTGCGTCAAGATTTGATAACGGTTCATCAAATAGAAAAATTTTAGGATCTCTTACTAATGCTCTACCCATTGCAACACGTTGACGTTGACCACCAGATAATTGAGATGGTTTTCTATCTAATAGTTGAGTTATTTGTAATAAATTAGAAACATCCTCTAATGCTTTTGCTATTTTTTCTTTAGGGGTTTTTCTTTGCTCTAAACCAAATGTTACATTCTTTCTAACAGTCATTGCTGGATAAAGAGCATAAGACTGGAACACCAAAGCAATATCTCTGTCACTTGGCTCCATATTATTCACAATATGATCGTCTATTAAAATATCCCCACTATTAGCGGTTTCTAGACCAGCTATAGTGTTCAATAATGTAGATTTTCCACAGCCAGATGGTCCTAAGAGCACAAGAAATTCACCATGTTTAATATCTAGGTTAATTCCTTTTAAAACTTCCGTTTTTCCAAAATTTTTATTTATGTCATTAATTTTTAAAGTTGCCATATTATCCTTTCACTGATCCAGCTGTTAGTCCTTTGATAAAATAATTTCCAGCAAGAATATAAACTATTAATGTCGGAATTCCCGTAATAATTGCTGCTGCCATATCTACGTTGTATCTTTTGACAGCCGTGCCTGTTAAAACCAAGTTATTAAGAGCAACTTGAATTGGTGCAGATTCACCAAATGAAAAAGTAGCACCAAATAAAAAATCATTCCATACTTGTGTAAATTGCCAAATAACAGTTACAACTATTATTGGTATAGAAATTGGTAAAATTATTTTAAAAAATATTTTAAAAAAACCAGCACCATCTATTCTTGCAGCTCTTACCATTTCATCTGAAATTGATACATAATAATTTCTACAAAATAAAGTTGTAAAACAAATTCCATAAACAACATGAACTAGTATTAATCCATTTATAGAATTTGAAATTCCAAGCACACCCAATGTTCTAGCCATCGGTAACAAAATTGCCTGGTATGGAATAAATGTGCCAAATAAAAATAATAGAAAGACATATGAATCTCCTTTAAATCGCCATTTTGTTAAAGCATAACCATTAATAGCACCAAGTAAAGTTGATATAACAACAGCAGGGACTACTAGTTTTATTGAGTTCCAAAAATAAGGTTTAAGAAAGACATCACCCCCTGTATAACCTGTTCCATCCCAGGCTTGTCTCCAGGCATCAAATTTTAAAGAACTAGGTAATGAAAATAAGTTTCCCTGTCTAATTTCAGGCATTGTTTTAAATGAAGTTACAATCATCACATAAAGTGGAGTTAAATAATAAATGACAAAAACTCCTAATATAAAATATAAAATCCATCTATAGATTGTATTTTTTCTTTTTGAATTTGCTTCTAATTTGTTTAGTTTTAAAGTTTCTTTATCTTGCATCTTCCCTCTTCAGTTCTGAATATAAATATGGCACAACAATTGCTGATACTGTTAAAAACATCATGATAGCACTTGCTGATGCTAAACCAACTTCACTTCTATGAAACGCCATAGTCGTCATAAATACTGCTGGCATATCTGAGGAAATTCCTGGTCCACCTGAAGTTAGCGCTATAATCAAATCATAACTCTTAATTGATAAGTGTACCAAAATTACTATTGCACTCATAAAAACTGGTCTCATCATTGGAAGAATAATTTTGCTATAAATTGAAAATATTCCTGCTCCATCAATTTTCGCAGCTTTAATAATTTCATCATCAACCGATCTTAGGCCTGCTAAAAAAATTGCCATTATAAATCCAGATGATTGCCACACACCAGCTATTACTATTGTGTATATTGACATCTCAGGTGTCACCAACCAGTCAAATTTAAAGGTCTCAAAACCCATATCGTGGGCAAATTTTTCAATACCTAGTGTTGGATTTAGAACCCATTTCCAAGCAGTACCCGTTACAATAAATGATAAAGCCATAGGGTATAAATAAATTGTTCTTAAAAAACCTTCAGCTCTAATCTTTTGATCAAGTAAAATCGAAAGAAGAATTCCAATAGCAATGCATAGGATAATAAATAAAACTGTAAATATAAGTAAATTTTCTACTGCTACGTGCCATCTTGGCATTTTCCACAGTCTGATATACTGGTCTATTCCCCAAAGTTCATATCTTGGCAACATCTTGGACTTAGTAAAAGAGATGTATATCGTCCAAAAAATGAAGCCATAGACAAACCATGACAAAATTCCAAGTGATGGAGTTAAAACTAATTTAGGTAAATTTTTTTTTAACCAAAACATATTTTATAATTAAATCTGCGCTATCATTTTCATGACAGCGCAAACTTTAACGTATTTTTTTTGTTATAGTGAAGCCTTAACTGCTGCTGCTAATTTTTTTGCAGCGTCAGATGAAGACATTGTTGAATTGAAATGCTCAGTAACAACATCTTGAATTGCACCTTTTTGTGCAAGTTTTAATGCCATTCCGTGAGCAAAACTTGGTAGTAACCCACCTTTAGAAGCAGCAGTTTTTAAGTCTGCGTTTGATTTTTTAGCACACATATCAAACTCATCCATAGAAACGTCTAATCTTGCAGGTATCGAACCTTTATAGATGTTGAAAACTTTTTGGAAGTTTTTTCCCATCATTAAGCTAGCAAGTAGTTTTTGACCTTCAACCTTTTCTTTACCTTTTACTTTGAAGAAAATAAATGAATCTACATTGTAAAGATATCCATTATCAGATGGAGTTGGTGCACAGATATAATCTTTTCCTGGCGCCTGGTTGTTAGCAGAAAACTCACCTTTTGCCCAGTCACCCATGATTTGAAAAGCAGCTTTGCCTTCCATAACCATACCAGTAGCTATATTCCAGTCTCTTCCTGGAGAACCAGCATCTGTGTAACCTTTAAGTTTTCTCATTTGGTCAAATACTTTAGTCATAGTTGCTCCACCTAAAGTGGCAGGATCTAATTCTACAAAAGCTTTTCTGTAAAAATCATTTCCACCAATACCAAGAGCTACAGCTTCGAATACTGTTGCGTCTTGCCAAGGCTGACTACCGTGAGCTAAAGGAATAATTCCTTTCGCCTGAAGCTTATCTGCTGCAGCATTAAACTCTGCCCAAGTAGAAGGCATCTTAATACCATTTGAATCTAAAACTTTTTTATTAGCCCAGATCCAGTCAATTCTGTGAATATTTACAGGTGCAGCACAATATGCTTTACCATCATCACATTTCATATGACTTGCAACTTGTTTACTTAAAAGATTGTCCCAACCTTCTTTTTGTGCAACGGCATCAATGTTATAAGGTCCAACCACACCTTCTTCATCGTACTCTTGAATTGTAGGACCTTTAATTTGTGCAGCAGCTGGTGCATCGTTAGCAACTATTCTAGCTTTTAGTGTTTGCATTGCTGCATCTCCACCGCCACCAGAAACAGGCATATCTAACCATATTCCACCTTGTGCTGCAAAATCATCTTGAAGTACTTTTAAAGCTTTTGCTTCACCACCACCTGTCCACCAGTGCAATACCTCAGCTTTAGGTGCTGCAAATGAAACACTTGGAGTAAGAGCTAGTGCTATTAAAGCAACTATCAGTTTTTTCATTTTCATTTTATTCCCTCTGTTTTGTTAATAAGAAAATTAATTGAATTAATTAATTTAAAAATGAGAGCTTAAGAGAAATGAAAACAAACCTAAACAAAAAACTTTCATTACAACCTAAGATTGATCTAATTATTTTTTAATTAAGTGATACTTTACGTGAATAAAAAATTTTATAAAAAAAAAATTTTCACTTTTTAATAGATATTAAAATTTAATAGCTTGATTTTCTGCCTAATCTTGCCGCACCTCTAACGCCGCTAGCATCTCCATACTTAGGTTTTAAAAAAACACCTTCGTATTCTTTTCCTATAACATATTTTTTAGTTAAGTTTTCTATCTCATCAAAAAAATCTATTTCATTCGTAACACCACCTCCAAATATAAAAACATCTGGATCAAGAATATTAACTATAACAGCTAAAGACATTGCAAGATTAGTCTTAAATTCCTCTATCATGTTTTCTGCATCCAACTCGTGCTTTCTATAGAGTTCGAATATTTCGTTGGCTTTTAAATTTTTTTTATACTTTTTATTAAATCTTTTGGCTAAACCTAATCCAGATACAAAACTTTCAACCTCTGCATCTCTTAGATTTAATGTCTTAAGCTCCTCTTTTTGGGCAGCCATAAACGGTAGCTGATTGTGACCCCATTCACCAGCAACACCATTAGGTCCTGAAACAATTTGTTTATCTATAACCAATCCACCTCCAGCACCAGATCCAAGAATAATTCCGTACACAATTTTATAGTGTTTACCAGCACCATCTATTGACTCAGATAATGCAAAACAATTTCCATCATTTTCACAAAAAACTTCTCTATTTAAAGCTTCACGTAGACTTTTTTGAAAAGGTTTTTTTTCAATCCAAACACAGTTAGGTGCATTTTTAACTAATCCTGTTTGTGGTGAATGAACACCTGGATGACATACTCCAACTGGTAATGTTCGATTATGTTTTTTTTCTAAATCAACAACAACATTTTTTATGGTTTGTATTATTGAAATATAATCTTTTGGACAGTCTCTTCTACTTCTATCTACTTCTTCACCATTATCCTTTAAAATAACACTTTCTATTTTTGTAGCACCGACATCAAATCCAATTTGCATGACTTAATATGTTGCTCTTCCACCACTTAAATCAAAAACTGCAGCTGTGGAAAAAGAATTCTCTTCTGCAGCCAACCAAGTAACCAATGATGCTAATTCATCAACTTTAGCAAATCTATTTCTTGGTATTTTAGAAAGCATATAATTTATATGTTCTTCAGTCATTTGGTCAAAGATTCTAGTCTTGGCTGCTGCTGGTGTTACAGCATTAACAGCAATATTTTTATCTGCTAATTCTTTACCCAAAGATTTTGTAAGACCTATAACACCTGCTTTTGCTGTACTGTATGCGCTAGCGTTTGGATTTCCTTCTTTTCCTGCAATAGAAGCAATATTAACTATTCGTCCATAGTTATTTTTAATCATATGTGGTGCTATTGCTTTACAACAATAAAAAACTGAATTTAAATCTAAATTCATTACTTTTAACCATTCATCATTAGGATAATTCCATACTTGGGTATTTTTACCTGCCATACCAGCATTATTAACAAAAATATCAATATTTTTTTTTTTGGTACTTTGTTCTATATTCTTTGTAATATCATCAAAGTTAGTGACATCCACTATTTGATAACTACATTTTTCTGATGAAAGTTCTTTTAAAGCTTCATCTATAGCTTTTTGATCAATATCCCAAATTATAACTTCAGCACCAGATTCTAGAAATCTTTTTGTAATAGCATACCCAAAACCTTGAGCCCCACCAGTTACTATTGCTCTTCTACCTTTTAAATTATAATTATTCATGTGTTGACCTTCTATTTTAATGTTTTTTTAATTTAATTATTTTAGTTTTTTTCTTAAATAGTGGAAAAAGTAAAGCTATTATTGCTAAAATAAAAAATGTTAATGCTATTGGTCTTGTTAAAAACATTAACCAGTTACCATCAAATATTACTAATGATTGTCTTAATGTTCCCTCTACTAACTCACCTAAAATTAATCCTATAATTACAGGAACTACAGAAAAACCGTATCTTCTCATAAAAAAACCTATAACACCAAAAAATAACATTATCCAAACATCCGTAATAGATTGACTTAAAGAATAAGTCCCACAAACTGAAAGTGCAAAAATCATTGGCCACAAAATCTTATTAGGCACCAAAGTAATTCTTGCAAAAAGTTTAGCTCCAAAAAAGCCAAAAATAAAAAACAATATATTTGCAATCAACATTGATCCAAAAATTCCATATAAAAATTCTGGTTGTTCTCTGAATAAATCTGGCCCTGGTCTCACTCCATGAATTATTAAACCAGTTAAAATTACAGCAGTAGTTGCACTTCCAGGAATTCCTAATGCTAATGTTGGTACCATCGCTCCTCCTGTTGCAGCATTATTTGCAGCCTCTGCTCCAGCAATTCCTTCTATAGATCCTTTGCCAAATTCTTCTGGATTTTTTGACCAACGCTTAGCTTCTGAATATCCAATTAAAGAAGCAACTGTTCCTCCCTCAGCTGGTAATACACCAATGAATGAACCTATACCTGAAGATCTGAGAATTGTTTTCCATGTTAGCTTGTAATCTTTTAAAGAAGGTAATTTTACTGCTTTTAATGCAACTCTTTTAAATACTTGGTCTAGCATTGTTGATTGGGTTAACATTTCACTAATTGCAAATAATCCAACCACTACAGGAATAAAACCTATTCCTTCTGATAATTCATTTATACCGTAAGTAAATCTGTCTATTGAGGTCATGAAATCTTTTCCAACTGTTGAAATCAAAATACCAAATGCTGCTGCAATCAAATTTTTAACTGGGCTACCTTCCCCAATTGATGCAAGCATGGTTAAGCCAAATATTGCTAAAGCAAAATACTCTGGTTGACCAAATTCATAAGCAAGTTTTGCTAATAAAGGTGCAAAAAAGACTAGTATTATAACACTAAAAATTCCACCTATTGTGCTAGAAACGGTTGCCATACCTAATGCTCTTCCAGCTTCTCCTTTTTGCGCAAGTGGATATCCATCAAGACATGTCGCGGCGGCGGCTGGTGTTCCAGGTGTATTAATCAATATTGCAGTAATTGCCCCACCATATGTTCCGGCACAATAAATTGCTGTCAAAAGTACAATTGCTGAAAGTGGATCGAGTGTCATTGTAAAAGGTAAAATTAATGCGCCACCAGTTGTCGGACCCAGTCCCGGTAACACACCCAAAATTAATCCAAATAAAGTTCCAAAAAATAAAACTATTAATAGCTTAGAACTAAATAGAGGAGCTAACATATAAGATAAATTTTCCATATTAATTATAATAGATATTAGTGATTATTCCTGGGGGAAATCTTAAACCTAAAAATGTTTCAAAAAATATAAATACAATTATTGGAAATAAAATGCTTACTGTTAAAAGATAGAATATTCTTTTTTCTCCCCAATAATAAGAAACTAAAGCTGAAAAAACTGAAATAGCTAAGAAAAAATCTAATGTTTTTGCAATGACTAAAAATAAAACAAAAGCTATCAGTGTTACAAAAAATGACTTGGGTAATTTACTCTCTTTTTTCCAGGGTGTTTTAATTGATAAATAAAAAACAACTGAAGTTAAAAAGATTATTAAGACTAATAATGCTTTAGGAAATGTAGCAGGCTGAATACCTCTATTTAAAATTGGTGGAACTGCATCAAATGAGAATGTTGTTATTAATAAAATTAATGAAATTAATATTATTGTAAAAGATACTTTAAAAGAACTTTTAAAAAAAAAGGGCAAACTACTTTTGTTTGCCCTTTTTTTCTTTAGTACATTATTCATATAAAAAATGTACCGTTTTTAATTACTTAAGGTAACCCAAAGCTTTTAACTGAGCAGTCATTTCTTTAAGCATTTCTTCCATTTGCTTACCCCACTCATCAGCACCAACTACACTAGTGTCATCAAGACCAATTTCAGTTAAGAAATTTTTGTAGTAGTTATGTCCCATAGCTTTCATCATACCAGCTTCAAGCTCTTTAACTCTTGCAGCAGGAGCGCCTTTTTTGGTTACAAATCCTCTAACAGTAGATAAAGAAACTGGTATTCCCAATTCTTTAGCTGTTGGAGAATCTCCAATTTTAGCCATTCTTTCGTTTGCAAGAACTACAGAAACACACAATGTTCCTTCGTTAATCTCTGTTAATGCTTCACCTAAATTTAAAACACCCACATCAATATCTCCTTTGATTAAGTTTGTTTTAATTGGCGCAACACCTTTGTATGCAACGATAGTAGGATCTTTTAATCCACCTTTTTTTGTAAAAGCAATTGCACTCACATCGTCAATTCCACCTGTATGAGTTGTTCCATATTTAAGTGATTTTGATTTTTGAACACTAATAAATTTTTTAGCGTCTTTAATGTCAGCTTTACAGTTTACAACAAATAATTGAGGATCATCAGTTCCTCTTGCTAAAGGTTGCATATCACTTAATTTAACTTTTGTTTTACCTAGCGCCATAGAAACAGCATGACCAGTAGTCCAAGTTAAAGTATGTTGACCATCAGCAGGTAAGCTCATCATGTAATCCATAGATACAGCTCCACCGCCACCTTTTTTGTTAACTAATTGCATATCTTGCTTAAGAACTCTTCTTGCTCTTAAAAGCATCATTCTAGTAGTAACATCTGTACCACCACCAAAACCTGCATGAGTAATTGCTTGAATAGCACCATCTGCTTTTGCAGACGTAGTTATTAAAGGCAATGCAATCACAAAAAATTCAGCTACTACAAAAGCAGTAACTAAAAAAGCTTTAAATGTTTTTTTCATTATTTCCCTCTCGTTTGTTTTTATATAATATCTATAATATAAATATTAATTAACTTAAAAACTACTGTAAAAGATATTCAAGTACAATAAATAATGATACTTCATAAAAAAAAAATTGCTTTACTTCTAGGTGATCCATCAGGTATAGGGCCCGAATTAGTCAGTAAACTATTGTCAGAAGAAATTACTAATAAAGTAAATATTGTTGTTATAGGTGAAAAAAATATTCTTGAAGAAGGAAATAAAATTTCAGGAAAATCAAATAATTTAAAAGTTGTAGAAAGTTTTGATCAAATTAACTTTGAAAGGGGAGATAAATTTTTTCTAGATATTTCTAATGGTAAAAATCATAACTATAAATTATCTGAATGCTCAAAAGAATCGGGTGAGAGTGTTTTGGAAGCTCTAAATTTAGCATTAGATTTAGCAAAAGAAAATAAAATTGATGCAATTAACTTTGGTCCTTTTAATAAAACAAGTTTAAAGCTTGGAGGAAATAAATTTTCTGATGAACTTCATTTAATGGCTGAAAAACTAGAAGTAAAAAACTTTTTTTGTGAGTTCAATGTTGTGGATAATTTTTGGACTGCTCGAGTTACTTCTCACATACCCATTAGCGAAGTTCCTTCACATATAAAAAAAGAAAAAATTATTAAACCCATTAAATTAATTAATGAAGCAATGAAACGTAATGGTATAAAAAATCCTAGAGTTGCTGTTCAGGCTCTTAACCCACATGCAGAATTTGGAACTGAAGAAAAAGATGAAATTATTCCAGCTATTGAGTTAGCTAAAAGTTTGGGCATTAATGCAGAAGGTCCACTACCCTGTGATACATCTTTTATTACTGCTTTTAAAAATAAAAACCATGATTGTATTGTTGGTATGTATCACGATGCACTACAATCAGGCTTAAAGGCATTTGGCTTTGATAGGGGTGTTACTGTTCAAGGTGGTTTGCCAGTTCCAATAACAACTCCAGCACATGGAACTGCCTTTGATATTGCTGGAAAAAATGTGGCTAATTTAGAACCTACTTTAAATTCTTTTAAAATTGCACTAACAATGGCTGAAAATAACTCTAATGACTAAAATTAAAAATATTAAAACTACTGTTTATCAATGGAAAGGTAAAACTGTTCCTCCTCAAAAAAATTTTTGTACGAATGCATCTGATGTACTTTATGAAAAATCAGATGCAATGGGTTCTTTTAGATTTCATGAATGGTTGGTGTGTGAAATTGAAACGGATGATGGGGTTATCGGAATTGGTAACGCAGCTTTGGCGCCTCAAGTTACAAAAAAAACTATTGATGTATATTTAAAACCATTGGTTATTGGTGAAGATCCTTTTGACTATGCCTATATTTGGGAAAAGATGTACAGAAGAACTTTGGCATGGGGAAGAAAAGGCGTTGGTATGACAGCGATTTCAGCAATTGATATTGCTATTTGGGATATTATTGGAAAGATAACAAAAAAACCTGTCTTCAAATTATTGGGTGGAAGAACAAAAGAGAAAATTCCTGTTTATGCATCTAAACTTTACAGCCAGCCAATAAATGAACTTCAAAAAGAAGCTGAACTTTATAAGAGCCAAGGTTTCAATATGTATAAAATGAGATTTGGCTGGGGACCACAAGATGGTCCAGAGGGAATGAAAAATAATATTCAATTAGTTGAAGCTGTAAGAGAAGTTATTGGAGAAGATGCAGATCTAATGCTTGAATGTTATATGGGATGGAATTTAGACTATTCTAAAAGAATGATGCCTAAATTAATGAAGTTTAATCCAAGATGGTTAGAAGAGCCTGTGATAGCTGATGATATTCACGGATATGCTGAACTTAATAATATGAACATGATACCTATTTCTGGTGGCGAGCATGAGTTTAGCTTATTTGGTTTTAAACAATTATTAGATTTAAAAGCAATAAGTTATATCCAATACGACACTAATAGAGTTGGTGGCATAACTGCTGCTCAAAAAATTAATGCGTTAGCTGAAGCATATCAGGTTCCTGTTATTCCACATGCAGGCCAAATGCATAATTATCATTTAACAATGGCAAATGTAAATTGTCCTATTTCAGAATACTTCCCAGTACATGATGTAGAAATTGGTAATGAGTTATTTTATTATATCTTTGAGGGAGATCCCACTCCAAAAAATGGTTTTATAGATTTGATAGATGACCTACCTGGATTAGGCCTGACACTTACTGATAAATATAAATCAGATTTTACAATAATAGAATAATTAACCTTTGATACCCATGTGTGTATATTTGACATTAAGGTAATCTTTGATGGCCATTGATCCACCTTCTCTTCCATATCCACTCTGCTTTATTCCACCAAATGGTGCTTCTGCAATCGCAACTACTCCAGTATTAACTGCTACAGATCCTGTTTCTAATTTTTCAGATGCAAGATGCGCTGTTTCCAAAGAATTAGTACAAACATAACTACATAAACCAAGGTCATTATTATTGGCTCTTTCAATAACTTCATCAAAAGATTTAAATGACAACATTGGGACTAATGGCCCAAATGGTTCTTGTTTCATAATGGTAAAATCATCTTTTACATCATCAAAAACTGTTGGCTCATAATAAAAACCTTTATTAAAGCCTGCTGGCCTTTTTCCACCTAATAAAACTTTAGCTCCTTCTTGCTTTGTTTTTTCAACTAATTCTTCAATTTCATTTAATCTTTTTTGAGTTGTTAATGGACCTAATTGAGTATCTGGATCCATTCCATTTCCAATTTTTAACTTTTTTGTTTTTTCTATAAATAAATTTATGAATTCTTCTTTTTTATTTTCATGAATGTAAAATCTATTAGGAGAAATACAAACTTGTCCATTATTTCTAAATTTTGCAGCAATGGCCATATCAGCTGCTTTTTTAACGTTAGCATCATCAAAAACTATAAAAGGAGAATGGCCACTTAATTCCATTGTTACTCTTTGAACTTTATCTGCAGCTTGTTTTAAAATCAGCTTTCCAACTCTTAAAGATCCAGTAATCGAAATTTTTTTAACTATATCTGATTGAATTAATTGAGAAGCTATACTTGGGGGGTCACCTGATAAAAGATTAACTGCTCCTGGTGGAACCCCACATTCTCTACAAATATCAACCAACTCCATCACTACACCAGGTGTGATTGTATCAGGTTTAATAATTACCGAACAACCTGCAGCAAGTGCTGTTGAAATTTTTCTGGCTGCTAAAATAAGTGGAAAATTCCAAGGTGATAACGCAGCTACAACACCAACTGGTTGATAATAAACATGTACTCTTGTATCTTCAAATCTACTTTCGATAGTTTGACCAAAAATTCTCTTTGTCTCTTCAGCGTTCCATTCAAAAATATCTGCTGCTCCATTTGTTTCACCAACACCTTCAGCTAAAGGTTTTCCATTTTCTAAAGTCATCCATTTAGCTAGAACATCTTTTTTTTCACGAAGTTTATCTGCTATACGTCTTAGAATATAAGATCTTTCCCACGGTGTTATTTTTTTCCAAACCTTTAATCCTTTTTCAGCAGACTTTAATGCTCGATCAACATCAGCAGGTGTAGCCTTTGAAGCATGGCCTAAAACTTCTTCTGTTGCAGGGTTTATAACTTCATAAGTTTCTTTGCTAGCTGAGGGCGACCAATTGCCATCAATAAATTGTCCAAATTTCTCATACATAATTTGCTAAACCTTAAGTTAATTTTTATAAATATTTTTCACAAATTTTTAACAAATATGCTTTAATCATACAAATTAATAAAGGAGAAACTAATGAAAAAATATATTGTAATGGGTAATTATACAGCAAAAGCATTTCAAGGCTTTATGAAAGATCCCTCTCAAGATAGAGCAGCGGCGGCAACTCAATTGTCAAAAGCTGTTGGTGGTAAAATGGAGTCTTTTGATATCGTTAGAGGGTCTTATGATTTTGTTGGAGTAATAACTGGCGATGTAGGTTTTGAGGCAACTGCTGCTGTTAAATTAGCTGTTGAGTCAACTGGAACAATAACAAACTTTACTATCCTTGAAAAAATGGACATTAATAAAGCTGCTGAACTTGCTGTTAAAGCTATGGCTGACTACAAACCAGCTGGTTAATTATGTATGTTAACTTCCAGTTTTTATAAGCTGGAAGTTAACTCGCTTCAAATAAGTTTGGAAACATTATACCTTCTAAATTATCTCCATTTTTATAGCCATTAGCTTCCATGATAGCTCTTTCTTCTCTTGCCCATTCTCCTCTATAAATAATTTTAGAATTTTCTTTTGCCATTCTTAATGTGTATCTATGGACATCTTTTTTAGGTGTAACAGTATTTAATCCTCCATGTAATGTTCTAATATCAAAATAAATACAGTCACCAACTTCTAGATCCCATTGTAAGAATTCATATTTATCTTTGTTTTCTAATATATTTGGGGTTAATTCATATTTTTTTCCATTAACAAATCCCGCTTCACCATCAACTTGGTGACCATCATTAAATCTAGTTCTTAAAAACAATTTATTCCATAAATGAGATCCTTTAACCCAAGCGATGCCATCTTCTTTTTTAACAGATTCTAGTGGTATCCATAATACACACATACGTCCTTCAAAATCAAAATAAGATATATCGTGATGAAAAGGTGGTGATGATTTTGAACCTGCTTCTCTAAAAAACCAATTATCCATTACTAAATTAATTTTTTTAGCCTCTAACAATTCTGCTGCAATTTTAGAAGTTGGTGAATTAAAAACAAAATCTTTAAATTCTTCATGTAAATTCCAAGTCCAAAAATCCTCATAATATCCAGGTAGTTTCTTATTTTTAGTATGATTTACAAATCTTGGGCTCGGACTATCTTTGGCTTTTTTAATTCCTTTTTTAAGTTTTTCAATCCAAGAGATATCAAACTTACCCCTAATTAGAACTGCACCATTTTCTTTAAATTCTTTTATATCGTTTTCATTTAAAATTTTGTGCATAAAGAAAGTTGCTATGGTTTTAAAAATTCATTCTTTCGTTTTTTTAACTGTGGTGAGATTGTATTTGAAATATAATCTGAATAAAACATGTCTTCACTAATATTTTTATATGTTGAGTCATCTATTTCTTTGGCATAGTTCAGCCAGTTATTCATTATTAACACGTCACTAAGTGACAAACCTGAAATCGAATTTTTGAAATCTTTTTTTCTTTTCTTATTTTTTGCTTCATTGATATCAATAATTTTTTCTTTTTCTTTCCATAAATTATTGTATTTCATAAAATTAGTTTCTTCTTTATTTGTCTCTTTATAATCCTTGTACTTATCAGCAAATTCTGAACACCCCCTTTTAGCTATGATTTTAAGATTATTATCAATTACTTTTTTTAAAATAGGAGTAATATCTTTTAAAATTTTGTTAACCTCTTCCATACTAGAACAATAAATTAACCCTTTATAGGTCCCAGAAATATTTGGTCTTAATTCTATAAGACACTTTCTTGTATTGTTGTTTTGAAGTTTTAATGAGTCAAAAATCAAAAATAATTTAAATAAGTCTAGCACATTTTTTGGCTCAATTTGAATTTTAAAACAACTAAAACAAAATTTAGGAATTATGTTAAACTTATTAAATGCCTTATGATGTCTGTTACAATTTAAATCTATAGTGTTCCTTCTATATATTTGAGTTTCAAAAAATGTTAATTCTTTGATATTGTCTTGAATAACTTTATTTGAACTTTTAAATAAAGTAGCTAAATCAAATTTATTTTTATTCAATTTTAAATTAAAATTATTTCCTATTTTTCTTAAATTTTCATTTGCAACAATAATCGAATTATAATTTTTATTGACAGGAGTATAATATGTTAAAATATGAATTAAATTTTTTTGAGCTTCTGCATGCTTTGGATCAAACTCTAAGGCCTTAGAATAATTATTTATAGCATTTTCACTTTCCCCTAAATCATCATATGCACTTCCAAGGTTATTGTAACCATTGGCATAATCATTTTTAATTCTTATACTTAAAGAAAAATTTTTAATTGCTTTTTCTATCTCACCAAGATTGTTGTAAACAATTCCAAGGTTATTATATGCCTCTACATAATTTTTATCTAAGTCTATCGCTTTTTTAAGCGAAATTTTTGCTTTGTCCCAATTACTAAGATTAATATTTATAATTCCGTTAAGGTTTAATAAAAATGGTACTTCTTTTTCTTTTTTTATTAAATTTTCAGATTTAATAAGAGCTTCCTCGGTTGATCCACTCTGAAATAAATGAATAATTTCACTAATAAATGACTTAATATTTTCTAATTTACTTTGTGCCATTAAATTTATTATATCAAATTTTTGGGTATATACTCATGCTTTATAATAATTAATATATTAAAGAATATAAAATAAAATGCTTAAAGATACATTTGGAAGATCTTTTCCTTATATAAGATTATCAATCACAGACGTGTGCAATTATAAATGTTCATACTGCTTGCCACAAGGTTACAAAAAAAACCCTGGTGATATGAGAAGTTTTATGTCATTTGAGGAAATATCAAGATTAACAAAAACTTTATCTGAATTGGGTGTTTGTAAAATTAGATTAACTGGTGGAGAACCAACAGTTAGAAAAGATTTTTTTGATATCCTTAAAGATATGAAGCAAAACTCTAACATACCAAAAGTAACAATGACAACTAATGGCTATCAATTGAATAAGATTGCAAATCAATTACATGAGGCTGGTTTAGATGGAATAAATATCAGTATAGATAGTTTGAATAGAGAGACTTTTAAAAAATTAACAGGACATGATAGACTTTATGAAATTTTAGAAGGCATAAAAATTTTACAGACACTAAATTTTAAAAATATAAAAGTTAATGCTGTTTTACTTAAAGATATCAACGATACACCTGAAGAATTTGAAAAATTTGGAAACTTTATAAAAAATAACAAAATTGACTTTAGGTTTATAGAGTTGATGCAAACTGGTGATAATTTAGATTACTTTAAGAAAAACCATGTTGCCTCTAAAATATTCAAAGATTATTTAGAAAAAAATAAATGGGTAACTCAAACACATGGAAAAGATGCAGGCCCTTCATTAAATTTTATACATCCTGATTATAAAGGTAAATTTGGATTAATTGCTCCTTACTCTAAAAATTTTTGCCAAACATGTAACAGATTAAGAATTACCTCTAGAGGTGATTTAAGATTGTGTTTATTTGGTAATACTGGGATTAGCATTAGACATTTATTACAAAATGATAATCAAAAAGATGAACTTGTAAATCTTATCATAAAACAATTACACCTTAAAAAAGAGTCACATTATTTAGAGCTTGGAGATACTGGAATTACTCCAAATTTATCAAGTACTGGAGGATAAATGGAAAGCGTAAAAGTGATTAATCAAGAAAAATTAAAAGATTGGGCTAAGGAAATTTTTAAAAAGAACTCATTTAACATGATTGATGTTTCGTCAAAAAAAGAAACATTTAGAAGAGCGTTAGCTTCTGGTAAAATTTATGTAGGAAAAGAAGTTTTTGAACTAATTAAAAATAAAGAAATGCCAAAAGGTGATCCAATCACTCTAGCTGAGGTATCAGCTATCTTGGGTGTTAAAAAAACCAGTGAATTGATTCCACTATGCCACCCACTTCCGATAGATCATACGGCAACTAAAATTATCATGCATGATGAGGACGCTTCATTAGAAGTTTTTTGTGTTGTGTCTGCTGTTGCAAAAACTGGTGTAGAAATGGAAGCTATTATGGGTGTTAATACAGCACTAATAACTATTTACGATCTAAGTAAAATTGTAAATCCACATCTTAGAATTGATAATGTTAAGCTACTGATTAAAGAAGGTGGAAAAAGTGGTTTATGGACTAATCCTGATGGCTTACCAGAATTTTTAAAAGATATCTTTTAGTTTATTGTGTCTGTTTTTCTAAAATCACAAAAGATAATTAAAGAATGGGTTGATTATAATAATCATCTCAATATGGCTTATTATATTTTAATATTTGATCAAGCTCTTGAGGTGATGCTTGAAAAATTTAAAATGGGTGCTAACTCAGCTAAAACTGAACATAGAAGCACAATGGTAGTTGAAACCAATACCAAATATATTAGTGAAATAAAACAAGAAGATCAAGTGGATATCATGCTTACCTTTTTTGATCATGATAAAAAAAGACTTCATTTAAAACTTGAAATGATTGAAAAAAAAACAAAAAAAATTTCAGCCTCTATAGAGTGGCTTTCCTTATACATTAACCTAGAAGCTAGAAAGGTTACAGAATTTGAAAATGAGAAGTTAGAAATTATGGATCATTTTATTGATCAAAATAAAGATAATTTTAATAATGAAGATTTAAAATTTTCATCTAAAATTAAAAAATGAAAATTAAACTTGAACTTTTTGGTGCGAGTAGAGACTTTAGTAACAAAGATCACTTAGAGTTTAATATTAAAGGACAGCTTGAAATTAAAGATTTTAGGAAAGAAATAATTAATTATTTAGACAACAACTTTAAGGGTAATGAAAGTTTTATTAAAATTGTAAAAAATTCTGTTTTTTGCTCAGAAGATAATAATATTATCAATGATGACTTTAAAATTATAAAAGATCAAAAAATTGGGATTATACCTCCAATAGGTGGTGGGTGATGCTACATACAAAAATAATAGATATCAAAAAAAATAAAATAAAAACTTCTGTAGCAGAAGCATTTATAAAATCTTCCTCATATGGTGCATCCATTATTTTTAATGGTACGGTTAGAAATATTAATGAAAATAAAGAAGTTGTTGGAATAACTTATGATAGTCATGACGAACTAGTATTAAAAAGCTTTGATGAAATTTATAAAGAAACCACTGTAAAACTAAAAATTATCGATAAAGCAGTATTTATAGAACATATTAAAGGGTATGTAGGACTTGGTGAAACTAGTATTATTATTGCAGTTGCCTGTAAACATAGAAATGAAACTTATGTATTATCTAGATATATTATTGAAGAAATTAAAAAAAGATCCCCTATATGGAAAAAAGAACATTATAAAAATGAACAAAGTGAATGGCTAAAAGGTAATCCTATTAAAAATGAAGAAATATAAACATTCAGAAATAACACCTGAGCAAATATACAATAAAAGAAGAAAGTTTATTAAATCTATTGGCTTAGGTGTAGGTTCATTATCCTTAAGTAGTATACCATTTTTAAACAATGCTTATTCACAAAATAAAAATAAGCTAACATCGTATGAGGATATAACAACATACAACAATTATTATGAGTTTGGGACTGGAAAAGGACATCCTTTTAAAAATTCACAAGAATTTGTTACTAAACCTTGGAGTGTTACTATTGAAGGTGAAGTAGACAATCCAATTACACTTTCAGCTGATGAAATAATTTCTTTGTTTCCTTCTGAAGAAAGAATTTATAAACTTAGGTGTGTTGAGGGTTGGTCTATGGTTATTCCTTGGATGGGATTTTCTCTAAGTAAATTACTTAGCAAAATATCTATCAAAAATACTGCTAAATTTGTTGAATTTGAAAGTGTTTATGACCCTGAACAGATGAAAGGTCAAAGATATCCTGTTTTAAATTGGCCCTACAGAGAAGGGTTAAGAATTGATGAGGCTATGCATCCTATAACAACAGTTGTTACTGGCCTTTATGGAAAGACATTGCCCAATCAAAATGGAGCTCCTTTGAGAATTTTTGTTCCTTGGAAATATGGTTTTAAAAGTGCAAAAGCAATTGTTAAAATAAAATTAGTTAAAAAAATGCCTACATCATCTTGGATGAAATCGTCCCCAAGAGAATATGGGTTTTACTCAAATGTTAATCCAAACGTTTCGCATCCAAGATGGTCACAAGCAACAGAACGTGTCATAGGGGAAGGTATTTTATCTCCTAGAATTGAAACTGAGATGTTTAATGGGTACGGGGATGAAGTTGCAAATTTATACTCAGGTATGAATTTAAAGAAAAACTTTTAAGTAATTAAATTTTTTTTATAAAATATGCAGAAATATATAAAAATACTAATTTTCTTTATTTGCTTACTACCAATATTAATTATTTTTTATCAAATTACCTTTAACCAGTTAGGTCCAGAACCTGTAAAAGAAATTACACATGTAACTGGTAATTGGACACTTCGTTTTATTATAATCACACTTGCAATGACTCCTTTACAAAAGTTTACTAAATTAAATTTCTGGATTAGCTATAGAAGAATGTTTGGCTTGTTTGTATTTTTTTATGCATCAGCGCATATGATGACTTATGTAGGAATAGATTATCGCTTTGATTGGTCTAGTATTAGTGATGATATTATTAAAAAAAAATTTATATTTGCTGGATTTTTAGCTTGGCTTTTATTAGTGCCACTTGCTCTTACTTCATCTAAAAGAATGATAAGGTTGTTAAGAGATAAGTGGAGAAAACTACACAAGCTTATTTATATAATTTCTTTATTGGGAATTATTCACTACTTATGGTTAGTCAAAGTAGTTACAATTGAACCCTTAATCTATCTTATTATTATTGTAATTTTACTTACGCTAAGAGTTAAAATGAAATTTAATTAATTAATTAATTAATTTTTTTTCAGGAACACAAATCTCTGATCTTGTTAAAAATCTTCTGCCAGTTCCATTATCAAGTGAAAACATTCCACCCATGCCTTTAATACAATCAATAATTAAATCTGTATTTTTCCATGCTTCATGTTGGGTTTCGCTTATATAAAAAGGAACACCTCCAATTTTACCAATCAAAACATCATCATCACTTATAAGGAATTCTTTAACTGGATAACACATCGGGGCACTGCCATCACAACATCCACCAGATTGATGAAAAAGTAATTCTTTACCATGATCTTTCTTTAGATCTTCAATTAATTCTAACGCTAATGGTGTTGCTGAAACTTTCATAGTTATATGGCCTGTAGTTTAATACAGGCCACTATAATATACCTGTTAAAAGAAGCCTAATTTTTTCTCACTGTATGACACGTGTAAGTTTTTCACCTGTCTATAATGATCAAGCATCATTTTATGTGTTTCTCTACCAATTCCAGATTGTTTATAACCGCCAAAAGCAGCATGAGCTGGATAAGCATGGTAGCAGTTTGTCCAAACTCTTCCTGCTTGGATACCTCTTCCCATTCTATAAGCAACATTCCCATTTCTAGTCCAAACGCCAGCACCTAAACCATAAAGAGTGTCATTAGCAATTTCTAATGCATGAGCTTCATCTTTAAATTTAGTAACTGACACTACTGGACCAAAAATTTCTTCTTGGAATATTCTCATAGAGTTATCACCTTCAAAAATAGTAGGTTGGATATAATTTCCTTTTTCCAAACCACTGTTTAAGTTGGCAACTTCACCTCCACATAGAACTTTAGCTCCCTCTTTCTTACCTAAATCTAAGTAAGATTTTATTTTTTCCATTTGCTCCAATGATACTTGAGCACCAATCATGGTTTCCATTTTTAAAGGGTTATCTTGGACGATAGCTTTTGTTCTAGCAATTGCTCTTTCCATAAATTTATCATAAATAGATTCTTGAACTAATACTCTACTAGGACAAGTACAAACTTCACCCTGATTGAGAGCAAACATTGTGAAACCTTCAAGACATTTATCAAAGAAGTCATCATCTTGATCCATGACATCTTCAAAGAAAACATTTGGAGATTTTCCACCTAATTCTAAAGTTATTGGAATTAAGTTTTGCGCCGCGTACTGCATGATCAAACGTCCAGTTGTAGTCTCACCTGTAAAAGCAATCTTTCTAATTCTTTTAGATGACGCTAAAGGTTTTCCTGCTTCCAAACCAAATCCACTTACAACATTAAGAACTCCAGGAGGTAATAGGTCTCCAATTAACTCCATTAAAAGCAAGATAGATGCTGGTGTTTGTTCAGCTGGTTTTAAGATTACACAATTTCCTGCAGCCAAAGCTGGTGCAAGTTTCCATGTTGCCATTAATAATGGAAAGTTCCAAGGTATAATTTGTGCAACCACACCAAGTGGTTCAGGAATATGGTAAGAATATTCACTATTACTTATTTCTGAAACCGACCCCTCTTCTGCTCTAATAACTCCAGCAAAGTATCTCCAATGGTCAACAACTAATGGTAAGTCAGCTGCCATACATTCTCTAATGGGCTTTCCATTGTCTAAACATTCAGCAGTTGCTAACAACTCTAAGTTTTTCTCAATAACATCAGCTATCTTAAGTAAAATATTTGATCTTTCTGTTATTGATGTAACACCCCAAGTAGGAAAAGCTGCGTGTGCCGCATCAAGTGCTGCCTCAACATCTTGTGCATCAGATCTTGGAACGGAACATATAACTTCATTATTGATTGGGCTTACGTTATCAAAATATTTTCCTGATTTTGGTTTAACGAATTTACCACCTATAAAATTTCCATATTGTTCTTTAAATGGAAATTTAACTTTTAAGTGAGACGTATCTAACATTGGAGATCGTCCACCTTTTACTGTTTCTGTACTCATTTTTATCCTCTCTCTCTTATTAATATTCTTAAGCTTATTTTTTTTTATTGGCTTAAGTAACTTCTTTTTAGTCACACCTTTTTTCTTCTTAACTTTTTTAATATTTTTAGGTAATCGCTTAACCAAGTTTTTCTTAATTTTTTTTTTGGCCTTACGTTTAGATTTTTTGGCTGTTTTTTTCTTTTTAATAGCCATTCCTTAACTAAACAAAAATTGATATTAATATCCATTAATTATATTATTAATTTTCTACTTAAGATTGAATACAGCCTACATCTTGTGCTCAATTAAAATGTGTCTAATAATTTGACTATGAATGAAAATACAAAAAAAGAATTGCAATCTGCTACTTTCGAAAGGCTTCTTAAGCATTTAGATGAAAGAAAAGATGTTCAAAATATAGATATCATGAACCTTGCTGGTTTTTGTAGAAACTGTTTATCAAAATGGTATCGCGAAGAAGCAGATAAAAAAGGTATTGAAATTTCAGATTTAGATGCACGAGAACATGTCTATGGAATGCCTTATCCAGAGTGGAAAGAAAAATATCAAAAATAATTATTTTTCCTTAAGTCTTGGAAATAGTTCTACAAAATTACATGGTTTGTGATTTATATCTAACTGATGTTTTAAAATTCCATCCCAAGCATCAGTAACACCACCTGAAGATCCTGGTAGAGCAAACACGTACTTACCATTAGCTAGCACAGCACAAGCTCTAGATTGAATAGCAGAAGTGCCAACTGTCTTTAAACTAATTGTTCTAAAAACTTCTCCAAAACCCGGGATATGCTTATCAGCAATTTCATTCACTGCCTCCGGTGTGATGTCTCGACCTGTAAGTCCTGTTCCACCAGTTGTAATTACAACATCTATTTTAGATTGATTAATCCAATCTTTAAGGATTATAATAATGTCTTCTTTGTTATCTTTGCAAATTTTTCTATCTATTAATTTATGTTTAGCCTCCTCTATTTTTTTTACTAAGATCGCACCTGACTTATCATTCTCAAAAGTTCTAGTGTCTGTAACTGTTAAAAGTGCTATATTTACAATCATAAATTTAAAATAATTATTATGATTATATTATCATTTTTATTTCTTCTAACAGCAACTTTATATTCAAGTGTTGGATTTGGGGGTGGCTCTACCTATCTAGCTCTTTTATTAATTTGGGATGTTCCTTACTTGATCTTTCCTGTAATTGCCCTCTTTTGTAATATTATTGTCGTATCAGGAAATTGTATTAACTATATTAAAGCTGGGAATATCAATCTTAAGATACTTACCCCATACTTAATATCATCTGTTCCACTTGCATTCATAGGTGGATCATTATCAGTAGATAAAGAAGTTTTTGAAATTTTACTTTTTGTCGTCTTGACACTAGCAGGAGCTCTACTTCTTCTGAAATTTCAATCTTTTGATCAAAAAATTGAAGTTTATAAAAAGATACCAAAAATATTATCATTATTGATTGGTGCATCTATTGGATTTGTATCTGGTGTGGTTGGTATTGGTGGTGGTATATTTTTAAGTCCAATACTATTATTGGTCAGAGTTGATGGCGCTAAGAACATTGCAACAGCAGCATCTCTTTTTATATTAATCAATTCTATGTCAGGACTTGCTGGTCAATTTACAAAAACATCAACAATAAATGGGATTTATGATTATTGGCCATTATTTCTTTTAGTTTTATTGGGAGGTCAATTAGGAAACTATTTAAATCTTAAAATTTTTCCTGCAAGAATGTTGGCTTTAGTAACATCGGCACTTGTCATATTTGTCGCTATTCGAATGGGACTGAAGTTGTTTGCATAACACAAGTATTAAATTATTATAGATAAAATATGAAAACATTCAGAGCTTTTGGACCAACTATAGGAAAAACAAAGTTATCCAAAAAAATTATTACTATATTAAATAATTATATTGATAAGTCTCAATTATCAAAAAAAAATGATTATAGCTCTAAACTAGCAAGTCAAATTAAGAATGAAATCAAGATTCCTAAAAAATTGGTTAGTAAGAGTTTGTCTAAAGAGTTAATAAAGAATATCAAAATTTATCTTGATAAGTCTGAAGTAAAAAAAATTAAAGAAATTAAAATAATTAATCTATGGGTAGTTAGACAATTAAAAAATGAATATAATCCTATTCATTACCATGAAGGACAATTATCAGGAGTTGGTTACCTTAAAATCCCAAAAGATATGAATCAAAATAAATTTGTTAAAAATAAAAAGTTTAAAACTAATGGAACTATTGATTTTATTAATGGGCAAACACACTTTTTGAGTAAAAGTATCTATAATTTAAACCCTAAATTAGGGGATCTATTGATTTTTCCAAATTATTTGATGCATACTGCCTACCCATTTAATGTTGATGGTGAGAGAAGATCTTTCTCTTTTAATGCTAAAATATTATTCAAAAAATAATTGCTAATCACTCAATTAGTTATATAAACAGTTTACCGATTTGATCCATATTGCAGGTACTAACTGCTAAAAAGGAAATCATTAAATTAATTGGTAAGGGTAGTTGGACTATATTGTGCACCTGGCATAAAGCTAAAGCACTAAAAAAGTAAGGAACAAAGATGGATATAAATTTTTTCAAAGAAACCAGAGTTCTAGATGGTGGAATGGGTCAAGAGTTATTAGCGAGAGGTGTAGAAGCAAATGGTACCCTCTGGAGTGCTAATGCATTATTGCAGGAAAAATATCATCAGCTTTTGCTTGATACACACTTAGATTTTATAAATTCAGGTGCTGAGATTATTGTAACAACAACATTTACCACAAGAAGAATGAGATTAAGGGATAATGGTGTTGAAGATAAATTTGAGTATTTAAATACTAAAGCTGGTGAAATAGCTAAAAAAGCAAAAGATTTAAATCCACATATTTTAGTTGCTGGAGGATTGCCTCCTCAATATTTAACCTATGAAGCAGACACAAGAGCTAATGATGAAATTAAAGAAAATTTCTATGATCAAGCAAAATTACTTGATCCTTTTATAGATTTTTTTTATTTTGATGTATTAAGTAGTGTAAGAGAGTTTAAATTAGCTATCGAAGCCATAAAAAGTTTCAATAAACCTTATCTAATTGGTGCCCATGTGTCTGAGGGAGTAAAGTTACCGAGTGGTGAAAATATTTCTGAGATTATCACAACAATAAATCACAAAAGTTTACTTGGAATAATACTTTCTTGTGTATCACCAGAAAATTATGAAAAAAATCTTAATGAAATAAAAAGTTTAGATGTTCCATTTGGCTTTAAACTCAATGGGTTTATTACAACAAAACCTACAGCTGGTTACACAAATACTTTTAATAAAAGTAAAACAGGAAACCCAAATGAATTTCTGGGTCACAGAGAAGATCTAGTGCCAGAAAAGATGGCTTTATTTGTAAAGAAATTTAAAGAAGCTGGGGCCACTATTTTAGGAGGTTGCTGTGAAACTAGACCATCACACATTAAGGAGATGGCTAAACTTAAGTAATTTTTTTATTTCCTGCTTTTTTTACAAAATAAAGTCCAACTAGAACTGCTAATAGTGAAGTTAAAACTTTATCAGTAATTAATTCATCTAAAAATATATAACTTAATATAATTCCAAAAATAGGTATTAAATAAGAAACTTGAGACTGAAATATTAGTCCATTGTTCTTTAAAATTCTAAATCTAAGAAGCCATGCTAAACCTGTTGATACTAAACCAAGATAAACTACAGAAATACTTGACACTATTGAGGGTGTAGTTTCCCAAGGTTTTTCTATAAAAGAAACTAAGGGTATCAAAATTATTATAGCCCAAATTAATATTGAGCCTGTTACATTCTCATTTTTTTTATTACTGATTTTAAGAGTTAAAACTCCACCTATGACATAACAAGTTGATCCAAGTAAAATCATTAATGCAGAGAAAAAATTATTATCATTGATTAAAAAATTGTCAGAGAATAAATAGATAATTCCTGAAAATCCTATCAATATTCCAAATGTTTTAATAAAATTAAATTTTTCATTTTTAGTAAAAAAATGTCCTAATACAGTTGAGCTTAATGGAGTTGTCGACATTAATATTGCTGCTAAATTACTTTGAACCGATTTTACACCGTAGGCAATTAAAAAAAATGGTAGCACTAAATTTACAAATCCAATTATAGCAAACCAATACCAATCTTTTGAAAAAGCTTCTATTTTAATTTTTTTATAAAAACATAATAATAGTACTGGAATTGATCCAAAAAAAACTCTTAAGAAAGCAATTGTAATAGGACCAAAGGATTCTGTTGCAATTTTTATATTAAAAAAAGCTGAAGCCCATATTAAAGATAAAATTACTAATAAAGTATAATCAATTAATTTAGGCTGTCTCATTCAATTATATCTTCAACTTTCCCATTTATAATTTTTTGAATATCTTTAAAATTAATCTTAAAAACGCAGTTTGGATGTCCCGCTGCAGCAAACAGTTCATTAAACCTTTCTAAAGATTTATCTATAAAAATTTCCAGCTTATTTAAATGACCTACTGGTGAAACACCACCTATTGTATAGCCAGTTTGAGTTTTAACTTCTTCTGGAGAAGCCATAGAAATATCTTTTATATTCTTAATTTTTTTTAATTTATTTAATGAGCATCTCTTGTCACCTGCCACTAAACACAAGATAAAATTATCCCCAGTTTTAAATAATAAGCTCTTAACAATTGCACCCACATCACAACCTAAAGCTATTGCTGCATCTTTTGCTGTTCTGGCTGAATTCTCAAGTACGATAACTTCCAAAGATTTGTCAAAACCTTTAAGAAATTTTTCCACTCTTTTAACTGGTTCTTTGTCTAATAAGCTCATATTTCAACTAACAATTGATTGCTAATTTAGCAAATAATGTTGTAATTCATATGTAAAAAACGCATAGGTGATATTTATTAATCAAGCAATATTATTTTAAAAAAATTTGTTAACAATGAGCTACAAAATTTAAAAAGGGAGAAACTATGACCGCTAGTAATGTATTAAAATTTATTAAAGATAAAGAAGTTGAATTTATTGATTTAAGATTTACTGACCCTAGAGGAAAACTTCAACATTTAACTATGGACCATACGATTGTTGACGAAGAAATGCTTAATGAGGGTGTATTTTTTGACGGTTCATCCATAGCTGGGTGGAAGGCTATCAACGAGTCAGACATGATTTTAAAACCTGATACATCAAGACTTGTTATGGATCCTTTTACTTCTCATAATACTTTAATACTTTTTTGTGACATTTTAGATGCTGTAAAAAAATCTCCTTACGAAAGAGACCCAAGAGGAACAGCAAAAAAAGCAGAAGAGTATTTAAAAAAATCTGGAATTGGTGACAAAGCTTTTTTTGGTCCAGAACCCGAATTTTTTGTTTTTGATGATGTTAGAATTAATAACGATCCAAATAATACTGGTTTTATAATAGACAGCAAAGAAGGTCCTTATAATTCTGGAACCATATATGCCAATGGAAATATGGGTCACAGACCTCCAGTTAAAGGTGGATATTTCCCAGTACCTCCAGTTGATAGCGAACAAGATATGAGAGGTGAATATTTAAAAAGTTTAAAAGAAGTAGGTGTTAAAGTTGAAAAACATCACCATGAAGTTGCTCCAAGTCAACATGAGCTAGGTATGGTTTTTGGAACTTTAGTTGAAACAGCAGATAATGTTCAGCTTTATAAATATGTAGTTCAAATGGTTTCTCATTCATTCGGAAAAACAGCAACGTTTATGCCTAAACCTGTTGCTGGTGACAATGGTTCTGGAATGCATATTCATCAATCAATTTGGAAAAATGATAAGCCCGTTTTTTCTGGTGAAGCTTATGCTGGATTATCAGAGATAGCATTACATTATATTGGTGGTATTTTAAAACATGCAAAAGCTATTAATGCTTTTTCAAACTCTACAACAAATAGTTATAAAAGATTAATACCAGGATTTGAAGCACCTGTACTATTGGCTTACTCGGCAAGAAATAGATCTGCATCTTGTAGAATACCGATTAGTTTAAATAAAAATGGTGCTAGATGTGAGATAAGATTTCCTGATGCATCAGGAAACCCTTACTTAACTTTTGCTGCTATGCTTATGGCTGGTTTAGATGGTGTTAAAAATAAAATTCATCCAGGTGAATCTTTTGATAAAGATCTTTATGACTTACCTCCTGAAGAGGTTAGAAATATCCCAACTGTTTGTGGCTCCCTAAGAGAAGCTATGGAAAGTTTAGATAAGGATAGAGATTTTTTAACTGAAGGTGGTGTATTTACGGATGATCAAATTGATGCTTACATTGCATTAAAATTTGAAGAGATACATAAATTTGAACATGCGCCTCATCCTGTTGAGTTTGAGATGTATTACAGTAGCTAAAATTATTACTGTCTAGTAGTTGCGATTTTATCTTTGTTAATTCCTTTTTTAACAACATAATCCTGTGTGCCATTAGCACCAGTGTTTACTTCCGTTCGAAGAGTCTTAAAGAATGTTCTTTCTTTTAATGATTTTTCTAATGATTTAACAAGATTTTTAAATTCAAATTTGTTCATACTCATTAAATACCCTAGATATGCGTAAATTGCAATACTGATATGCGTATTTGTTATATTAGACTTTAAAAGATTCTCCACAGCCACAACGCTCAGATTCATTAGGATTATTGAACACAAATGATGAAGAAAACTCTTCTTTTTTATAATCCATCTCAGTTCCGAGCAGATACATTACAGCTCCTGCATCAACAAATACTTTTACACCCTTATCTTCGATAATCTCATCTGTAGGATTAACTTCTTTAGCATATTCCATAACATATGACATTCCTGCACAGCCACCGGATTTAACTGCAACTCTGACACCAATTGAGCTTGATTCAATTCCAGACATAATTTCTTTAATACGAATTGCAGCATTATCACTTAGTTTAATTATTGGATTCATTATAAATTTAACTCCAATTTAGCTGCCTCTGACATCATTGACTTTTCCCAAGGTGGTTCAAAAACTAAATCAAGATCAACTTCTTTAATACCTTCCACTTGCATGGCACTATCTTTAACCTCTTGGGGTAAGCTTTCAGCAACAGGACAATTGGGTGTCGTTAAAGTCATTATAATTTTAGCTTTATCCTCTTTTACCTTAACGTCATAAATCAAACCTAATTCATAAATATTAACTGGTATCTCAGGATCATAAATTTTTCTAATTTCAGCTATTACTTGTTCTCTTAAATCCATAATTTTATCTAGTTTTCAGTATTAATTTCTTCTTGTGTTTTGTCAATTGCAGAAATTAAAGTGTGCCATGATAATGTTGCACATTTTACTCTCATTGGATATTGTTTTACTCCAGATAAGCACATTAACTTAGTTTTTTCATCTTCCTGTAAATTTTTTGATTTTAATTCAGGGTTTTCTTTAATCATACCCAAAAAATCATTTACAATTTCTTTGACTTGAACTTCTTCTTTTCCCTTCATTAAATCAGTCATGATTGATGCTGATGCCATTGAAATTGCACAACCACTTCCCTCAAATGAAACATCTTGTACTTTTTTATCTTCATCCAATTTTAGAAATATATGAACATTATCACCACATAAAGGGTTATTACCTTTTGCATCTTTGTTAAAATTTTCTGTCTTTCTTAGATTGCGTGGATTTTTTCCATGTTCTAAAATAATTTCTTGATAAAGTTCTTTAATATTCATTATAGATTAAAAATTTTTTTACAGTTATTTATTGAGCTATTAAGTTGGTCTAGATCTTCCTTTGTATTATAAACACCTAAAGAAGCACGTGCGCTTGCTGAAATTCCTAATTTATCATGTAAGATTTGACAGCAATGGTGTCCAGCTCTTATAGCAACACCATCTTCATCTAATATAGTGGCTATGTCGTGTGGATGTACACCTTCAATTGTAAAAGATAAAACTGCAGCTCTATTTTTAGGATTACCTATTAATTTAACAGAATTGTTTCTTTTTAAGATTTCTTGTCCATATTCAATTAATTCTTGTTCATGTTTAATCATACTTTCTATTCCAACTTTTTCTAGAAACTTTATAGATTGATCAAAGGCAATAACTTGTGCTGTTGCCATTGTTCCTGCTTCATACTTGTTTGGTAAATCACCATAAGTAATACTGTCTTTTTTAACGTCATTAATCATACCACCACCACCTTGATAAGGAGGTAATTGTTCCAACCATTTTTTTTTAGCATAAAGCACTCCGAGACCAGTTGGTCCATACATTTTATGACATGAAATAGCATAAAAATCACAGTCAATATCTTGCATATCTAACTTTAAATGTGGCGCACCCTGACAACCATCAACTAAAACTGCAATACCTTTTGAGTGAGCTAATTCTGTTATTTCTTTAACTGGCAAAACAGCTCCTGTCACATTAGATAAATGAGTAATAGCAATTAATTTTGTTTTTGAATTTATTTTTTTTTCAATACTTTCGAGAGTAATTTCCCCATCATCATTAATTTCTGCAAATTCAATCTTAATTCCTTTTGATTGTCTTAAAAAGTGCCATGGCACATAATTAGAGTGATGTTCAAGTTCAGTTATAAGAATTTCGTCTCCATGTTCTAAATATTTTTGGCCAAAAGTATTGGCCACAAGGTTAATTGCTTCAGTGGCACCTTTAGTAAACACAATTTCATTTTTATCTTTAGCATTAATATATTTTTGAACGGAAGATCGTGTATTTTCATAAAGATTAGTTGCTGCAACAGCTAAGTAATGAACACTTCTGCCTGTATTTGAAAATTCATTAGTATAAAACTCGTTTACTCTATCAATTACTGATTGTGGTTTTTGAGATGAGTTAGCACTATCAAGATAAACAAGATCATTATTATGAATCTTGTTACTAAATATTGGAAATTCTTTTTTTATGTCTGATATGCTCATTCTGTAATTCCTATCATATTTTTAATTAGATCTTTAATTTCTATATCTGTTATTTTTTCTACTGCATCAAGTAAAAATCCTTTAATTAATAATTCTTTTGATTGCTGGTTACTCAAGCCACGAGACATCAGATAAAATATTGCATCTTCATCTAAATTTCCAGATGTTGCTCCATGAGAACATTTCACATCATCAGCATAGATCTCAAGTTCTGGTTTTCCATCAAATTCAGTATTCTCACTTAATAATAAAGCTTTACTAAGTTGATACCCATTTGTTTTTTGGGCTTTTGAGTCTACATAAATTTTACCTTGATAAATGCCTTTTGCATTTTCATTTAAAACACTTTTAATTAATTGATAGCTTTTTGTATTTTCGGCTAGATGATTAATGTTAGTTTTGATTTCATGATGTTGTGAGTTTGTTAAATTGATTATTCCATTAATAAATGCTGAGCTGTACTCATCATTTAAATTACAATTAATTTCATTTTTTATAAATTTAGACCCAGTTGAAAAAATAAAGTTTTCTGAAATACTATTTTTTGCTAAATTAATATTATTATATGAGTATTTAATATTAGAATTTTTTTTATGATCGATCTTATAATTTTTAAGAATAGCATCTTGTGCAATATCAAAATTTTGAACTATATTAATGAAATTATTTTCGGAATTATCATCAAACAAATCTATAAGTTTCAAACTGCTATTTTTTTCAAGAACAATATCTGTTTTCAAATTTATCGCTGTTGACTTAAGCTCTTTGGTTGTAATATTGTATATAATTAAAGGCTCATTCATGGAATAGTTCTCTTTAACCGTTACTCTGATATAACTGGTAATGAGAGCATTGTTCAATGAAACCAATGAATTGACTTCTTTAAAATTTTCATTTTGATTTAAATCTCTTGTTATCAAAACTTTAGTGTCATCTTCAGAGCTAAAATCAACTTTTGAAATTACTCCGTTAAGAAAAATTATCTTATTGTGTGCAAATTTATCAATAAAGGTAGTTTCATTAATCTCACTTATTTTAAAGTCAGTATGAAGGCGTAAATTTTCAATATTAGAAGAAATTATCTGATTTAAATCTGAAAATTTCCAATCTTCCACTCTTTTATTTGGAAAACCATTCTCTACAAATTGATTAAAGTTTACTTTTCTAGAATTTATACTTTTCTCTGAAAGTTTTAAACTTTTTATTACTTTATTAAAATCTACTTTTAGTTGTTCCATAATCTAACTTAAACTTTCGTATCCTTTTTTTTCAAGCTCTAATGCAAGTTCTGACCCACCCGATTTAACTATTTGTCCATTAATTAAAACATGCACAAAATCTGGTTTTATATATTCTAATAATCTTTGATAATGAGTAATGATTAAAAAAGAACTTTCTTTACTTCTTAATGCATTAACACCTTCTGAAACTATTTTTAAAGCGTCAATATCAAGACCAGAGTCTGTTTCATCCAAAATTGATAATCTGGGATTTAAAATTGACATTTGTAAAATTTCATTCTTTTTTTTTTCACCACCAGAAAAACCAACATTTAACTGCCTGCTTAAAATTTTTTCGTCAAATTTTAACTCTGAGGCTTTTTGTTTAACTAATTTTAAAAATTCGATTGCATCTAATTCTTTTTCACCTTTTGCTTTTTTAATTGCATTTAAAGATGTTTTTAAAAAAATATTAGTATTAACGCCTGGAATTTCTAAAGGGTATTGAAATGCTAAAAATATTCCCTTGTGCGCTCTCTCTTCAATCTCTAAATCTAGTAAATTTTCATTTAAATATGTAATATCTCCACTTACCGTGTAACCTTTTTTCCCAGAAAGAACGTTAGACAGTGTACTTTTACCAGATCCATTCGGTCCCATAATTGCATGTACTTCCCCTGGCTTAATTTCTAAATTTAATCCTTTTAATATTTCTTTATTATCTATTTTTGCTTTAAGATTTTTAATTTTTAACATTTACCCAACACTCCCTTCTAAACTAATACCAACTAATTTTTGTGCCTCTACAGCAAATTCCATTGGAAGCTGCTGTAACACTTCTTTGCAAAAACCATTAACAATTAAACTGACAGCCTCTTCTTGATTCAAACCTCTTTGATTACAGTAAAATAATTGTTCTTCACTAATTTTTGAAGTAGTAGCCTCATGTTCAATATTTGAACTAGAGTTTTTATTTTTTATATAAGGCACTGTATGCGCACCACATTTATTCCCCATTAACAACGAGTCACATTGAGTGAAATTTCTAGCATTATCAGCATTTCTAGCGATATCCACTAATCCTCTGTATGTATTATCAGCAAAACCAGCCGATATACCTTTAGAAATTATTTTGCTTTTTGTATTTTTTCCAAGATGAATCATCTTTGTACCAGTGTCTGCTTTCTGATGATTATTGGTGATGGCTATTGAATAAAATTCTCCAACAGAATTATCTCCTTTTAAAATACAACTTGGATACTTCCATGTGATTGCTGAACCTGTCTCGACTTGTGTCCATGAAATTTTTGAATTTTTCCCCTTACATAATCCTCTTTTAGTAACAAAATTATAAATACCTCCTACACCATCTTTGTCTCCAGGGTACCAATTTTGAACCGTTGAATATTTAATTTCAGCATCATCTAATGCAATTAATTCTACATTAGCGGCATGCAATTGATTTTCGTCTCGCATTGGTGCCGTGCAGCCTTCTAAATAACTGACGTAACTTCCTTTGTCGGCAATAATTAATGTTCTTTCAAATTGACCTGTCTCTGTAGCATTAATTCTAAAATAAGTTGATAGCTCCATCGGACATTTGACACCTTCTGGAATGTAAACAAATGAACCATCTGTAAATACCGCAGAATTTAATGTTGCAAAATAATGATCTGATAAAGGAATTACTGATCCTAAATATTTTTTTACAAGCTCAGGGTGTTCTCGAATTGCCTCAGACATTGAGCAAAAAATTATTCCTTTTTTATTCAACTCACCTTTAAAAGTTGTTGCTACTGACACTGAATCAAACACAGCATCTACAGCTATACCATTTAATCTTGCCTGTTCTTGTAGTGGTATTCCTAGTTTTTTATATGTTTCAAGTAACTTTGGATCTAACTCATCTAAACTTTTAGGTTTGTCATCCATGCTTTTTGGTGCAGAGTAATAGTAAAGATCTTGGTAATTTATTTTAGGATATTTTGGTTTTTGCCAATTTGGCTCTTTTAATTGCTTTAATCTTTCAAATGCTTTTAGTCTCCAATCAAGCATCCATTTAGGTTCTTTTTTTATATCTGAAATAAATTTAATAACCTCTTCATTTAATCCTTTGGGAGCTCTTGTGTTTTCAATATCTGTTGAAAAACCATATTTATAATCTTTTAATTTTTCTATCTCTTTTTCTCTAGCATCCATTTTAATTTATACTTTCTAATTTGTTGCTTATAAGATCTTTTAAATTTTTTTTCTCAAAAAAATTATTGATATGTATTTCAAGTTCATCCCACAAATTGTGGGTAATACATTTTGATGTTTTGCTATTACATCCTTTTTTTGACTCTTTTTTACACTGAACAGTTTTAACTTCTTCATCTACAGCATTAAGTATATTTGCTAGTTTAATTTGAGCAGGATCTTTGTTTAAAACGTACCCACCATTAGTGCCTCTGGTGCTTTTCACTATGTTGTGTTTTTTTAGTTTTGAAAATATTTGTTCTAAAAAATCTAGTGATATGCCCTGTCTTAATGATATATCCCTTAGAGATATAGGATCTACGCTGTCGAAATTAGCTAAATCAGCTAAAGCCATTACTGCATACCTGCCTTTTGACGTTAATTTCATTTTTTTGATATTAAGTTATTATTTACCCTTTAAACTATGGGTTTTATATAAACTTGACTAAATTAGTCAAGTATAGATTACATAAAAAAGTTAACATATTGTCGCTCACTTATGATAGATGTAGCTTTTTTTTGAGAACAATAATCAATATCATTTATGGATAACAAAATAGTAGAAGTTTTTATACCTGGACCTGCCGGAAGAATGGAAGCCAAGTATTATAAAAGTGAAAAAATTACATCACCAATAGCATTAGTATTACAACCCCATCCTCAATATGGAGGAACAATGAATAATAAAGTTGTGGTTGATACATTTCATACTTTTATGGAAAATGGATTTTCTGTATGCAGAGTAAACTTTAGAGGTGTCGGAAAAAGTGATGGTGAATTTGATAATGGTCAAGGTGAACTAGCTGATGCTGCTGCAGCCCTAGATTGGTTAGAGCGTGAAAATTTTGACAACTCACAATGTTGGGTTTCAGGATTTTCTTTTGGATCGCTAATAGCAATGCAATTATTAATGAGAAGACCAGAAATAAATAGATTTATTGCAATATCACCACAACCAAATGTATATGACTTTTCATTTTTATCTCCATGCCCTACTTCAGGTTTAATGATTTATGGCAAAAAAGATGAGTTAGTTCCTGTTGAGCATATTCTTGATCTCAATAAAAGATTAAGTGCCCAAAAAGGTATTAAAGTTGACTTTCAAACTATAAATGATGCTAATCATTTTTTTACTAATACAGAAGAAGTATTGGTAAAAAGCTTAGATAAGTATATCAAAAAAGAATCCGCTTTATTTTAATCTCAATAGTTTTTAACTAAAACTCCACCTATTGAAGGTTTTTTTACGTCCGTAGTGTTAGGATATGAAATTATTTTTTTAAGTGAAGATCTAATTGCGAGATAGGCAAAAGCTTGGGACTCGATGAAATCTCCATCAATTTTATAATCATCAATTATTTTTAAGGAGATATTTTTTGGCAGTCTTTTTCTTATACTCTTCATTAAAGATAAATTTTTTCTTCCACCACCGCAGACTATTATTGATAACTTTTCACTTTTTTTAATTTTAATTGTTTTTAAAATAGATTCATAAATTATTATTGCAGTAAAATCTACTAATGTTGATAAACCATCCTCATATGAAAGACCTTTCACAAAACTTAAATCAAAATCTTTTATATCAAATGAAAGTTTTTTTTGATTATTTATATTATCAAAATTGTCAATCGCTTGATTTAGAATAACTTCACTTGTTTTTCCGATGTTTGAAGCATCTCCATTTTTATCGTATTTCATTTTTGTGTGTCTTCTAACCCATTCGTCTAAGAGACAATTGCCCGGACCTACATCAAAACTTTTTAGGTCTTCATTGTTTTTTGTTACAACAAGACTAATATTTGCAATACCTCCTACATTTAAAACACAAGCTGGTTTCTCAATTTGATTCTGGTTTACAAGTAAGTTGTGAAAGATTGGGGCTAATGGAGCTCCTTGTCCCCCATTAAGAATGTCATTTTCTCTAAAGTTATAAACTACGTCTTTTTTTAAGAGACTTGATAGTAAATTGCCATCTCCAATTTGTTTTGATATTTTTTCCTGAGGATTATGAAAAATTGTTTGACCATGAAAACCAATTAAATCTACATCTATTCCAGCATCCTTTATAATTTCTTTACTAATTTTAGCATGATATAATGTAATTTTTCTCTCAAGCTCACTGATTTGATAAGAATTAGTTGTTAAATCTTTTATTGAATTTATTTTTTCTCTTAGATTTAGTAAGTCTGAGTAAATTACCCCATCATACTCAAAATATTTGTCAAATATAGGTTCATAGTTATCTTCTCCATCTGACCTAATAACTGATGCATCAACACCATCCATAGATGTGCCACTCATTAACCCTAAAGAAGTATAAAATTTTTCCATTCTTATTTTTTAAGTAAATATTGTATATTCTAGATAGCATATTTATGAATAAATTTTTAAAAGAATTTAAAGATCGAGGTTTCTTTTACCAGTGTACTGGAGAAGAAAATCTATCTCAACTATTAGATAAAGAAAAAATCAGAGCTTACATAGGTTTTGATTGTACGGCTGAAAGTCTTCATGTTGGAAGCTTACTCCAAATTATGTGTCTTAGATTGTTACAAAAACACGGTCACCAACCAATAGTTTTATTGGGAGGTGGTACCACTAGAATAGGTGATCCCTCTGGAAAAGATAAAACTAGGACAATTTTATCTGAAGAAGAAATTGAGAAGAATATAAATAATATTGAAAAAATTCTAAAAAATTTTTTAGATGATAAAGACCCAAAAACAAAACCTATATTTGTTAATAATTATACTTGGCTTAAAAATTTAAATTATATTTCTTTTCTAAGAGATGTAGGAAAACATTTTACAATCAATAAAATGTTAAGTTTTGATAGTGTTAAAATTAGATTAGAAAGAGAGCAGTCATTAAGCTATATGGAATTTAACTATATGATTTTGCAAGCTTATGATTTTTTAGAATTAAATAAAAAAGAAAACTGTATGCTTCAAATTGGTGGCTCAGATCAATGGGGCAATATTGTTAATGGAGTTGATCTTATAAAGAGATATTCAAACAATCATGTTTATGGTTTAACGACACCTCTTATCACATTAGCTTCAGGTGCGAAAATGGGCAAAACTGAATCTGGAGCTGTTTGGCTAGATAAAAAATTTCTTTCGCCATATGACTACTGGCAATTTTGGAGAAATATTGATGATCGTGATGTTTTAAAATTTTTAAAAATTTTTACAGATATTAATATTGATGAAATTGAAAATATTAAAAATGACAATATTAATGGACTAAAAATTTTACTTGCTAATAAAGCTACATCTATGCTGCATGGTGAAGATGAAGCAATGAAATGTCAAGAAACAGCAAAACAAACATTTTCTGAAAATTCATTGGGTGATAACTTGCCAACCATTCAAATTAACAAACAAATGTTAGACAATAATATAAATATTTTAGATTTAGTAATTTTATCTAAATTAGAAAGCTCTAAGAGTGAAATTCGAAGATTAATTAAAGGAAATGGAATTAAGATAAATAGTAAGGCTATTTCTGACGAAAAATTTTTAATTACTGAAAGCTTATTTAAGGACAGTTTAATTAAACTTTCTCTTGGTAAAAAAAAACATATTAAAGTTGAATTAATTTAGTTCTTTTTAATTTTTTCTAGTGTTCTTGTTATAAATCTAGGTGTTAGAGTTTTAATTGGATTTACAGTTGTAGATAGGTTTTTTGGAGGTCCTTTTATTTTAAAACTTACACCAAAAACACCTTCACCTGTTTTATCTCCTATCAATATTTTTCCAAGTAGAGGAATTGAAGCTATTGATCTATTTATAGTTGTTGCAGGAACTAATGTTCCTCTCAAACTAACCAATTTCTTTGATTCAATATAACCATCCATTAATATAGAAATAGCAGGTCCAATTGCATACATTTCTTCAATCTTAGTAAGACCTTTTTGGGTTGAATATCTCATTTCAAGATCAGTAAATCTTATTCCCTCACCAGTTAAAAGATCTGCAATTCCCTGAAGAGATGCTAGGCTTAAAAGCTTAGCAAAAACAGGTACTTCTTTAACTTTAAAATTATCTATAGCTAATACAGAATTAGAAACACCGTCTTTTTTTATAGAATAAAAATCTAGATAACCTTCTTCAAACCCTTTTATGAAATCATATCTTTTAATCAAAGGTTTTGGGTAATTTGAAAAGAATTTTGTAATAGTTTCTTTTTGCTTATTCATTTCAATAGATAAAGTCATTTTTTTATTGTTAGAGAAAGCAGACTCTAAGTTTAATTTACTTAATTTACTTTCTTTAAAAGTAAAGTTTCCAAATAAATTTTTTGTATAATCATTTTTGTTTAAATACGTTGTATCTATTTTTATATCAAATTTAGAATTAAAATTTTCAAAGATTATAGAACCTTCATCGTCATCCATGCTATTATTAATAAACTGAGTTGCATCAAAACTTTTGCCTTTTATAGAAAAATTAGATTTATTTCTCTTTAACTCTACTTTGTTAAAAAGATTATTTTTATTTTTATAATCAAGCTTAACATAGTCCAAATCTTTAATTTTAAAATTTTTACTTAATAATAAGTCTTTAAATAAAATTTGATTATTTTTTTCTGTTATAGAAATAGTTTGAAATATTAATTCTTTATTTTTTTTGTAAACACCTTTTAATAAAATTTCTGAACTATCCCCTTTTTTCTTTTTATAATCTAAAAAATTTATTATTAATGGATTGTTTGTAATATTAAGCTTTGTATCAAATGTTATTTTTCTATCATCATTAACAATACTGTAAGATAATTGCTCAAGCTCATCTCCAATATAGATATCTCCATCTCCCTTAATATCCAATATACCTTTTGTTAATTTAATCTTAATCTTATGATCTTCAAGTTTGACTTGCTCTGTATAATTGGGTAAAAAAGTTTTTAAATTTAGGGGGTTTTTAACTATTTTAAAATTTTTTAGGTTTAAGTTTGTTTCAAGTTTTAAATCATTCAATTTTAAATTTTTGTTTACGTTAAAAGAAAAGGTATTTATAGAGTTGAAATCATTTTTTTCTATCTCAATAGTATTCAGTAAATCACCAAGTATAGGCTTTAACTTTTTTATATCAAAATTCTGCTGATTATTTATTACTTTTCCATCAACAAAAAATATATTTTTCTCTTCTTCAATTTTAATTATGGGTGATTTTAATTTTATACTATTAATGTCTGTTTCTATTTTTCTTAATGTTAATTGTTTTTTGCTTATATCGAACAAAAGGCTTAAGTTTTCGATTTCCACTTGGTTTAAAATATTAAATTTTGCTTTTTTAATAACCCCATTTATTTTATAATTGTTTTTTATTTCTCCATTTAAATCAAACGTAAGATTTATATTTGCAGAAATTAATCCTGCTTTAGTAATACTATCTAAAATAAAAAGTTGTGGTGAGGCTTTAACTTTTCTTGTTAATGAGATTAAATCTTTAATTTGAATTTCTTTTGTTGAAATTTCTAAATCATCAATGGAAAATTGATTACTTATAAAAGATTTTAATGATAAATTGGTAGTAATATCACTTAAATCCAGACTTTTATCTTCCAGTAATATTTTGGGGTTTCTGGCTGAAATATTAATACTAAAATTAAGTGGATTTAATAAATAATTAACCTCATTTAATGAAAGGTTAATTTTATTATTAATTTTTGAAATATTTTTTATAATTTCATTATTAAACTTTTCAGTCTTTATTCCATAAATGCTTAAGTAAATAACAATAGCTGCAAGGGTTATTATTAATATTATAAGAATTTTAATTATTCTTTTCATTATTTCACTTTATATAATGAACTTTCTAAAAAATCATCAATCTCACCATCTAAGATTTTATCAGGATTTGAGCTTTCAAAGTTAGTTCTATTATCTTTTACCATTCTGTATGGGTGAAGTACATAAGATCTAATTTGATGACCCCAACCAATTTCTGACTTTGAAGACTCTACTGTTTGGCTTTCTTTTTCTTTTTTTTTTAATTCAAAATCATACAGTCTTGCTTTAAGCATATTCATACAGGTGTCTTTATTTTTATGTTGTGATCTTTCATTTTGACATTGCACAACAATTTTAGATGGTAAATGAGTAATTCTTACAGCACTATCTGTGGTATTTACATGCTGCCCTCCAGCTCCACTTGATCTATAGGTGTCAATACGTAAATCTTTTTCATTTATCTCTATTTCAATATTTTCATCTACAACTGGATAAATCCAAATACTAGCAAAACTGGTATGTCGTCTAGCTCCAGAGTCAAAAGGAGATATTCTAACCAACCTATGAATTCCGGACTCGGCTTTTAACCATCCATAAATATAATCACCCTCAATTTTAATCGTTGATGATTTTATGCCAGCTTCATCTCCTTTATGTTCGCTAATTAATTCTGATTTAAAATTCTTAATATCCGACCACTTTAAATACATTCTTCTTAGCATTTCTGCCCAATCCTGGCTCTCCGTACCACCAGCACCAGCATGAATTTCTATATAACAATCTAAACTGTCAGTTTCATTTGATAAAAAACATTTAGTTTCATTTTTTTTAGCTAATTTTTTAAGATTTTTGACGCTCTCTAGAACTTCATTTATAACAGGTTGATTTTTTTCTTCTAAAGCAAGTTCGTTCAACTCATCTAGATCAATTATTGATTTAGATGAATTTTCATATGAATTTATTAATTCTTCATATAATTTTTTTTCTTTAATAACTTTTTGTGAATTTGATTTGTCTTGCCAGAAGTTAGTTTCTAGTATTTTTTGGTTATTCTTTTCTAATTTTTTATGAATATTATTTGTTTCAAAGGTACTCCTTAACTCTTTGATTAATTTTTTCTATTTCAGATTTGTAATTTAAATATTCATTATCCATTAATAGAACCTTAATATATTATTATTTTTTAATCTATTATTAATATCTTGATTCAATAAACTTTCCACTTTCACATCTTTATAAGCTTCAATAATTGTTGTTCTAGTTCCAATTTCAGCTTTTTTTCCTGTGACAGGATCAATAACTTTCATCAAAATATTTTTTGCAACTTTAAATGGTCTTGCATCTTCTTTTTTTACAGCTTTTTTTACAAAGCTTTTAAAAATTGGCAATGCTGTTTTTGCTCCCGTTTCATATCTTCCAAGTGATTTTGGATTATCTGAACCTACATAAACCCCTATTGCTAGTTTTGAGGTAAATCCAACAAACCATGTATCCGTATTTCCATTCGTTGTTCCGGTTTTTCCTGCTAAGTCTAAATTTAAATCTTTTAAATTTTTTCCCGTTCCATTTTGAATCGTCCCCTCTAATATTGAGGTCATTTGATATGCTGTTTCTGGGGAAAATATTTGTTCAAACTTATCCTCTATCTTTGGATAATTGTCACTTAAGTGAGATATTTGATCACAATTTATACACTCTCTCATTTCATTATTAAGTATTGTATTCCCTTCACTATCTTGAATTCTATCTATCATTATTGGTTTGACTAACTTTCCTCCGTTAACAAATGAAGAATATGCAGATGTTAATTTTAACAAAGTTGTTTCAGCAGAACCTAATGAAATTGATAAAAGCTCACTAGGATTTTCATAAATACCAAGTTTTTTTGAAAAATTAACAATTTTTTTAAGTCCAAGATCTTGTGCAATTCTGACTGTCATCAAATTTCTGGACTTTTCCAACCCCATTCTCAGTGTTGATGGTCCATAAAATTTTTTTCCATAATTTTCTGGTTTCCACATTTTTAAATCAGATCCTTGCTCTAAAACTAATGGCGCATCTAAAATTAAAGTTGATGGTGTGTATCCATTCTCAAGAGCTAAAGCATAAATAAAAGGTTTGAAAGCAGAACCTGGCTGCCTTAGTGCCTGTGTTGCTCTATTAAATTCACTTTTTTTAAAACTAAATCCACCACTTAAAGCTAATACTCTTCCAGTAAAAGGATCCATAACAACAATTCCTCCATTAATCACTGGCAGCTGTCTTAAAGCAAATATATTTTTATTAATGTTTTCAACATAAATAACATCTCCAATTTTTAATATTTCTTTAAAATCTTTTTTGATCCATGAGATATTTTCATACTTAATAATTCCTTTTTTTTTATACTCTGTCTCAATTACTATTGAAAATTTATCTATCTTTTTAATTATTGCTAAGTCCCAATCAATTGATTTTTCTAATCTAAATTTGTCTACTTCTTGATTCCATTTTTCTAATTTTTTAATATTGGTCAATGCTCCACGCCATCCTTTTCTTTTATCGTATTCAATGAGACCTCTTCTTAATGAGTCAGTTGCAATTTTTTGTAAATTAATATTAATGGGTGTGCTTATATTTAATCCTTGTTTATAAACTTTATCAAATCCTAATTTTTCAACAACATCTTTTCTAATATCTTCTACATAGTAACTTGTATCTTCTGTAAAAACTTTCTTTCTTTTTTTTAATATAATTTTTTTTGATAAAAGTTTTTCTTGGTTTTTTTTATTTATATAATTATTTTCAAATAAATTATTAATAACTAAATCTCTTCTAAATTTTGCAAGTTCAATATTTTTATAAGGATTATATCTACTTGGAGCCTTTGGTAAGGCTGCTAATAAAGCCGCCTCTTCATAATTTAATTCACTAATTGATTTGTCAAAATATTCTAAGCTAGCTGATGCAACACCATAAGTCCCTTCTCCAAGATATATTTGGTTTAAATATAGCTCTAATATTCTTTCTTTTGAAAGAGCTCTTTCTATTCTAAAAGCAAGAATTGCCTCTTTAATTTTTCTATTTAAACTTACTTCGTTTGTTAATAAAAAGTTTTTTGCCACTTGTTGAGTTATAGTTGAGGCACCCTCTAGTCTTCTTGATTCAATTACATTAGAAATATTATTAATTATTGCTCTTAATACTCCTTTGGCATCTACACCAGGATGTGAATAGAAATTTTTATCTTCCGCAGATAAGAAAGAGTTAATCACTTTTTCTGATATCGACTTATAGGGTACAAATATTCGTTTTTCTGATGAAAAATCATTCACTAACTCACCGTCTCCAGAATAAACTTTACTAGAAACTGCTGGTTTGTAATTTTTAAGGAATTTATAATCTGGTAAATTGTTAGAAAAAGCCCACAAAACAGCTAATATGGAAAATGTAGTTAACAGAACAATGCTTAAAACTAATATAAATATATTTTTAATTATTCGATGCATTTTAGTTTAATATATATAAAAATTTGTTAAAGTTAAGGCACCAGAATTCAAACAAAAATTTAAAATTATTTAAATATAAAATGAAACAATTAATCAAAAATATATGGAAAAGAATTTATACATTGATGCTTCGCATCCAAATGAAACAAGAGTTGTACTTAAGTCAGGTGAAAGTATTGAAGACTACGAGTACGAAGGCTTAAAAAACAATTTAATCAAAAATAACATATACCTTGGTAAAGTAAGCCGTGTAGAGCCATCTTTGCAAGCTGCATTTATTGATTTTGGTAGAGATAGACATGGCTTCTTATCTTTTAATGATATTCAATCAGACTATTATCAAATACCTCAGAGTGATTTAGCAAAAATAAAAGAAGAAGAAGAAAGAGCCAGAGAAGAACTTCTAAAAGAAAGTGAGCTGGAAGAGCAAAAAAATATTAATGAGGGTAATCTTAATGCTAACGATCCAGTTGAAGTAAAACCTGAATCTGAATTAGAGAGTGATGCTCCAGTTACAGGTGGCACTCAAGTTGATGAAAACCAAGAACAATTTTCGCCTGTATCATTTGTTAAAAGACCTGAAGTAAGATTTAGATCTAAAAGATATAAGATTCAAGAGGTTATAAAACCTAACCAGGTAATTTTAATACAAGTATTAAAAGATGAAAGAGGGCAAAAAGGTGCAGCACTAAGTACTTTTATTTCTATAGCGGGTAAATATATTGTCCTAATGCCAAATACACCGAAAGGTGGTGGTATATCTCGTAAAATTTTTAACCCAGGAGAAAGAAAAAAAATTAGAACTATCTTAAACGACATAACCATTCCAAAAGAAATGGGACTTATTGTAAGAACTGCAGGGTCAAACAAAACAAAAAATGATATAGATCATGATCTTCAAACTTTGATTAAAACTTGGAATGAAATTAAAGAAAATGCATTAAATTCTATAGCCCCATCATTAATCCATCAAGAAAGTGATATTATAAAAAGAACTTTGAGAGATATGTATGACGAAGATACAGACAGTATCGTCATTGAGGGTAACGAAGGTTACAAAAAAGCACAAAACTTTATGAAGTTAATGATGCCCTCTCATGTCAAAAAAATAAAAAAATATAGAGAAAAAGTTCCTTTATTTTTTAAAGAAAACATTGAAGAAAAATTAAATCAAATTTATGACTCAGAGATAAAACTAAAATCAGGTGGATACCTAGTTATAAACCCAACTGAAGCACTAGTTTCAATTGATATAAACTCAGGAAGCTCTATTAAGCAAAAAAATGTTGAGAGTACCGCTTTAGACACTAATCTTGAGGCAGCAGAGGAGATATCTCGACAAATAAAAATAAGAGACTTGTCTGGTCTAATTATTATTGATTTTATTGATATGTTAAGTTTTGGAAATAGAAGATTGGTTGAGAGAAGGCTTAAAGAACAATGCAGAACTGATAGGGCAAGAATTCAGATAGGAAGAATTAGCACATTCGGACTTTTAGAGATGTCCAGACAAAGATTAAGAGAAAGTGCTGTAAAATGGAAAGTCACGCTTACAGATGAGTCTTTCGCTATGAAAATTCTTAAATTAGTTGAAGTTAAAGCTGTTTTAACAAAAGCAAAATTTGTAGAACTTAAGATTTGTGAAAAAATATCAGACTTTATGAAGGAAAATTTTATTGAAGATTTAAAGTATTTTGAAGAAAAAAACTTAATTAAAATAGATATAATTGCAGATAATACTCTTATTATTCCAGAATATATAATTGACCTTCAAAACAAAACTAAAAAAATAATAGAAACAGTTCAACATATAGAAAAGTTAAAAAATCTAGAAGAGCAAAAGAAAGAGATTAAATCTTTTGAAAGCCCAATTAAAAAGAAACCTTATAAAAAAAAACCTTTTTTTAAAAAGAAATTTTTCAAAAACCCAGTAGTTTAGATAATTCCATTTTTTGGAGAAGATGCACTTCCGTATATAGACTTTTCTATACGACCAGCTAAATAAGATTGTCTTCCTGCAATTACTCCATTTTTAAATGCTAAAGCCATTTGAAATGGTTTTTTAGCTTTAGCAATCGCAGTATTAGCCAATACCCCATCACAGCCCAACTCCATAGCAATAGCTGCATCAGACGCCTGTCCTAACCCAGCATCGATTATCAAAGGGAGCTTTGTTTGACTTCTTATAATTTTTATATTTGTTGTATTTTGAATTCCAAGTCCAGAGCCTATAGGTGCTGCTAGAGGCATAATTGCACAAGCTCCTACATTCTCTAATCTTTTAGCCATCAAAGGATCGTCATTGCAGTAAACCATCACTCTAAATCCTTCTTTGGTTAAAACCTCTGTAGACTTCAATGTTTCAATCATATCTGGAAATAAATTTTTTTTATCTCCTAGGACCTCAAGTTTTACCAGTTTCCATCCTCCAATTTCTCTTGCTAAACGCAAAGTTCTAAGAGCTTCTTCAGAATTAAAACAACCAGCAGTGTTTGGTAAATAGGTAATTTTTTTTGGATCTATATAGTCCATCAATAAAGGTTTTTTTTTATCAGAGATATTTACCCTTCTCACTGCAACAGTAACTATTTCTGCACCAGATAATTTAATAGCTTTTGCACATTCTGCCATACTTTTATATTTTCCAGTTCCAACTATTAATCTGGAATTAAATTTTTTTTTATTAATTATTAATTTATCTTTAACCAATTTTATCCACCTCCAATAAAATGAACAATTTCTATTTTGTCATTATTTTTTAGTTTTATTATTTTTAAATTATTTTTATCTATTATTTCTTGATTTAATTCAATTGCTACTTTTTTAAGAGGAATTTTTAGTTCTTTTAAAAAAATTGAGAGGCTTAAATTTTCATTTATTGTTGAAAATTTACCATTTAACTTAATTTTTATTTTTTTTACTTTTTTCATAATGTATAAGAATCTGATGAGTAATAATATTATAATTATTAATGGCCCTAATCTTAATCTATTAGGTGAAAGAGAACAATCACAATATGGATCAATAACTTTTGATAAATTAAAAGATAATTGTTTAAGTAAAGCTAAAGATTTAAATATTAATTTAGAGTTTTCTCAGTCAAACATAGAAGGTGAAATAGTTACAACCATACAAGAAGCTAAAAGTAAGTTTGATGGTATAATCATTAATGCTGCTGGCTTTACACATACTTCTGTAGCTATCAGGGATGCTTTAGATATTTATAAAAAACCAATTATTGAACTTCACATATCAAATATATATAAAAGAGAAGAATTTAGACACAAATCTTTAATCAGCGATATTGCTACTGGTGGTATTTTTGGTTTAGGTGATAATGGTTATATTTTAGCCATAATTGCAATACAAAACATGTTACAGAAATGAAAATAGATAAAAATATTATTAAAGAATTAACTGATTACTTAAATGAGTTCAATTTAACTGAAATTGAATACACAGACAAAGACAATAAAATCAAAGTATCAAAATCAAACCCAGCTAGCTCAAACCAAGTGGTAAGTGTTGCTGCATCAACACCAGTCCTTGACGCAGCCAAATCTACTGTTGTATCTGGGACTGAAGTTAAGTCACCAATTATTGGTACAGCTTATCTTGCAGCAGAACCTGGGGCTAAAAAATTTGCAGAAGTGGGTAAAAAAATTAAAAAAGGTGAAACAGTCATGATAGTTGAGGCTATGAAAACCATGAATCATGTTCCATCAACAGCAGATGGGATTATAAAAGAAATCTGTGTAGAAGACGGTCAACCTATTGAATATGGCCAAACTATTATCATCGTTGAGTAATGTTTAAAAAAATTCTAATTGCAAACCGTGGAGAAATTGCAGTCAGGGTTATAAGAGCCTGCAAAGAATGGGGTATAGCAACTGTTGCTGTTCATTCTGACGTTGATAGAGATAGTATGCATGTAAGACTAGCTGATGAAAGTGTTTGCATTGGCTCACACCAACCAGCAAATAGTTATTTAAATATTCCAGCATTGATGTCAGCAATAGAGCTGACAAAAGCAGAGGCCGTTCATCCTGGTTATGGTTTTTTATCTGAGAATGCAAATTTTGCTAAAGTTCTAGAAGAAAATAATATTAAATTCATTGGTGCTTCTTCAAAACTAATAGAAATGATGGGAGATAAGATTCAAGCAAAAAGAATTGCAAAACAACATGGTCTTCCAGTAATTGAAGGTTCTGAGAGTGGTGTAACCGATATAAAACAATCAAAAGAGTTATGTAAAAAGATTGGTTTTCCTATTTTGATTAAAGCTTCTGGAGGCGGAGGTGGAAAAGGAATGAAGATTGTTAACAAAGAAGAGGAATTTGAAACATTATTTTCAATGGCAAAATCTGAAGCACAAAAATACTTTGGAAATGATGAGGTTTATATTGAAAAGTTTTTTCAAAACCCAAGACATATAGAAGTTCAAGTTTTGTCAGGTAAAAATAGGACTGTTCACCTTCATGAAAGAGATTGCTCTGTGCAGAGAAGACATCAAAAATTAATAGAAGAAACTCCTAGTCCAGTCTTAACTGATGAAATTAGAAAAGACCTTTTTGAAAGAACAGTAAACATGGTTAGTAAAATTGGCTATGAAGGTGCTGGAACAGTAGAATTTATATATGAGGATGGTAAATTTTATTTTCTTGAAATGAATACTCGTGTTCAAGTAGAGCACCCAGTAACTGAAATGGTAACGGGGATTGACATAATTAAAGAACAAATTTGGATAGCTTACACTGGCGAAACAGCTTTAAAACAAAGCGATATTAATCCTAGAGGACATGCAATAGAATGTAGAATTAATGCAGAGGATGCTAGTAAAAATTTTCAACCATCTCCTGGAACTATAGGCATGTGTCACCAGCCATCAGGTTTTAGAACAAGAGTAGATGGTGCAATTTTCCAAGGTTATAAAGTCACCCCATATTACGATAGCATGATTTGTAAAGTAATAACTCAGGGCAGAAATAGAACTGAAGCTATACAAAGAATGAATAGATCTTTAGATGAGTTTGTTATTGAAGGAATAACGACAACAATACCTCTTCATAAAGTTCTACTAAACCATAAAAAATTTATTGAGTCAGACTTTAATGTTGGTTGGCTAGATAACGAAAAAGTAATCTAATAACATTTTGTTAACCAAATATCATATACCGCATGATCAAAGGGGTTTACTGCTGGGCTAGATGAAAAGGTCCATCCATTAAAAATAAATACTTCGTTATTATCTTTGTTTGTCATATCTTTAACTTGAATATAGGCAGTTATTTCTGGACTGTCATCAAATTCAGAGTTTTTGCATTTGAGACTTTTAATTAATAAACTTTTAAATCTAAGTTCCTCCCCTATATTTAATTTCAAAAGATCAGTCTTTGAGCTTACTTTATCTAAAATCTTAATTTCAACAAATTTTCCTTCACTATTCTCATTGGCTACTAAGGGTGATGATAAATTTATTAAAAAAAAATAAATTAAAAAAAATAAGAAATTAACTTTTCCAGATCGTGTATTTCTTTTTAATTGGATCATTGTTTTTATTTGGATGATAGGCATTCTCTGTGCCTGTTTGATTGGATTGATGTGGTTTTTGCCAATCATATTTATTCAATTTGTGATTATTTTCAATTCTATTGTTAGTGAAATGCATCCAAGAATACCATTCATTAGGGATTTTTGAAGCATCAATTTCATCGATATAAATTACCCATCGTTTTCCAGATTTACTCTCATAATATTTATTACCACTAGAATCTTTTCCAACAAGTTTTCCATAAAAAATAGTATTTAATTTTGTACCTAACGTTTCTTGATTCCACCAAATGAAAATTTTTTTGAAAAGTGTCAACATATTATTTAATTATTTAATTAATTCTTCAATCTTAAATTGTATAATTTAAATTAGACTAAAGTATGAATTTGTATATAAATTAATCATCTTACGATTCAAAATAAAAAATTAATTAAAGGAAAAATGGCAAAATACTTAGTTGAAACTTATTATACGTGTAGCTTTAAAGTTAATCATTATCTTGATGATATTAATGAAACCGAGTTAGCAAACCTTGAAAAGCGTGATGATGGTAAATTTGAAGTTCTAGATGTTAAGCTTGATACTAGAAAAACAAAAAGCTTAGATCCAAATAATAAAGTAATTGAGCCTAAAAAGTTAGATATTATAACTGAACAAAGCCAACCCAAAATTGTTTCAAAAGAAAATAATACTACGTTTGTTAAACAGATTAACGAAGGTGTAGGTAAGAGATTTAGTATGCCCGATAGAAGAAAAGGTTATATTCAAAAAGCTACCATTGGTGACCATAAAGTTTATTTACATACTGGTGAATATGAAGATGGAAAAATAGGTGAAATTTTTATCGACACAAGTAAAGAAGGTGAGTTAGTAAAAGCTTTGATGAATAATTTTGCAATAGCAATATCACTTGGTCTTCAATATGGCGTTCCTTTAGATGAGTTTATTAGTGCTTATGTTGATACTAAATTTGAACCATCTGGAAAAGTGCACGGTAATGACAGAATAATGAGTGCCTCTTCAATACTTGATTATATTTTTAGAGAATTAGCAATTTCATATCAAAATAGAGAAGATCTTGCACACACTCCATCTATTGGTGGATCAGATAGATCCTTACCTGAAGAAGAAAATACTGATGATCAAAATCAATTACTTAAAATTATAAAAGATGTTACTAGCAAAGGCTTTGTTAGAAATAATTACAAAAAAAATCTTGTTGATTTATCTGATGTTAAAATAAGTTTAAAAGGTAAGAAATAATATTATTTTTTTAGCTTTAAAGCTAACCCTAGTTCTTTAAGTTGCTCTTCATTTACCTCTGATGGAGCATTCATCATTAAGTCTTGAGCATTTTGATTCATTGGAAACATTGTAACCTCTCTAATATTCTTCTCATTTGCTAGAAGCATCACAATTCTATCTATTCCAGGCGCTATACCTCCATGGGGAGGCGCTCCATAACTAAGGGCATTAATAATGCCACTAAATTTCTCATCAACTTGTTTTTTTTGGTAACCAGCAATCGAGAATAACTTATACATCAATTCGGGTACGTGATTTCTAATTGCACCAGAAGATAACTCAATTCCATTACAAACAATGTCATATTGGTAAGCTTTAATATTTAGAGGATTGTCAAAATCAATATCTTTTATATTACCTTGAGGCATTGAAAATGGATTGTGACTAAATTCAATTTTGTTAGTTATTTCATTTTTTTCAAACATTGGATAATCAACTATCCAGCAAAATGCAAAAATATTTTCATCGATTAGGTTTAAATCTTTAGCAATTTTATCTCTAGCTTGAGAGCTAATTTTTTCAACATCATTTATTTTGCCACAAGCAAAAAATATACTATCTCCTACTTCAGCTCCAGTAATTTTCATAATTTCTTCTAGGGCTTCTTTAGAAAAAAATTTTCCTACTGGTCCTTTTGCAGAAAGATTTTCTTCTTTTTCAATTGTAAAATAAGCAAGACCAGATGCGCCTTGTTCCTTGGCCCACTTGTCAATATTATCAAAAAAACTTCTAGGTTTATCTTTTGTACTTTTTGTTACTATGCATCGCACTTTAGAGTTAGATTTTACAAGCTTTTTAAATATCTCAAATGTAACATCATCACGCGTAAAAATGTTTGATAAATCATAAATTATTAGTGGGTTTCTTAAATCCGGCTTATCCGATCCATACTTAAGCATAGATTCCTCATACGGTATTCTTGGGAATTTTTCATACATTAATTTTTTTGAAGAAAAATTCTTAAAAACATTGACTATTAATTTTTCAACTACTTGAAAAATGTCTTCTTGTTCAACAAAAGACATTTCTAAATCGAGCTGATAAAATTCACCTGGACTTCTATCTGCCCTTGCATCCTCATCTCTAAAGCATGGAGCTATTTGAAAATATTTATCAAAACCAGAAACCATTATAAGCTGTTTGAATTGTTGTGGCGCTTGTGGCAGTGCATAAAACTTTCCAGGATTTAATCTGCTTGGTACTAAAAAATCCCTTGCACCCTCGGGGCTAGAAGATGTTAATATTGGTGTTTGAAACTCCAAGAAACCAAGTTTAGACATCTCACTTCTAATAAAAGAAATAACTTTTGACCTTAAGATAATATTATCATGAATCTTTTTTCTTCTTAAATCTAAGAATCTATATTTGAGTCTAATTTCTTCAGCATATTCTTGATCGCTGAAAACTGGCATTGGTAACTCTTTACATGCGCCAAGTACTTCAAAAGAATTTATATTAACTTCTATCTCTCCAGTTTGGAGATCGGTGTTAATGGTCTCTTTTGTTCTCACAACAACCTTACCATTTATTTTAATTACGCTTTCTAATTGAATTTTTTCTAATGATTTAAAATTTTCGTTACTCTTATCTATGATGCACTGAGTCATCCCGTAATTGTCTCTTAAATCTATGAACAGTAAATTTCCATGATCTCTTTTTTTGTTGATCCAACCTGACAAAACAACATCTTTACCACTACTATCTATTGTTAACTCACTACATGTATGCGTTCTGTATTTATTCACTTATTCCTCAAGAGCTTCATTAATAATTTTAAAGTCGATTGATTTCTTTTTTTTTAAACTAATCTTGTCAATTTTATATATGAATTCAAATATTTTGCCATACGATCTCTCAATTCTTTTAATAATAAAGTCAATCAGCTTTTTATCTAAAGTAATTTGTCTATCTGATAAATTTTTTAATATCAGTGCAAACATTAGCTCATCATCAGGGTTTTGAATATTTGCAAAAAGACAGTTCTTAGTTCTAGATCGAAGATCTTCCAGTTGAAAATTGATCTCAGATATTGGTTTCATTGATGTGACTATCAAAAACTTGTTGTCTTGATCTATTATATTGAAGAGTGAATAAATCAGCTTCTCATTTATATTTAAATTTAAATCCTCTAAAACTATATTTTGGTAAGGTTTAATTGATTTAAGGTTTTCATCATTTAGTAAATTAATATCAATCCTAATGCCGTTAAATTTTTTCAAAAAAATATTTACTAAGTGGGTTTTTCCTGAAAATTTTTCACCGTTAATGTTTAAAAAATTTTTTTCCCATTTTGGCCATTTGTTAATAATTTCAAAAGCATAAAAATTACTCTTTCCTACATAAAAATCATCATCTTTAAAGTTTTGCTCATAATCAAAATCTAATAATAATTGGTTTAAACTTTTCATTTTAATGTCCACATATTATTTTTCATTTCTAATTCAAGGTTCTTTTCTCTCATGTCATTTAAAAATATATTAGGTGTGCCATTATAAGTAATTTTATACTGAATACTCTCACTATTAAAATTCAAGATACTAAAGTCAGAAACTAGATCTATACTATAAAGTGCCTGTTCCAACTCTATAATTTTTTTTGTTTTTTTGGAATTAATAGATATTGTTATAGGAAGTTTTATTGAAGTATTAATTTCATTATTTTTTTTCCATTGATCTTCATAAAGTTGTTTTAAACTTTTAACAATATTAGAAAAGTCATTATTATTTAAAATATCTATTTTGGAATAGTTCTTATTTTTAATTTTCAAAGTATTCTTTAAATTAATTTTTGAAAGTGTTCTTACACTGTTACTTTCTTTGTATATTATTAAAATTATATTATCTTTAATATCATATTTATTAATTAGATTTGAAAAATCATAAGTTTCGATATCTTTGGATGTTTTTTGTAATTCTACCAAGTCTTCAATATCTTCACTTGGTAATAAATAATCTAACAAATCATAAGAATTTTTTTGTTCGTTCCATTTATCGTAAAAAATATTATTATTAAAAAGATAAATATTGTTATTTTTAGTTTCTATAAGGATAGGAAATAATAAGACCTTATTTCTTTGGGGTATTGACGGAAAAATATTCTTATTTTCTAAAAATTTAAGAATTTTTTTTTTATTAAAAGTTGTTTCTAAATTTGCAAAATACTCATTATTTATAAATTTTTCATCACTAATAGTAAAAGAATCGATCATGCCCTTAAGTTCTTTTATTGGAACATTTTTTATCTTTATTCTATCACCAGAGGTTATAATCATTGAAATCAAATCAGAAAAGGAAGTTTGAAATCCTTTGTCAATTACATTATTTTTTTCAAAATTTAGTTCAAATGGAGAAGATATTTCAATATTAGATACCTTAAATGCATTTGCATTCGAATAAGTTGTGGAAAAAAATACTATTAATAGAGAGAATAAAATAAAATAAATATATACATTCAGTAATTTAAAAAATTTATTAATTATTTGCATATATTATACTAATGAAAAAAGAAAAATTTACCTATGAAAAAAGTGGTGTAAACATAAGTGCTGCTGATAATTTTGTTAAATTTATATCATCAATATCATCAAACAATAAAGGCAAAAAAAAGTTTAATAACATAGGTGGCTTTGGCTCAATAACAAATATCCCAAAAAATCTGAAAAATCCTAAAATTGTAGCTTGTACAGATGGCGTTGGTACCAAAGTAGAGATAGCAAATTTACTTAATAAATATGACACAATTGGCATTGATTTAGTTGCTATGAGCGTAAACGATCTCATTGTTCAAGGGGCAAGACCACTTTTATTTTTAGATTATATTTCTATTAATAAAATTAATTTAAATAAATTAAAATCGATTCTTAAAGGGATAGTGAGAGGTTGTAAAATCTCAAACTGTGAATTAGTTGGTGGAGAAACAGCCGAGATGCCAGGCACCTATGAAAAAGATAAATTTGATATAGCAGGTTTTGCTGTAGGTTTGGTTGATAAAAAGAAAATCTTAGCAAAAAAGAATATAAAAAAAAATGACTTAGTATTGGCTGTACCCTCTAGTGGTGTTCACTCAAATGGTTACTCTTTAGTCAGGCATGTTCTTAAAAATAAAAAAATTGATTTAAAAAATAATTCATTTTTAAAAAAAGAATTACTAAGACCTACAAAAATTTATGTACAAGAAGTTTTAAATTTAATTGATAATAATCTTTTAAATGGCTGTGCAAATATCACTGGTGGTGGATTAGCAGATAACATTAAGAGAGTTATTCCAGATGAATTAGCTGCTAATATAGATTTAAATAAAGTTAAAACAAAAAAAATTTTTAAATGGTTAAAACAAAATAACATTGATGACAAAGAAATGTTGAAAACATTCAATTGTGGAGTAGGTTTTTGTTTAATAGTTAACCCTAAAAACTTAAATAAAATAACTAAGTTTTTTACAAAAGAATTTAAACCCTATGTTATTGGAAAAATAACTACAGGAAAAAATAAAGTTAAACTTAATGGTAAAATTGACTGGTCTTAAAAAAGTTAAAACAGCAGTTTTTATATCTGGAACTGGAAGTAATTTAAAAAATTTAATAAAATTTTCTAAAATAAAAAATTCACCCATATCTATAGATTTAATTTTCTCAAATACTGCTAAAGCAAAAGGTTTAAGATTTTCAAATCAATTTAATGTCAAAAAATATGTATCAAGCTTTAAAGACTCTAAAATAGCTGAGACAAAAATATTAAATTTATTAAAAAAAGAAAATATAAAATTTATTTGTCTTGCTGGTTTTATGAAAATTTTATCTAAAAATTTTATTAAAAAGTTTAATGGAGAAATAGTTAATATACATCCATCTTTACTACCAAAGTACAAGGGGCTTAACACTCACATTAAAGCTATACAAAATAAGGATAAGGTAGCTGGTTGTACAGTTCATTTTGTAACAGCAAAACTCGATTCTGGAAAAATAATTCTACAAAAGGTAGTCAAAATTTCAAAAAAAGATACTCTTACTACTTTAGCTAAAAAGGTTCTAAGACAAGAGCTTAAACTTTACCCTGCAGCTATAAAAAAAATTTTTAGTTAATCTTTAAAGAAAAAATCAATCTCAATTTTAGCATTTTCAACACTATCAGAGCCATGTACAGAATTTTTATCTATAGAAATTCCATATTTTTTTCTTATAGTTCCTTCTGCAGCATCCTCTGGTTTGGTCGCACCCATTAACTCTCTGTTTTCTAAAACTGCATTTTCTTTCTCTAGCACCATCACAACTATCGGCCCTGATGACAAATAGGCACATAAATCATTATAAAAAGGTTTTGTTTCATGGACTTTATAAAATTGTTCTGCTTCAGCTTTTGCTATCTGAATTTTTTTATCTTTAACAATTTTGAAACCTTTATTTGTAAACATTTCTTTAATTTCATTATCTAAATTTCTTTCAACTGCATCAGGTTTAATGATTGATAGCGTTTGTTCTGTATTACTCATAATTATCCTCTATTAGTTGGTTTAATAATCTTACTCCATAACTAGTTGCGCCACCTGAATTTAAAGCACCACCATATTTTGAAAATGCCATACCAGCTATATCTAAGTGAGCCCAAGGTGTTTTATTTAAAATAAATCTTTGTAAAAACTGTGCTGCAGTTGTAGATCCTGCGCCACCTACATAATTAATATTTTGCATATCTGCATTTTTTGAATCTATAAGTTTGTCAAAATTTTTATGTAAAGGCATTCTCCATAATTTTTCTTCCACTTTGTCTCCAGCTTCTAATAATTGTTTTGACAATTTATCATCATTTGAAAATAGGCCAGCATATTCAGAGCCCAATGAAACTATAATAGCACCAGTTAAGGTTGCTAAATCAACCATAAATTTAGGTTTAAATTTTTTTTCAGTAAAAGTTAAAGCATCAGCCAAAACCAATCTACCTTCAGCATCTGTATTTAATATTTCTATTGTTTTGCCACTATAAGATTTAACAATATCACCAGGTCTTTGAGCATTTCCACTCACCATATTCTCAACAAGCCCCACGACACCTACTGCATTAATCTTTGCTTTTCTTATGGCTAAATTTTTCATTAAGCCCACAACAGTAGCCGAGCCAGCCATATCATAAGTCATATCCTCCATAAACTTTGCTGGTTTTAACGAGTAACCACCGGTATCAAAACAAACTCCTTTTCCAACAAAAGCCAAAGGATTAGAATTGTCTTTAGCACCATTCCATTCCATTGTTACAAGGTATGATCCTCGTATACTTCCTTGTCCTACACCAAGCAAAGCGTTCATTCCAAGTTTTTTTAATTTTTTTTCATCATATGTATTTATTTTTAATCCAAATTTTTTAAGTGTATTTATTCTTTTTGCATACTCATCTGGGTGTAGAATATTTCCTGGTTCCGACACAAGGTCTCTTGCAAAAAAACTTCCTTCTTCTAGGGCTTTAAATCTTAAATGATCTTGAGTGGATATTTTATTCTTATTTCCTATCACATTTATAGAAATAATCTTTTTATTTTTTTTTGATTTGTAAATATTAAATTCATATGATTTTAATTTCAGTCCATGAAGAAAGTAACCTGCAAAATTTTTTATTTTATTATTAATTGTATCTAAATTTACAAAGTATTCTTTTTTCTTGTCATAATTAATATAACTATGAAATTTAGCTCCTAAATTTTCTATATCTGATATTTTGATATCTTTCTTAATAGACACTAAATATACTCCCTTTTTAGAATTGACTTCAAAAAAAAGTAAGTCTTTTTTTAAATCACTATTTTTTAGTAAGTCAGTTATGTAAGAAAATTCAGAATTTGATAAATATTTTTTTAAACCACTAATATTAAAATTTTCATCAACAAATAAGACGAGGTTAATTGCAGATTTATTAGAAATATTATTTTTATAATTGATCTTAATAGACATAAATTTTAATACACACAAAGTTAGTTGAGTGGTATATATGAATAAATTTATTATATTTCAATGAAAAAATTGATCTTCCAAAAGCTTTTTAAAGACATACTTATGTTATTTATAGTTTTGTCTCTAAGCTTAACGGTAATTGTTTGGGTTATGCAGGCTGTTAATTTCTTAGATTTTGTTTCAGAAGATGGTCATGGTTTTAAAGTCTATTTCTCTTATACACTATTAAACTTCCCTAAAATTTTTTCAAGGTTACTTATTATTACATTTTTTATATCAATTATTTATACAATCATAAGATATGAAGAAAATAATGAATTAATTTTATTTTGGATGCTTGGCATTAGTAAAATTCAATTTATCAAAAATATTATAAAATTTTCTATATTCTTTTTAATTATACAAATACTGTTAACATCACTTATATCACCAATGTCTCAAGATTCGGCCAGATCATTTATTAGAAGTTCAAATATTGACTTATTTCCATCCCTTATAAAAAAGAAAAAATTTATAGACACTGTTACTAATCTAACGATTTATGTAGATGAAATAAGTGAAAACAAAAAAACAATGGAGAATATCTTTATTAAAGATCAGTCAGGTAAAAAAAAAAAATTTCAAATAATTTTAGCTAAAGAAGGAGAATTGATTAATATCAAAAATAAAAATTATCTTATTCTAAAAAATGGAGAAATTTTTAACAGTGATGGAAACAAATCTAACAGCTTTAGATTTGAAAATTTTGAATTTAATTTATCAAATTTTGTAACAAAAACTACTACGATACCTAAGATTCAAGAAACTGAATCAACATCATTGGTAAAATGCATCATAAATAATACTTATAATAAAAATTTAAAAATTAATCCTAAAAAATTAATTTGTGATAAAAAAAGTACAAAAAATATTAGTGAAGAATTATTGAAAAGATTTTATTTACCACTTTATATGCCACTTATTACATTAATAGGATGTTTGGTAATTCTTAAAACTAAAGAAGAAAATTCATACAGGAATCATAAAATTTTAATATTCAGCTTGGGATTTATTATAATTTTTTTTTCAGAAGCTTCAATAAAATATGTTGGTGAAAATTTAATAAATAATCTTCTTTTAATTTTAATTCCATTAATAATTTATCTTTTTATGCATTTATTTTTAATGAAAAAATTAAATTACAAAATTAAGGAATAATAATGATTAAAACTTACCAAAAATATATTTTAAAAAATTTTTTAAAGTCAATTTTTATTATAGGTGGGATTTTTTATGGTTTGGTTTTAATTTTAAATCTTTTTGAGGAAATTAATTATGTAAAAAATTTAAACGAAAGCTTCACTCTACCTTTTTTTCTTAATTTTCTAAACTCACCATCAATTTTATATGACATATTTCCTTTTATTTTTTTAATTGCTTCTCAATTTTTTTTCTTAAATTTGATCGAAAAAAATGAACTATTAATTTTTAAAAATATAGGTTTGGATAATTTTAAATTAATAAAATTATTGGCTACTATATCTTTAGTTTCAGGAATTTTTATTGTTTTTGTCTTTTACAATTTTTCAGCAAAATTTAAATTTATATATCTTGATCTCAAAAATAATTATGCGAATGATAATAAGTTTTTAGCTGTAATAACTGAAAATGGTCTCTGGATTAGGGATGAAAATAATGGCAACATTAATATTATAAATGCTGGTCAAATAGAAGGTGACTATTTAAAAAATGTAATAATTACACAATTTGATGATAATTTTAACATATCAAGATATATTTCCTCTGATGAAGTGGATATTAAAAATAACATGTGGCTTTTACAAAAATCAAAAATTACTATAACTGGAAAACAAAGCTTTAATGAGAATAATTTAAAATTTCAAACAAATTTTAATTCAGAAAAAATTAATACTCTTTTTTCTGATATGGATTCTTTAACTATCTGGCAATTGTTTAAACAAAAAAAATATTATGAGGAAGTAGGTTATTCAACTGATGATATCAACCTTCATTTACAAAAAATTTATTCTTTTCCTATTTATTTAATGATTACAACAATTCTCTCTTCAGTAATTATGCTAAATATCAAGCATAATAAGCCAAAAATTTTTTATTTAGTACTGGGTGTATTGTTATCTGTAATTATTTTTTATATAAACCATTTTGCAGGCACAATGGGAGTGAACAATCAATTACCGATTACACTCTCCGTTTGGTTGCCACTTTTAATAATATCAATCTTAATTGGAATTGGTTTGGTTACAATAAATGAAAAATAAAATTAGTACTTTTTATCTAATATTATGTCTCTTTTTTTATAGTTCAAATATCTACAGTGCTGATACATTTTCTTATGAAGCTAATCAAATTGAAGTAATAGATAATGGGAATATTATAAAGTCAAGAAAAGGTGTAAAGATTTTTTTAAATGACAATATTGACATCCTATCTAATAATTTTCAGTATAATAAAAAAAAGGGTTTAGTTGAGCTAAGTGGTGATGTAAAAATAATCGATAGGTTCAATGAATTTACTATAAGCACAAATGAATTATTATATTTTCAAAAAGAAAATATAATATCCTCAAACAACTTTTCAAAATTTACCTTTGAAAATAAATATTTTGGTGAATCTGGTGGTTTTCAGTATTTTATCTCACAACCTAAAATAACATCAAATAAGGAAATGAAGATTCATGACCTCAAAAATAATATTTTCTATATTAAAAATTTTGAATATGAAATGAATGAAAACCTGTTTAGAGGATCTAATACTAAATTTATCGATGTGGAAAATAATGAATATTTGATTTCAAATACAGTTATTAATCTTAATAATAATAATATTTCAGGTAAAGATTTAAGTATTAATTTTAATAAATCAACATTTGGAAATAATGAAAATGACCCAAGACTTAAATCTAGAAGTTTTTATCTAACTGAAAATTTATCCTCCATGGATAAGGGAGTTTTCACAACCTGCAAAAAAAATGACCAGTGTCCACCTTGGACAATTTCTGCAGATAATATTACACATGACAAGAAAAAAGAAACTATTGCATATAAAAATGCCTGGTTAAAAGTTTATGATATTCCAGTTGCTTATTTTCCTAAATTTTCTCATCCTGACCCAACTGTAAAAAGAAAATCAGGTTTTTTAAAACCTAATTTGATGGATTCTAATGTTCATGGCCTATCACTTAGTTTACCTTACTATTTAGTACTTTCAGAAAATAGGGATCTTACTTTTAAACCAAGATTATATGCTAATGATCAGGCTATTTTTCAAAATGAATACAGGCAAGTAAATAAAAATAGTAAGCATATAATTGATTTTGGAATCAATACTGATGGCTTTCTAAGCTCAGGAGCTAAAAATAAAAGTCACTTTTTTTCAAACTCAATATTTGATTTAAATTTAGAGGATTTTGAGACCAGTAGTCTTCAGTTAAATGTTGAAAGAACTACTAATGATACTTATTTAAAAACTTACAAAATTGACTCACCTTTAGTTGATAATAGTACACTATTAAATTCTTACTTGAGTTTTAATGCAGAAAATGAAAAACTAACTTTCAGCTCATCTCTAGAAGTTTGGGAAGATTTATCTAAAACTTCTAAAGATAGGCATGAGTTTATTTACCCAAATTATAAAATAGTAAAAGAATTAAATCTGGATAACAATGACTTAAAACTCTATTCTTATGGCTTTCAGAAAAAATATGAAACCAACAAATATGAGGGTATTGTAACAAATGACATGATTTATAAAACAGACCCAAAAATTTATGATTGGGGTTTAAAAAGTAATTTTGATGCTTTGTTAAAAAATGTAAATACTAACGCCACAAATTCATCTAAATATAAAAATAGTTTTGATCAGTCTTTGATGTCCTCATTGCTATTATCTGCCGAATATCCTATGAAAAAAAGTAACAATATATTTACCGATATCTTAATACCAAAACTTTCTTTTATGTATAGTCCAAACAAAACAAAAAATATGACGAATGAGGATAAAAGAATTGACGTAAACGGCATCTACTCCTTTAATAGAATAGGTGTAACAGATACTGTTGAGGGTGGCTCATCAGTTACTATTGGAACCGAATATAAAAAGACTAATAAAAATTATGAAGATTTTCTTAATATAAAATTGGCAACAGTACTAAGAATGGAAAAAAATGAAGATCTACCTAGCAGTAGTAGCTTGGGAGAATATCAATCAGATTATTTTGGAGACTTTAAGATTAAGCTTCATAAAAATATAGATTTCAATTATAATTTTGCAATTGACAACAACTTAAATAAATCAAATTACGACTTAATTAAAACAAAATTTTCTGTTAATAATTTTGCAACAACTTTTGAATACCTAGATGACAAAAATTCTAAAAATCAAAAATCTTACGTTACAAATAAAACAACTTTACAAATTAATGATTCTGGCTCTATAGGTTTTAACTTGAGAAAGAATAAAGTAACCAATGCCACTGAATTTTATGATTTATTCTATAGCTATTCAAATGATTGCTTGGAAGCTGCTGTAGCATTTAATAAGTCTTATTATATTGATAGTGATTTAAAACCAGAAAAACAACTTCTCTTTTCATTAACTATTGTTCCGTTTGGAAAAGTTAACACACCTGGTATTAATAGATAATATGAAAAAAATAAGTGTTTTTTTAATTTTAATAATTACGCTTTTACTAAGTGAAACTTCTTACTCTTATGAGAATTTCATAATACATAAGATTAATAATGAAATTATTACAGAATATGATGTAAAGAAAGAAGCAAATTATCTAAGAGCATTAAATCCTAATTTAAAGAATTTAGATATTTTAAAATTAACAAAATTAGCCTTAAACTCTATAGTAAGAGAAAAAATCAAAAAGATTGAATTAGAAAAAAATAATTCATTGGGTGAAAATCTTGATGACCCGATGGTACTAAGTACTTTTGAAAGTGTATATAAAAATATTGGTATTAAAAATGAAGATGAATTTGAACAATACTTAAAAAAATTTAATATTTCTATTAAGTGGACTAAAATGAAACTTGAAATAGAAAGCTTATGGAATAGCTTGATCTACAATAAATATAGAAACCAAGTATCAATAGATAAAGAAGAAATTAGAAAGAGTCTAAAAAAAGATATAAAGTTAAGAAAAACACAAAAAAAAATTTTATTATCAGAAATAGTTATAAAATTTAATTCTAACCAAGATTTTTTAAGCTTAACAAAAATGATAGAGGAAAGCATAGCTGAAATAGGCTTCAGTAATACAGCTAATACGCATAGTATATCTGGTAGTGCCAATAAAGGAGGCAAGATAGGCTGGATTAACCAAACATCATTATCACCAAAAATCTTAACTGAAATTAAGGATTTAGTGAATGGAGAATACACAAAACCAATAAAAATAGACTCTAATTTTTTAATTTTGAAAATAGAGGACTCTGTAATCACAAATGTTCAAATTGATTTAGAAGAAGCTTTGAATAAAAGAATATTAAATGAACGAAATAAGCAACTAGACCAATTTTCAACTATATTTTTTAATAGGGTTAAAAAAAATATTATAATTGATGGATAACTTGCATCCCATATTGGTTGTTGCAGGCGAACCTTATAGTGTTTTTTTAGAGCTCTTCTTTAAAGCAAAAAAGAAAAATAAAAATACAATTTTAATAGTCTCAAAAAAATTACTTCAGATGCAAATGAAAAGATTAAATTTTGATTATAAAATAAATGAACTCGATATTAAAAAAATAAAACTTGATAAATTGCAAAAAAATAAAATCAATATTATAAATGTAGAATTTAAGTTTAAAAAAACTTTTGATAAAATTACAAATAAATCAAACAATTATATTGAAAAGTGTTTTCTCATAGCACTAGATTTAATAAAAAAATATAAATTTTCAGGCCTAATAAACGGTCCAATTTCTAAAAAACATTTTTTACAAGGGAAAAATCTAGGAATTACAGAATATTTAGCAAAAAAAACAAAAAAAAAAAATAATGTGGTTATGTTAATTTATAATGAAAAATTATCAGTTAGCCCAATAACTACTCACCTAGCTTTAAAAGATGTTCATAAAAATATTTCAAAAGAGAAAATTTATAAACATGTAAGACTAATTAATGAGTTTTATAAAAAAAAATTTTATAAAAAACCTAAAATTGCCATTACTGGTCTAAATCCCCATTGTGAAAGTAATTTTCACAATTCTGAAGAAGATTTAATAATTGTTCCTGCAATCAATAAATTAAAAAAAAAAAAGTTCTTAGTTAATGGTCCTTTTCCTGCAGATACAATATTTATGAAAGAAAATTTTAAAAAATATGATGTTATAATTGGAATGTATCATGATCAGGTTCTGTCTCCTATGAAGTCTTTATTTGGTTTTGATGCAATCAATATTACTCTGGGCTTGCCATTTATTCGTATTTCACCTGATCATGGTCCAAACTCTTCTATGCTGGGCAAAAATGTATCAAACCCAAAAAGTTTAATTGAAGCCTTAAAATTTTTAAATAAATAAATGCATTTAAAAGCAAAAAAAAGTCTCGGACAAAACTTCTTGATAGATAGAGAGGTACTTGAAAAAATTGTATCCATAACAGATATAGCTGGCAAAGAAATTTTGGAAATTGGTCCTGGTAGTGGAAATTTAACTACATACATTTTAAAACAAAAACCAAAAAAACTCTATGTTGTGGAAAAAGATAATGATTTAGCCATATTATTAAAAGAAAAGTTTGATACTGAAATAGAAATTATTAATGATGATATTTTAAAAATATCTGAAGATAAAATCTCAGATCAAAAATTATCTGTCTTTGGTAATTTACCATACAACATATCTACTGAAATTTTATCAAAGTGGATTCTTAATATTGGATCAAATTTTTGGTTTGAAAGCCTAGTATTGATGTTCCAAAAAGAAGTTGCAGATAGAATTATATCTGAATTTAATAGTTCTAAGTACGGTAGATTGTCAATTTTATCTAGCTGGAAATTGAATGTAAAAAAAATAATAGATATCAAACCACAAAGTTTTTCACCAAGACCTAAGATAGATAGTTCTTTACTTTTATTCACACCTAAGAAATTTTTTTTTGAATTAAGGGATGCTAAAAACCTTGAAAAGATTACTAGAATATTTTTTAGCCAAAGAAGAAAAATGTTAAAAAAACCTTTCAATCAAGTTTTTGCTAATGGAAAACAGGTTGCAGAAAAATTTGGCATTGATCTTAATCTTAGACCTCAAAACCTTAAGCCTGAAATATATTTCAAACTTGTAAAAGAATATGAAGACTTAAGAAGTTAGTTTCTCGATATGTTTTCTAATGAAATCCTTATCGTAATCTTTTGATCCATTGTTAATTTCTGCATCAATTAAACTGCTTATTTTAGAATAACATTTTTCTAGATTGTCATTAATTATTACATAGTCATAATTAATCCAATGCAATACATCTCTACTAAATTCTTTCATACGCTCTTCTACTATTAATTTATCTTTCATATCTCTATTTGATAGTCTTTCAAATAATATTTCTTTGCTTGGAGGTAAAATAAAAAAAGTAATTAATTTATAATTTAATTTTTTATTCTTAATTTGATCAGCTCCCTGCCAATCAATATCAAATATTACATTTTCACTTTTTTCTAATTTTTCAATTACTGGTGTTCTAGTTGTACCATAAAGATGGTTAAACACTTTTGCATATTCTAAGAACTCTTCATTTTTTATTAAATTTTCAAATTTATCATGATTTACAAAGTAGTAATCCTTGTTTGCAATTTCGTTAATTCTAGGTTTTCTTGTGGTGTGAGATATTGAAATATGAAAATTCTTATTTTTAGAAAGAAGTTTTACTAAAGTTGTTTTACCCGCCCCAGATGGGGATGATAAAATCACCATTATCCCATCTTTTTTTGTGGACATTTTAATTTCTAGTTAGCTTTGCCTGCAATAAAATTAACAGCATCTCCTACGGTGAGAATTTTTTCAGCTTCACTATCTGAAATTTCTGAACCGAATTCTTCCTCAAAAGCCATTACCAATTCAACAGTGTCTAAACTATCTGCGCCAAGATCGTCTATAAAGCTTGAATCTTCTAATACTTTAGCCTCATCTATGCCTAGATGATCCGCTACAATTTTTTTAACCTTACTTGAAATATCTTCTGACATAATGTTCCTTTTTGTTATATTTCGTTAATAGTTCAAAAAGTAGTTTTGTCAACCCAAATACATGCCTCCATTTACATGTAATGTTTCTCCATTAATATAGTCTGACTGATTAGAACTTAGGAAAGTTACAGCATTTGCAATATCTTCAGGCTTGCCCAGTCTATTAGATGGAATCTTGGCTATAATTGCTTCTTTATATTTTTCATCAATCTGATCCGTCATAGTAGTGCTTATAAAGCCAGGAGATATGCAGTTCACATTTATGTTTTTTTTTGCATATTCAATTGCTAAGCTTTTTGACATAGCAACAATACCTGCTTTTGAAGCTGTGTAGTTTGCCTGTCCAACATTACCTGTATGTCCTACAACTGAAGTTATATTGATAATTTTTCCAGATTTATTTTTTAGCATTTTTTTTATTGAATATTTGCACATTAAGAATGTGGAAGTTAAATTAATGTTTATCACTTTTGACCACTCTTCTAAGCTCATTCTAATAGTTAAGTTATCTTTTGTAATGCCCGCATTATTAACGATACAGTCTAACGACCCACCCAATTCTTTTGTAGCATTTTCTATAAATTCTTCAATTTTGTCATGTTGAGAAATATCAAATTTAAGAATCTTTATATTATCAAATTTTTTTTTTAACTCTTCTAACTTTTCCATTCTTGTGCCAGTGGCTAAAATATTAGCTCCATAATCATAAAGCTTTTCAACTATTGAATTACCAATCCCGCCTGAGGCTCCTGTAACTATAATATTTTTATCCTTTAAACTACTCATTGATATTAATTAACTTTATATCCTCTTCTGAATTTATTGCACTAACTTTAACATTTCTGTCAATTCTCTTTATTAATCCTGATAAAACTTTACCAGGCCCTATTTCTATAAACTCTGTAACACCCTTCTCAATCATTAATAGAACACTTTCACGCCAACGAACACTGCTTTCAATTTGCCTAACTAGTAATTCTTTTAATTCGTTTGAATTGGATATTTCTTTTCCTGTCACATTTGAAATAAGTATATTTTTTGGCTCATCAAAATTTAATTTTGCTATTTCTTCTTTCATTACAAGTGTCGCATTATTCATTAATTTGCAATGAAATGGAGCACTCACAGGCAGTTTAATATTCTTAATATTTGAAGATTTTAAATCAACCATGATTTTTTCTAGGTCTTCAATTTTTCCACTTAATACAATTTGACCCACAGAATTGTCATTTGCAATAAAGCATTCATATTTATCTTTATTTTCATTAATAATTTTTTTTATTATTTCAATTTCGGAACCCAAAACTGCAACCATTCCACCTACTCCTTTTGGAACAGAGTTTTGCATCGCGTTGCCTCTAATTTTTAATATTTTTAAAGTATCTGAAAATGATAATGATCCAGCAGCAGTTAATGCGGAGTATTCTCCTAAAGAATGTCCTGCATAAAATTTTGCTTTATCTAAATCAACTTTGAACTCTTCTTTGATTAACTTGAATATTGAATAACTGAGCAAAAATATTGCTGGCTGAGTATTTTCAGTTAAGTCTAATTCCTCTTTAGGGCCATTTAAGATAAGGTTTGAGAGTGAGAAACTAAGCGTGTCATCTGCTTCCTTGAATAGATCTTGAACTAAGCTATATTTAATGTGTAGGTCTTTACCCATACCTACTAATTGTGAGCCTTGACCTGGAAAAATAACAGAAAACATTTAAATATCTAAAGTTTATTATGGTTTTAAGTGTTGTAATTCAATAATTATAATAGTATATCCTCACTTTTTATTAAAGAACAATTATGAATTTATACGAACACACAATAGTTGCTAGACAAGATACTAGCCCAGCTCAAGTTAAGCAATTAACTGAAAAATATTCCAAAATAGTAGAAAAAAATGAAGGAGAAATAGTGCAAACTGAAGATTGGGGTTTGTTAAATTTAGCTTACATTATTAAAAAGAATAAAAAAGGTATTTATATGCATTTTAAGATTAAAGGATCTGGAAAAATTATTGATGAATTAGAAAAAAATGAAGCAATTGATAAAAATCTTCTAAGATATATGACAGTTAAGGTTAAGAAATTTAATTTAGAAGCTAAATATTTTTCAAAAAAAGAAGAGTACGAAAAAAAAGAATATAAAAGAGAATATAATCGAGACTAATTATGCCATCAAAAAAAAGAGTAGGAAATAAAAAAAAAGGTAGTCAAAGTAACTTTGCAAAGCTAAGTATTTTTCAACCTAATAAATACAAATTTAAAAAAACTTGCCCTTTATCTGCTAAGGGTGCTCCAGAAGTTGATTATAAAAATATTAGATTGTTAAAAAAATATATGTCTGAAAATGGTAAAATTTTACCATCAAGAATTACAAATGTTTCGCAAAAAAAACAAAGAGAGCTTTCTCTATCTATTAAGAGAGCTAGAAATTTAGCGTTAATTTAAATGAAAGTTATACTTTTAGAAAACTTAAGAAGAATTGGATCTATTGGGGAAATCATAGATGTAAAAAGGGGTTTTGCTAGAAATTTCTTAATATCAAATAAAAAAGCTCTTTACGCTTCAAAAGAAAACATTGCAGAAGTTGAAAAGATTAAATCTGAGCTAAGTAAAAAAGATACTGAAAAGAAAAAAGAAGCACAAAAAATTTCTGAACAAATTAATAATAAAGAATACGAAATTAAAAAATTAAGCACTGAAAATAAAGAGCTTTATGGTTCAGTTAAACCAACTGAAATTTCAAAACTAATTTTAGAAAATGACAAATTAGATATTAAGCCCTCAATGATACAACCAATAACTGAAATTAAATCAATTGGTAAATTCAAGGTAAAAATTATTCTACACTCTGAAATAGATTCTGAAATTACTATTAATGTAGTTACAGCTGATACAATTCAATAATTATACAATTTTTTCCCCAGCATATATTTGTTATTTTTTTAAATCTTAATTGAGATAAGGTTTGTTCATGGAAAATAACCTCAGCATAGTTAAAGATACATTTAAAGAGCTTCCTAATAATATTGAAGCAGAACAGGCAGTAATTGGATCAATCTTAGTTCAAAATGAAACATTCGATGAAATAAACACTATCGTTTCTAGTATTAATTTTTATGACCCCATGCATCAAAGTATTTTTTCAGCAATTGAAAGTCTAATATACAAGGGGATGCTTGCAAACCCCATAACCTTAAAAAATTATTTTGAAAATGAAAAAGATGAATTAAATGTTCCTGAGTATTTAGTAAAAGTTACAAAATTTTCAACCCCTCCAAGACAAGCAATAGAATATTCAAGAATTATTTATGATATGTTTGTTAGAAGAGAATTAATTAAAATATCTGAAAATACTATTGATGCTGCAAAACTAAATGCACTTGATGTTAATGGTCAGAATATAATTGAAAATTCAGAAAGATTATTATTTGATCTTGCGGAAAAAGGGTCATTCAATTCGTCACTTGTTAAATTTGATGAAGCAATGAAACAAACTATTGAAATGGCTTCAGCTGCATACCAAAATGATGAGGGGATTGTTGGTGTTCCTACTGGTCTAAGAGATTTAGATGATAGACTGGGTGGGCTTCATAATTCAGATTTAATTATTATCGCAGGTCGACCTTCAATGGGTAAAACTGCTTTAGCAACAAATATAGCTTTTAATGCTGCTCAAAAATTACAGGAAAAAGGAAAAAAATCTGCAGTTGCCTTCTTTTCACTTGAGATGTCTTCTGAACAATTATCAACCAGAATTTTAGCAGAACAATCTAGGATTAAATCAAATGACATTAGAAGAGGAAGAATTTCTGATGAACAGTTTGATAAATTTATTGAAACATCAAAAAATATATCTGAACTTCCTTTATATATAGATGAAACACCAGCTATCAGTATTGCTGCTATGAGCAACAGGGCAAGACGTATTAAAAGATTATTTGGTTTAGATTTGATTGTTGTAGATTACATTCAGTTGATGAGAGGATCAGGAAATAATAGAGACGGTAGAGTTCAAGAAATTTCTGAAATTACTCAAGGCCTTAAAGCAATGGCAAAAGAACTTAAACTTCCAGTGATTGCTCTATCACAGCTATCGAGAGCAGTAGAACAAAGAGATGATCACAAACCTCAGTTATCAGATTTAAGAGAATCTGGATCAATTGAACAAGATGCAGACGTTGTAATGTTTGTATATAGAGAGGCGTATTACTTGGAGAGAAAAGAACCAAGACCCGCAACTGTTGAACATGCTGAATGGCAAGCAAAGATGAATGAAGTATCAAATCTAGCAGAGCTTATTATTGGAAAACAAAGACACGGCCCAACGGGCAATGTTATGGTAGAATTTGAAGCAATGTTTACCAAATTTAAAGATACTCAAATTAACTAATATCCAATATATTAGTTATGAATGCTGTCTCTATTTTATCAAAATATTGTTTTAAAAAATCCTAAATCAATTTTTATACTATTATTAATTACTCTTTTAAGTTTTGGGTATTTTTCTAAAGATTTTAGGTTAGATGCCTCATCTGACACTCTATTAATAGAAGGTGATCCTGATCTTGAATATTTAAAAGAAGTTACTGAAAGGTATGGCTCTAAAGAGTTTTTAATCTTAACCTATTCTCCTAATGAAGGGATGGTAACTGAAACTTCTATTAATAATCTTTTAAGTTTAAAATATAAAATCCAAAGTCTAGATTGGGTTCATAGTGTTGTTACACTGCTTGATATACCCTTGTTAAGTAATTCAGAAGCACCTCTTCAAGACAGATTAGAAAACTTTAAAACTTTAAAAGATGAGGGTGTCGATACTGAAAGAGGATTTAAAGAGATATTAAATAGTCCAGTTTTTAGAAATTTTGTAATAAGTGAAGATAGTAAAACAAGTGGTATAATTGTTTACATAAAAAAAGATGAACTAAAAGATATTAAAAATAAATCAGCTCAAGAGATTGAAGAATATAAAGATACCTTAAAAAAGAAAAATCATGAAAATATCACTCAGATAAGAGAGGTCATTAAAAGCTATGGAGATGTTGGAAAAATATACCTTGGAGGTATTCCAATGATCACAGATGATATGATGTCATTTATTAAAAGTGATATTATTGTTTTTGGTCTAGGAGTTCTTTTATTTATTATCGCTACTCTATGGTTTATATTTAGAAAGCTAATTTGGATTATTGTTCCAATTAGTAGTTGTTTTTTTTCAGTTTTAATTATGACAGGTCTACTTGGCTTTTTAGGCTGGAAGGTTACCGTTATATCCTCAAACTTTATTGCTCTAATGCTAATTCTAACTATGGCAATGAATATTCATATGAGCACCCGGTTTCTACAATTAAGAGAAGATTTTCCAAATTTGGATAATTTAAAAATTATTACAATGACAACTAGTAAAATGTTTTGGCCGATCATTTACACAGTTCTTACAACTATATGTGCTTTTTTATCTTTGGTATTTAGTGGCATTAAGCCTATTATTGATTTTGGATGGATGATGACTTTAGGATTAATAACTTCTTTTATTATTACATTTACATTGTTCCCTACTCTGTTGAGTTTTATGTCCGATAACAAAGTGAAAGTTAAAGAAGATTCAGATTCTAAAATTACTTCTTTTTTTGGTAAAATTTCTATTAACAATAAGAGTATAATTTTTTTAATAACAGGTTTAGTTGTTGCATTAAGTGTTGTTGGAATAAGTAAGCTTGAAGTTGAAAACAGTTTTATAAATTATTTTAATAAAAATACTGAGATCTACAAAGGTATGAAACTTATTGATGAAAAACTAGGTGGCACTACACCCTTAGAAGTTATATTGAAATTTCCAGAAAAAGTTGCTGTAGAGTCTAACGAAGATGATGAATTTGAGAGCTGGGACGATGAAGGCAGTAAAGATGATGAAAAATACTGGTTTACAAAAGATAAAGTTGAAAAAATTCAAAACGTTCATAATTATTTAGATAACCTTCCTGCTGTTGGAAAAGTTTTATCATTTAGTTCAATAATTGAAGTTGCTACACAGTTAAATAATAATAAGCCCCTTGGAACTTTAGAAATGGGTGTTCTTTATTCAAAAATTCCAGAAAGTATAAAAAAAGATATTATAGATCCCTATATATCCGTAAAAGATAATGAAGCCAGGATAAGTCTTAGAATTATTGATTCACAGGATGGTTTAAGGAGAAATGATTTAATAAACCAAATAAATTATGACCTTGAAAATAAACTAAATCTTAGCAAGGAAGAATTTAAACTAGCTGGTGTTTTAATTTTATTTAATAATTTACTCCAAAGTCTTTTTAAATCTCAAATACTCACATTAGGTTTGGTTATGGTCGGAATTTTTGCCATGTTTATGATTTTATTTAGAAATTTTAAACTATCTCTTATAGGTGTTGTTCCTAACTTTATTGCAGCTTTCTTTATTTTAGGAATTATTGGTCTGCTTGGAATACCACTTGATATGATGACTATTACTATTGCCGCAATTACAATTGGGATAGCAGTAGATAATAGTATTCACTACATTTATAGATTTAAAGAAGAGTTCTTAAAAAATAAAGACTATAATAAAACACTAAAAGTTTGCCACTCAACAGTGGGTGTTGCAATACTAAATACTTCAATAACTATTGTCTTTGGTTTTTCAATTCTTGTTTTTTCTAAATTTATACCAACAATTTACTTTGGTGTATTTACTGGTTTAGCAATGCTACTAGCAATGATTTTGGTATTAACTTTACTGCCCTCTCTTATTTTAATAAGTAAACCATTCGGAAAATAAAGTCATTATGCTTGATGCTTTAAAAGATTTTTATCAAACGGTGTCTTTAATAGACCTAATATTTCTAATCATTACAATTTTTTCAGTTATCAAGTGTTACAGCAAAGGATTTGTTTTAAGTTTATTGTCAGCTTCAAAGTGGTTGTTGGCTTATGTTGTAACTTTAATTCTTTTTCCAAAAGTTAAGCCTTATTTTAAAAATATAATTGATAGTGAATATGTCTTAGATATTGCACTCGGCATAACTATTTTTGTTTTAGTGGTCTTTATTATTCTAATTGCGAACAAAGCTATTAGTAAAACAGTAAAATTTGTTGGACTAGGAAGACTCGATTCCTTATTTGGCTTATTTTTTGGATTTATTCGAAGTTATGTAATCTGTATTTGTTTATTTTCAGCTATAAATATTGTGTATAATTATAATAAATGGCCAGTTAATACTGATAAATCATACACCTTTCCATACATAGAAAAAGGTAGTAATTATTTGTTGAAAGAGTTGCCAAATGAAAAAAACTATCAAAATTCTAAAGAAAAAATTGAAGAACTATAATCCAAAACTTAAAGAAGAATGTGGTGTATTTGGTATAAGCAATAGTGATGATGCTGCTGCCCTAACTGCTTTAGGTCTTCATGCGCTTCAACACAGAGGTCAAGAAGGTTGTGGGATTGTATCATTTGATGGAGAAAAATATCATTCAGAAAAAAGATTTGGTTTAGTTGGAGATAACTTTAACAAAGAAAAAGTATTAAAAAATTTACTTGGGAAATATGCCATTGGTCATAACAGGTATAGCACTACCGGTGAAAATACCTTAAGAAATATCCAGCCTTTCTTTGCAGATACTAATGCAGGTGGTATTGGTGTTGCACATAATGGAAATTTAACTAACTCTGTTACACTTAGAAATAAGTTAGTTGAAGATGGTGCAATTTTTTACACAACATCAGATACTGAGACAATTGTTCAATTAATTGCAAAATCAAAAAGAAACAATACAGTTGATAAGGTTATTGATGCAATATTTCAAATTCAAGGTGGCTACGCACTGGTTATGCTCACACAAAGTACGTTAATAGGTGTTAGAGACCCATATGGAATACGGCCTTTAATTATTGGTAAAATAAAAGACAGTTACGTTTTGGCTTCTGAAACATGCGCACTAGATATTATAGGGGCTAAGTACGTAAGAGATGTAGAGAATGGTGAAATTGTTTTAATTGAAAACAATGAGTTAAAAAGTTTTAAACCTTTCCCCACAAGAAAAGTTAGACCTTGCGTTTTTGAATATATTTATTTTGCAAGACCAGATAGTTTATTAGATGGAAAATCAGCTTATGAGCATAGAAAAAACTTAGGAATAGAACTTGCTAAAGAAAATAAAATTGATGCGGATATAGTTGTTCCTGTTCCAGATTCAGGAAATGCTGCAGCACTTGGATTTGCTCAACACTTAAAAATTAATTTTGAATTAGGTTTAATTAGAAATCATTATGTTGGGAGAACTTTTATAGAACCTAGTCAAAAGATTAGAAGTTTGGGGGTTAAATTAAAATTAAACGCTAATCAATCTACAATTAAAGATAAAAGAATTATTTTGATAGATGACTCGCTTGTACGAGGAACAACTTCACATAAAATTGTTAAAATGCTTTATGATGCTGGTGCAAAAGAGGTTCATGTTAAAATTGCCTGTCCAGAAATTAGATATCCAGACTTTTATGGAGTGGATACACCAACTAAAAAAGAGCTACTTGCTGCAAACAAAACTAACGATGAAATTTGTGAATATATTGGTGCTAAATCATTAGATTTTTTATCACTTGAAGGTTTGTATAGGGCAATAGGATTTGAAAAACGTAATGATGCGTACCCTCAATTAACAGATCATTATTTTACAGGTGAATACCCTGTTAAACCTATAGACGAACTGGGTGATGATAAAATTACTCAACTATCATTGCTAAGCACTGCTTCGAATAACTAGAGTAGCTACTACATAATTCTCATAAAGAAGAGTTGGACATAAAGACTTTAAAATCAACATTAAACCCTTATATATAAATCAATGATTACTCACAAAGAGCAAATAATTAAATATTTTGAATCTGGAATTAAAGATATTAAAAATTTTAAAATTGGTATTGAGCATGAAAAATTTTTATTTGATGAAACAACAAACAAAAGAGTAGATTACCCTACTGTCCTTAAAATGTTTTCACTACTAAGTGAATTTGGGTGGAAACCAATAATGGAAAAAGAAAATATTATTGGATTACAGAAACAAGGAAAAAGTATTACCCTTGAGCCTGGAAATCAAATTGAATTATCAGGTGATAAGCTAAATAATATTCATGAAGCTTGTGCTGAATCTCATGATTACTTATTTGAGTTGCAACAAGTAACCAAAAAATTAAATTTAAAAATTGTTAGTGCAGGCTTTGATCCTATTTCAAGTCTTAAAGAAGTCCCAAATAATCCAAAACAAAGATATCAAGTAATGACCAAAGATATGCCTATTGGTGGTTCTTTGAGTTTAGATATGATGTATAGGACTTGTGGTACACAACTTAATTTAGATTACGATTCTGAAAAAGATTTTATTAAAAAATTTAAAATAATAAATTCTATAGTACCCATATCTATTGCACTATTTGCAAATTCCTCAATTGTTGAAAAAAAAAATAGTGGTTATAGCTCTTATCGATCTAAAGTTTGGCAAGAGACATCAAGAGGCGGTTTGCCTGAGATATTTTTTGATAATATGGATTTTGAAAAATATGCAGATTTTTCAATAAACTTTCCTTTATTGTTTATTCAAAATGAAAAAGAATATTTATCAGGAAGTAATTATTCATTTTCAGATTTTATGAATGGCAAAATTAATGAAGTTAAGAACAGACTTCCTACTGAAGACGACTTAGCCACCCACCTAAGTACAATTTTTACAGAAAATAGACTTAAGAAATATATAGAATTAAGATCAATGGACACTTGTGGCTGGGACTGTTTGTGCGCTGGACCTGCTTTTAATACTGGAATTTTATATGGCAACTTAGATGAGGCTTACGAATTGATTTCTAAGTGGGATAAAAATAAAATAATTAATGCCTACCTAGAGGCGCCAAAAAAAGGTTTTAATACTGAGTTGATGGGGAAAGATCTATTACATTGGTCGTCATTGCTACTGGGTATTTCAAGAAAAGGATTATTAAACAGAGATATTTTGAATCAATCTAATGATAATGAAGCTAAATTTTTAGATCATCTAGATAAACTAATTGATAAAAAGACAACAAACGCAGATCATATGATAGATAAATTTTTTAAGAATGAAAATTTAAACGATTTATATGACAAATAAGATAGTTGCAATTCAAGGCGATCATCCTTCAAAACTAAAACCTCTAACTGATACTAGTATATTTTTAGCTATTGAAGCTCAAAGGTTAAAATATAAGATTTTTTATTATGAACCAAAAAACCTTTCAATAATAAACGATAAGGTCATAGCCAACGGATATTATGTAGAGTTTAATTATTCGGATAAACGTTTTTTTAAGATATTACATCAGCAGAAACTAGAACTTACTAAATGTAAGTATATTTTGATACGTCAAGATCCTCCTTTTAATTTAGAATACATTTCAACAACTTACATATTGGATAAGATAAAAAATAAAGTTAAAATTATTAATAATCCAACGTCTATTAGAAATATCTCTGAGAAACTATACTCAACATTTTTTCAGAAATATATGCCAGATACAATTTTCACAAAAGATATAAATGAAATTAATAAATTTTTTTCAAAAAACAAACAAATGATTATAAAACCTATTCACAGCTTTAGCGGAAATGATATTCACTTATTTCAAAATAAGATAAATACTAAATTAATTGCAAGTTTTATAAAAAAACATGGACATATTATGTGCCAAAAGTTTTTACCTAAAATTAAGTTTGGAGATAAAAGAGTTTTTATAATTAATGGTAAAGTTTGTGGTGCGATCTCCAGAGTTCCAAAAAAAGGATCTTTTTTAAGCAACATGAGTAAAGGGGCCATACCTATTTCTGTTAAACTAACAAAAACAGAAAATAAAATTTCAAATTTAATTGGCAAAAATCTTAAAAAAAATGACATCTACTTTTCTGGTATTGATTTTATTGACCAAAAGTTAAATGGAGATATTAATGTTACCTCTCCTACAGGGTTAAAGTCTTTGTATGATCTTACAAATATCAATCTTGCAAAAGTATTTTGGAAAGGATTAAGAGCTTGAACAATTTATCCGAGCAACAAAAAGGATCTTTACTCGCATTTGTTGCAGTAATGTTTATTACACCAGATAGTTTATTTATAAGGCTTTCTAATGTTGATACCTGGGGACTTGTTTTTTATCGAGGGCTTATTCCTTTTGTTACTGTATTTTTAGGAATGTTATTAATTTATAAATTAAGTTTCTTTAAAATGCTATTTTCAAGTGGTTATCACGGGTTACTTTATATTGGTACTTTTTCTGTAACCAATATTACTTTTGTTGTTTCAATCCAAAATACCAATGTTGCAAACACATTAGTGATGATTGCAATGGCTCCTATGTTATCTGCAATACTTGGAGCAATATTTTTAAAAGAATTACCTGATAGAAAAACATGGATTACAATATTTGTAACTTTTACAGCTGCCATTTATATATTTTACGATTCAATACAGTTAGGTAACTTTTTTGGGGATATATTAGGCTTAATAACTGCTTTAGGTTTGGCTGTTGGTGCAGTTACTATTAGATCTGCAAAGGATAAAAACCTAATTCCTGCAGCTGTTGTTGGAAAGTTAATTGTAGCTATGTTTGCACTTCTATTTATTGAAAGTTTTGCACTAGTGGATAGTGACCTAATTATTGTTCCTTTAATGTGTGTTATGTGTGTTGCTATACCTTTTGTGCTAGTCACCATAGCTCCAAGGTTCATACCTGCAGCTGAAGTTAACTTATTTTTCTTATTAGAGACTATTATTGGTCCTATTTGGGTATGGCTGATTATTAAGGAGCAACCTAGTCTTGAAACTATGCAAGGTGGTGCTGTTATCATCACAGCTATCGCAATCCACTCATTTATCAAATTAAAGAATTCCTAATTTAATCAAAATTAAGACTTGATTTACATTTAGATCGCAAATAAGTACGGTCAATTTTATGAATAAAGTTTTAAAGAATTCTTGGGCATTGTTTTTAGGTATGGGTTTTTTGATGATAGCCTATGGATTTCAAAGTTCACTCCTAGGCGTAAGGGCTGTTCAAGAAGAATTCAGTCTTGCAGCGACTGGCCTTATGATGTCTGGGTATTTTGTTGGATACTTTATTGGTGCTTCAACAATTCCCAGTCTTATATCAAGAGTTGGTCATATCAGAGTGTTTGCAGCTTTTGCATCTTTAGCATCTTTAATTATTTTAGTTCATTCTATTTTTATTAATCCTTATGTTTGGTTTTTTTTAAGAGTTTTAACCGGAATAAGTATGGTTTGTATTTATACCGTTGCTGAAAGCTGGTTAAATGACAGATCAAGTAATAAAAATAGAGGAAGTGTTTTATCGATTTATATGGTTATTTTATATGGATCAATGGGTATAGGAATGTTTCTATTGAACTTTAGTAGACCAGAAAATTATCAACCCTTTATATTGGTTTCAATTATTACATCAGTTGCACTTATACCTATTCTCTTAACCAAAAAAAAACCTCCTACATTTAAAAAAATTAAGGGTATGCCCTTAAAAGAACTTTATGAAACTTCACCATTTGGAATGGTAAGTGCTCTTTTTTATGGAACAATCCAGTCAGCACTATTTACATTGTTGGCAGTATATGCAGCATCAATGAATTTTACTATTTTTCAAATATCACTTGTAACTTTTCTTTTAGCAATTTCTGGTGCTATCTCTCAATATCCTATTGGAAAACTTTCTGATAAATATGATAGGAGAAAAGTAATAGTTATCTCAACTTTTGGTGCTTCTATTTTTGCTTTACTTGCTATTCTATCATCAGGTCAAATGTACTTACCAGGTGAACTTGCCACAAGCAAAGTGTGGTTTTTTATCTTTTTAATTTTATTTTCAATTTGTAGCTTACCAATGTTCTCTTTGATTTGTGCACACACTAATGATTATATACCAAAAGAAAAATTTGTAGCAGCTGGAGCTGGTATACAGTTTACATTTGGTTTGGGCGCTATGAGTGGTCCATTCCTTTGTTCAATATTTATGAATATTGTTGGCTCTAATGGTTTTTTTGTATTTTTACTTTTCTTTCATGCTTTAATAGGTGTGTTTGGTGTCTATAGAATGAGAGTTAGAGATACAGTTGAAAACCCAGACTCTCAGTTCGTTGCTATGCCTTCATCTATTACACCAGCTGGAATTGAATTAAACCCAACAACAGAACCTATTGAAGAACCAAAAAAACCTGAAGAGGTTCAACCAGTTACAAATCTTTAAGCATATTGGCCTGCCACATACCCAGAAGACCAAGCCCATTGAAAATTATAACCACCTAAATGGCCAGTAACATCTACAACTTCTCCAATAAAAAATAATCCAGGGTGTTTATTGGACATCATTGTTTTAGAAGAAATTTCTTCTGTATCAATACCTCCCAAAGTAACTTCCGCAGTTCTATAACCTTCGGTTCCTGTCGGATTTATCGCCCAAGCATTTATAGAATTACTCAAACTGGTTAATGCTTTGTTAGATAATTCACATATATTTCCATTAATGCTACTTTCGTTACAGATTATCTGAGCTAATCGTTTAGGAAGGATTTCAGAAACTATAATACTTATATCTTGTTTAGGATTAGAGATCTTTCTATCATTTAGAAATTTATCCACATCTAGTTTTGGTGATAAGTTAACTTTGATATTATCTCCCAATTTCCAATAAGAAGAGATTTGTAATATAGAGGGTCCACTCAAGCCTCTATGAGTAAACAACATTCCTTCCTCAAAAAAAGTCTTTTTAAATGAAACAACTGCTTCAACGGATAACCCTGTAAGCTCTTTACATATTGTTAGTATTTTTTCACTAAAAGTTAAAGGAACTAGCGCAGGTAACGTTTCAATAACTTTTAAATTAAACTTTTGAGCAATATCATAACCAAATTTACTTGCTCCAATTTTTGGAATAGATAGACCGCCTGTTGCAATAATTAAAGATTCACAAGAATATTTATCATTACCAACAATTATAAAATATTTATCATCTTGTTTATCAATATTATCTATCGTTATACCTTTTTTTAAAACTACATTTGCCATTTCACACTCTAAAAGTAACATATCTATAATTTGTTGAGCACTTTCGTCACAAAAGAGTTGTCCTAATTTTTTTTCATGAAATTTAATATTATGTTTCTTTATTAAATCTATAAAATTATTTTGGGTGTATTGTTTTAAAGCTGATATTACAAATTTTGGATTGTTTGAAATAAACTTACTAGGGTGTGTATGTATGTTTGTAAAATTACATCTTCCACCACCTGATATTCTGATTTTTTCTCCTATCTTTTTTGCATGATCAATTAAAAGTACTTTTCTTCCACGTTTACCAGCTTCTATAGCGCTCATCATACCAGCAGCGCCTGCACCCACTACAATAACATTAAATTTTTCTGTCATGGATTAATAATAATATTTAATAATGTGGAGGTTTTTTATCAATCATAACAATACCTGCTTCATCACTACTCTCCAATTCATTAATTCTTTTTTCAACGTTTGAAATTTGTTTTTTTAAAACAGATACCTCTTTTTGTTGAGAATACAGTTCATCACTCATTTGGGATATTTCATTTTGAAGAAAACTGATCTGTTCTTCTAACTTTTTAACTAAATCTTCCATATAAATACAACTTAAAAGAGTTTCAAAATAAATCAAATAGTCAATTATAAAAATTTTTGTTATGGTTGAGTTATAAGATAATAAAAAATTATGCCTTCATTTGATGTAATCAGTAAAATTAGTTACCCGGAATTTGATAATGCTCTTGCCAACTGCCTAAGAGAAATTGGTAATCGATTTGACTTTAAAGGACTTGATATTTCAATTGAAAGAAAAGATAAGATTATCACCACATTAGCACCCGATCCATTAAAATTAAAACAAGTAAATGAATTATTACAAGTTCATCTTATAAGGCGAAAAGTAGATCCAAGAGTATTAGCAATTAAAAATTCAGAAAATGCTGCAGGTTCATCGATTAGACAAGTTAGTGAGCTAGAAGAAGGTATTAGTCAAGAAAATGCAAAAAAAATTATTGCTGAAATAAAAAAACTAAAACTTAAAATTCAGATTAAAATTCAAGGAGAGGAGTTACGAGCTGAAGGAAAAAAAAGAGATGACCTTCAAGATGCAATGTCAGCAATAAGCGCTATTGATATTGGTCTCCCGATTGAATTTGTAAACTTTAGAGATTAATCTCACTTTGATGAACAAAGAAAACACAAGTAAACTCTGGAAAATTATTCAGGAAGCTGGCGATTATTTGGTAGGTCAGTTACCAAGTCATCCAAATCACCCTAAAGGAAGAAATCCCTACGCCCACGTTGCTCTTTGTGTCAAAGAGAAGTTTGGCAACTCATATAAAGATATTCCTGATGAACATTTTCAAGAAATTGTTGATTACATTAACTTTTTGAAAGAGAACCCAAGTTAAGTAAGAGAACATTTTGTTCTCACTCGGAAAAGTTCCTAGTAAGTTCCTAGTCTGGCTCTAGTCTCAATAAATAAGTAGGACCCAGTTCAAAACTCAACTTCGAATAGAATTTAGATCCCCATCACCCCTTTATGGTATTAGGTTCCCTTATATATCTTCTTATAAGGTTTGATCTACACATCTAGCCCTAGCATTTTCGTTTTCAGAAAAACCCATTAAAAAAAATATATTTAATTAGGTTTTAGGAAAAATATGGATGAATTTGATAAATCTTTGGAGAATATAAATAATATTGATATAATTAAATAATTGTGAAAAATTTTTTTAGAAAAGTCGCATTTGGATTAAAACCTGAAGAAAAAATTCCATCTGATCCATTAACTTGGGCTCAAAAACAAGTTGAAATGGTTCCAGAATTAAACTGGAAAGGCAAATTCATTTACTCAGAAAAAGAAATGAGGCAATATTGGATCACACAACGTGTTGAGGAAGATACAACTTTAAGAAAAAAATTTAAAAATGATCCTAAAGGTCTTGAATTAGCTGAACGTCAACTTGAAAATGATACAGGTGGAAAATTTTGGCAAAATAATGAAATAAGCATAAGACATGCTGAAGGGATTAGAAGCAATCATCCTGTACTCGCTAAACTTTGGTATTTTTGGAGTAATCATTTCACAATAAGCGAAACACAAAGATTACATCAATATTCAACTGGAGCTTATCAAAGAGAATTCATAAGAGCGAATATGGATAAAACTTTTGAAACTATGGCCATAGAAGGAACTATTGCTTGGCCAATGATAATGCATTTAGATAATAAAGATAATATTGGCCCTAAATCTGAGAGCGCTAGACAAGAGTGGAGACGAAAAGAAAAAAAACCTGCAACATTAAATGAAAACCATGCAAGGGAATTAATGGAACTTCACACTATATCTCCAAAGGGAGGATATACCCAAGGTGATGTTCAAGAGCTTGCAAAAATTATGACTGGATGGAGACCAAAGTGGTCAAAAAAGAAAGATCAAGGATCAGACATTACATTTATGAGAGATCGTCATGAACCTGGAAAAAAAAATGTTTTAGGAAAAGAATATAAAGTTGGGAAAAAAAGTTTAAAAATTGCAATTAAAGATTTAGTTAACCATCCTTCTTGTCGAGAATTTATCGCTACAAAACTTTGCAGATATTTAATAACTGATAATCCTACAAAACAAATGACTGCCCCAATTATCAAAGCATGGGAACAGTCAAATGGATATTTGCCAGAAGTACATAAAGCTGCAATCAAAGTAGCCTTTGAATATAATGATAAATACAGAAAATTTCAAAACCCTGAAAATTGGTGGTTACAAACTATTAATATGTCAGGAGCTACCTATGCATACCCAATACCTGAAAAAAGAATGGATAAATATAAATTGGGCAATATTGTTAGCGAAAGGTTAAGAGAACCTGATTGGCTACTAGAAGATATTGGATGCCATCCGTATAGATCTAAGCAACCCAATGGTTATTCAGATTTATCAAGTGATTGGCTTTCTACTGAATTAATTATTAGAAGATTAATGTATGCTAAAAAAGCTTTTCATAGATATAATTTAGAAGATCAAATAGATGACACTATTCATGAAAAAATTGTTCGAACAAACTTTGATAATCCAGATAAAATTTTGAAAATATTATCAAAAGCTAAAAGTAATGAAGAAAAGCACATGATTTTATTTAATTTACCAGAGGTATTAAGAGCATGAAGATATCAAGAAGAGATTTTTTAAAAGGTTCTGCTACAACTTTGTTTTTAGCAGGGTTTAATCTCCCAGCTTTAGCCGCATCAACAAGGAAAAAGAACTTAGTAGTAATTATGTTACGTGGAGGTATGGATGGACTTTGCGCGGTACCTATAATTGGAGATAAAAATTTTGAAAAAAGACGAAAAAATATCTTAATTGAAAATACAATAAAACTTAATTCTGATTTTGCATTACACCCAAGATTAATAGGATTTAATAAGTGTTGGAATGATAATACAGGATCAATAGTGCATGCAACAAGTATTCCATATACTCAAAGATCACATTTTGAAGGTCAAAATCTGATGGAGTCAGGTGGACGAGTTGCATACCAGGAAAAAACAGGATGGGTTGGAAGAGCTATGAAGCTTGCAAATCTTCAAGGAGATGGATTAGCTTTATCTTTACCAATGCCATTATTACTAAGAGGTATTCCGAAAAATAATAATTATTTTCCAGGAAGAGGCAAGTTACCCCGGGAAGCCACTTTGGATCTTTTAAGATCAGTTTATGCTGAAAGTTCTGAAGATGAACTTTTAGAAATGATGAATTATATCAAAAAAAGAAAAAATGAAGAGATGATGGGTGGCACAATGAACCATGGCAAGAGAAAAAATAAAAATCTTGCAAGACAAGCTGCTACATATTTAAGAAAATCAGATGGGCCAAGAGTTGCTGTGTTCGAAGTTAATGGTTTTGATACTCATGCTGCACAAGGTGGAGTAGATGGTACTCACACAAAATGTCTAGTTGAAATGGATGAAATTTTTAATAACTTGAAAGATAATCTTCAAGAAGCTTACAAAGATACAATTATTTTAACAGTTACAGAGTTTGGCAGAACAGTTAAGCAAAACGGAGGAAATGGAACTGAGCATGGATATGGAACAGCAATATTTATGGCGGGAGGCTTAATAAAGAAAAGCCAAGTTCATACTGATTGGCCAGGTTTAAAGAAGAAAGAACTGTATCAAGGTAGAGATCTTAATGCTACAATTGACGCAAGATCTGTCTATGCATCAGCAATGTCGACTGTATTTGATTTAGATTTCAAACGTATCCAAAAAGATGTTTTCTGGGGTGAAGATTTACAAAATCTATCAGATAAACTCTTCAAAGCTTAACATTAATCAGATTTCCCATTAAACCAGAATTGTTGTGTAAGGAATTTATTTCCACTGATTTTAACACAGTGGAGTTTTAAACCTTTTATCCCACTACGAAAGATAGGATAGTATTTCTTCTTTTTGTTTCCATAATCAGGTGTCTAGGTGATGGAATGATGGTTATTGAGCACTCGAAAATGTTATCAGTTTGTTATCAGTCAGTCCCACATAATCCTATAACTGATAAGGACAGTCCAGGCACCTGGTAACAGAACGCCCCTTCACACTCCTTTACTTCTCTTTATTTGTATTACTGATTGGTGTTTGGATTACTTTCGAGCTTAGTCTGGGCGTAATTTTTAATTTAAAAGTTTCTTTTTTGCTTTTGTAAACTCCTCTTTAGTCAAAGCTCCAGATTTAAATAATTCACTGAGATCTTTCAATTGTTTTGCTAAATCATTGTTAGCTGAAATATTCACCTTTTTCGAGCTCAACATTGGTTCAGTCATTTTGATTAATGATATTTCTTTTAATTTAGTGCAACCCATGCAGTCAATACCCATGAAATAAGGCCTATCATTATGAATAAACAAATACCACTGGCCAATTGTTTTAAGTGGTGGCAATGAAGCTTTATAATTAAATATTAAATATGGGTTATTATTACTATCTTTGCTTAATTTTATTTTACTAAATTTATAAAATTGTTTAAGTTCACCTAACCCTTCATTTAAATCTTTTATAAAATCTATTTTTCCAGCCTTCATTTCTTTTTCAAGGTCTTGAGCTGACATTTCATTAACTTCAAGCATAAATTCTTTAAAATCATTATTATCATTCATTAACTGGGTAATTGAAGTTCCTCCTTTAATAATAAAAGTTACAGACTCATACCCTTTTTTTTTTGATAATCTTTTTACTTCTTTTCCAATAAAATTTATCATTGCTTTTTCAGATTTAAGTTTTTTTCTCTCAAGCTTTTTAAGTATTGGTTCTAAAAATTTATCAGGATTTTCTATTAGTTCTTTTGAAAAATTTACTGAATTTGGTGTGCCTATATAAAACATCTCTGAGTTACTTCCAAAAAAATCTTCCCAACCATCAATTTCTTCAAACATATTTTGGCTAAGCTCACTATAGACGAAGTTGTCTGGAACATTTAAATTTATATCATCTGATAAATTAATAATTTTAGCTGGTAAAATATTGCACCACAACAAACCCAGAACCACGATTCCTAAAAGTTTTTTCATATTATTTAAATCAATTAATCAACAGGCTTAAGTTTTGGATTGATATTTCTGTCCACTTTTTTAATTGATTTTCCTCTTCTAACTTCATCATAAAAAACAACTTGAGTTCGCATTTTGCGATTTTTGAGTTCTTTATACTTACTAATTAAATTACGATATATACCATGCTTAAAATATATTCCTTCTGGTTTAAAAAAAATTGGAGATCTTAATATTTCCACTTTTTTAATACCATCTACCCATGCATCTATTCTTTTATTTTTAAAATCTAGACAAAAGGAAATATCCGTCCAAACTTCTTTCATTTTTCTTAGTGGTTTTAATGTAGTATATACTGATTTATCAATAACGTCTGTTGCTGAACCACTAAGTTCGTGCCAATTAAAAAACAAATATCCTTTATGTGCATCAATTTGAATCAAAGGTGGAAAAGAAGCTAGACCACCTGATGCTGTACCAGTTGGACCACCAATTTGATGAACTTGGCCTAAAGTAGTGCTGGCTGGAGCTACATCAAAAAAATCTTTAGATAACATTAAACTAAATCCATAACATTGTTTTCCTTTTGGAGCCTGTCTTGGTTCTGTTGAAAACTCAACTCTTTCTCGATCAGTGTCACAATCACTCCAAAAATCATCTCTAAAGCAATCACCATCTCTAAGTTCAAATCGCTGAAAATATTTTCCAGCACGTGCTTTTGTTTTATCTTTAATGTATTGAAAGTTATAATCATTATGATCCATAAAGTTTTTATGAAACTTAAATCCACTCTTCTTGGTTTTGAAACCAAATTTTCCCTCTTCATCTTTAAATGTTCCAGACAAAGCCAATGTTGGGATTAACAGCAAACCCAGAACTATGACTCCTAAAATCTTTTTCATGAACCAATACACTACCAAACCTCTAATCAGGTGTCTAGGTGATGGAATGAGGGTTAATGAGCACCCAGAAATGTTACTGGTTTGTTACTGATTTTATCCCAGACAATCCTATAACTACGATTCCTAAAATCTTTTTCAATAATTAAATTTATCCATAATTGATTAATAAAATTATTACAGTGATAGTTATTAACACAGCACTCACAATAATATAATTCAACCTAATATTAAATTTTTTGAAAACTATTTCAGTAATTTTTTCCCAGAACACTACAATGAGGAGGACAATTATAACTGGCAGAATAAATTTGATCATTTCTAATTTTTTAAAATTATAGCAATGTAACTACATAAGAAAAAAATTGACAAACCTGCAAGATATTTTGTTTCCCTGGTTTTTCCAAATTTTTTATATTGGATTATACTTAATAATATAAATGTTATTGAGGTAATCAAAAAATATATTGGTTCAATAATTCCATCTAATGTAGCCATAATAAACTCTACTAAATCATAAATTGGGTATCTAGGTGTGGAATGGTCGCTAGTTAGAATTCAGCGATTCTAGGTACTTTTTTCTTTAGTCTATAATCCCTGCTAAATTTTTAGCAGCCTTTTTTTTGGATCCTACAGTTAATCCTTTGACATAGGCTGTGGCTATTCTTTCTGGATTTTTAATATTTCTTTTTTTAAATTTTTTTAATAAATCTTTGTAATTAGGTTTTCTAGGCATTACTTCGGAGCTTTTTTTGTAGTGGGTTTTTCGAAATCCTCTGTCATATCAGCAATCAGTGGTCGAAAGAAACTTGTAGCAATAACTATGAGTGCAGAAATTATTAGTAAGGCATCAAACTTAACTAGATCGACAATAACTTTTGTAGTGCCTAAAATAACATGAACTAGCATTGTTAAAAACATTGCACCTATCCATAAATATATTACTGAAAATTTATATGGTTTAGCTACTAGTCCAGCACCTAACAAAGCACCTATTATAAGAATAATAGGATCAGTTCCGATAGCCACTAAACCACCCAAGAATGAACTAATGAAAGCTATGTTAGCTACATAACCAGCAGACAAAATTATAATATTCGAAACTATGATTAGGTAGGAGAAATATAATAAAGGTTTGTTCATTTAAAATTCCCTATCAGTTTTTTCATTTATTTTGCCCCACCTTTGCATCTAAGAGATCCTTTATAAAGATCTGGGTGAGTTAAATTACCTCTCTTTTTTCTACAAAAAATATCGTAAGGATCCCATGGATCTTCTGCAGTTGGTGTAACAAAAACGCTCTTAGCTAAATCAGGACATCCTTCAATATCATGTCTATAATAAGTATCATTTCGACTATCGAGTGATGATGTGACGGTATTTACTCCAAGAATATCAGAACCTTTTACGTGTGTACCTTTATAAGTTCTTTTACCACACCCATAAGCAGCGCCCTGTGAGTGAAGCAGTTCATGAAGAATAATTAAATCCATGTCTGGTTGTCCGTAAGTTTTAACTGCAGGTGTATAAATTACCATCATGGGCACATAACCTTCGCCACCATCACTATTTCCATGTTTTGTTTTAAAACCTGCAAATGTTGCATAAACTTTTTTAGGATTATCAAACCCCTTTTGTCTAAGATATGGATAAATAATGTTGTTAGGGTAATCAGGTAAATCTAATTGTTTTTTTGAAATATTCATTCTAACAAAGGTTACATCCAGTTTTCCTTCTTTAGTCATATCTAATTTAAACTGCTGCCCTATGCCATTTGATTTTTTATTTTTTGCAGAGAATTTTAAAAATTTATCATTTACTCTATTTACCCTTTTTTCAATCCAGCCACTAGTATCTAGTTCACTATCTTTGCCGTCTAATGTTAATAAATAGATAAAATGAATTTGATAATCATCACTTACATCAGGTTGATCTTCAAAAAATCTTCCTGGTCTTTTATCTAATTGTGCTTGCTTTTCTTGTTCTGCTTTTGATTCAGCTGATTCCGATTCTTTAGGTTTTGAAGGTTTTGCTGGTCCGTCAAGGTTCCAAACGATTTTATCGTCAATAGCAAATATAAAACAATCTTCTTGAGTGTATTTAGCTGCAGCCTTCACACATTTTTTGTAAGCTTTCTTATGAAGCTTTTCATTAATTTCTTTAACGTAGAGTGACCAACTTGCCCAACCACCATTATTACTAATAGAAACATATGTAATTAAATGTTTGTTTTTTTTTCTTACTTGTGCAAGATTTTTATAATACTCGCTTTTCACATCATTAATAGAAGCAATAGGACCAGATCCAGGTTCATTAACACCTGCATAAGCGTTCCCACTCAACAATAAACCCAGAACAATGATCCCTAAAAGTTTTTTCATTTTTTATAACAATATATCATTTATAGATGTACTCCACACAGGGTCTGAATGCTTATCCCAATAGAGTTTGTGAATATTTTTTGTAACATCCCCTACTGTTCCTTGTTTAATATTTTCCCCACTTATTTTTGTTATTGGCATTACACCTCCTGCTGTTGAGGTTGCAAATAATTCTTTAGATGATTTTAACATTTCAATAGTTATAGATTTTTTATTAACGTTAATATTTAGTTCTTTTGCTAAATCAAAAACTGTTTGTCTTGTGACACCTTCTAATACTCCATGGTCTGGTGTATTAATTCCATTTTCATCAACAGAAAAAATATTAAAGCCTGGGCCTTCAGATATATTGTTATCCTCATCTACCAATAAAGCAGTATGATGTCCTCTGTCGTACGCATCAAGCATACCCGTAACTAGATCCATCCAATGATAATTTTTGATAGTTGGATCAATTGAACTTGGAGGGATTCTTGTTATATCAGTCAAATATACATCTAATCCTTTTTCAAAATCTTCTGGCCTAAGTATCCAGCCGAATGGTACTGCAAAAGCCATAAAGCGCGGTGTCGCTTTACGAGGATCTCTAACAAAATTTGGAGACATTCCTCTTGTTTGTATCATTTCAACATAAGAATCCTCAAGGTCAGCTTCTTTAACACAGCCTGCTAATATTCTTCTTATTTTTTCACGACTAAATCTACATGGTATTCTGAGTTTTTCTGTTGATTTAAAGAAACGATCAATATGTTTATCTAATTGAAAAAATCTACCCTTCCAAACATGAACAACGTCATATGTTGCGTCAGATCTTAAAAAACCCCAGTCTAAAATAGGAATTTTTGCTTCAGAAAGTTGAATGAATTCCTCATTCATCCACGCCGATCCTTTTGGAAAAATATCACTCATGAACCAACCCTACTAAAACTCAAAACAGGTGTCTAGGTGATTGAAGGAAGTTTATTTAGCATTCGAAAATGTCTCTAGTTTGTTTGAGAAATCGTTTCTAAAAGTTGATCAACATCACTTTCTTTAGTATTCCAAGCAGCAACAAGTCTTACTGCCTTTCCATCAAGCTCTTCTTGATTCATTTTATAACCTTCTGAATTAAGGTGCTCAATAATAGGTTTTGGAAATTTAGCAAATACTTCATTTGCTTCTGTTGGGTAGGCTAATTCAATATTCTGATTAGCATCTAATCCTTCACTTAATTTTTTTCCCATTAAATTTGCATGTTTTGCATTTCTTAGCCAAATATCATTTGAAATATAAGCTTCTAGTTGAGCTGAAACAAATCTCATTTTTGAAAGTAAGTGTCCTGATCTTTTCATTAAGAAGGGGAGATTACCTACTAATTCTGGTTTAAAAAATATAATTGCTTCTGCTGCGATACATCCATTTTTAGTTGCACCAAAAGATAAAACGTCTACTCCAGACTTCCATGTCATTTCAGCAGGAGTTGCATCAAGTGCCACTAAAGCATTGGCAAACCTTGCCCCATCCATATGCATTTTTAAATTATGTTTATGAGCAGTTTCAGATATGGCTGCAATTTCATCTAACTGATAAACTTCACCTGTTTCACATAATTGAGTAATACTTACTACAGAAGGTTGTGTGTGGTGTACAATACCAACTCCTCCAATATTTTCAGATAACTCTTCTGGTGTAAATTTTCCATTAATTCCATTTAAAGGTACAAGTTTTGCACCACCCGTATAAAATTCAGGGGCCCCACATTCATCTGTATTGATATGGGAATGCTTGTGACAATAAATACTCCCAAAAACTGGTGTCATTGCTGATAAAGCTAAAGCATTAGCGGCTGTACCTGATGCAGTTGGATAAACAATCACATCTTTTTCAAAAATTTCGGAAAACTTATTTTGTAAGTTCGTTGACCACTCATCATTACCATATGGAGTACTGTCTCCTTCATTAGCTTTTATAATTGCGTCTAAAACTTCAGGACATGCACCCGCTACATTATCAGAGGCAAATTTAACTCGCTCTCTTTTTGTTTTAATTTTAGATGTCATAAATATTATTGTTTTGGAAAATAATCTTTTAGCTCACCTTCTCGGTAAACATCTGCTGTACAGCAATGAAGACCTCCACCAAATGCATAAGCATCTCTCATCTCTACTGGTATTACTTCCATTCCTAATTTGTCTAATTGTTCTGCTTGATATACTTCACTTTTTTCAACACAAACTGTTTTTGGATCTAATACTAAAACATTCATTGAAAGCCAAGTTGAAGAATAACATAGTGGTGGTGGTTCATTATGCGCTGGTTGTGCACTATCAATAATTTCCCAACCATTATTTTCAAATAATTTTCTTTGTTCTTTTGGTAGTCTTCTTTGTGGATTATTAATAATTAAACCTTCTTTAATTGGTGTAAATGTTGCATCAATATGAATTGGATAAGGATCACCGGGAAAATTAACAATATGAACTCTATGATCTTTGTAATGTCTTTTAAGCCAATCAATTCCTTTAAGATTAGTTGTAAAACCATGTTGAACTACTAAATCTTTACCAAATCTTAAAACATCTGCAGCATCAAATAAAGGTTCCTCCTCAGTAGTTACAAAAAACTTATCTTCAGTCCATTCTAATCTTTTTTGGATACCAATTTTATCTGACAGATAATCTTTTCTGTAATCTGCATTAGTTAGTCTTGGTTTAGGAGCAGCTTCATGTCTCATATTAGGATCTTCATCATAATATTTTTTTAACAAAGGTCTGTAACAGAGGTATTCAAACCATCTACATCTATAACTCATCGTTGCTTCTAAAATTTCACTTCCAACAGTTAATAAAACATCTCTAGGCGGCATACAGCCAAACATTGTTTCAGCTTCCCAATCTGGTGTTGATGTTTTTTTACTAAAATCTATTGGGTCCGGTCTATCAACTTTAATTCCTCTTTTGATTAACATGTTTGAAAAATCATCAAGTAATTGATTTGCTTTATCAACTGTATCTTTTGTTCTTGGTCCAAATTGTCCACGCATATCAGAATCTTCTGGAACTTTTGCGTCTAATGCTGGTTCTGGAGCTGGTATACAAGTGCCATCTGCCTTACCAACAATTACATGTTTTAAAGGATCCCACTCATTCCAACTATTGACTACAGTTTTTTCACTCATAAATTTATTATTTGATAATATTATGTTCTGGACCAAAAGGAAACTTAGTAATGTTTTCAGCATTATCTTTCCCTATAACTAGGATGTCATGCTCTCTATAACCTCCAGCTCCTGGCTTTCCATCAGGTATCATGATCATAGGCTCCATAGAAACAACCATATTCTCTTCTAACACAGTATCTATGTCCTCTCGTAATTCTAATCCAGCTTCTCTTCCATAGAAATGAGATAAGACACCAAATGAATGACCATAACCAAATGTTCGGTAATGAAGATAACCAAGCTCAGCAAATAACTCATTCAACTCATGGCAGATAGCAGAACATTTTACACCTGGTTTAATTAACTCTAGTCCTCTTTTATGCACTTTCACATTTGCTTCCCACGCTTTTAAAGAGGCATCATCAATTTTATCTACAAAAAGAGTTCTCTCTAGGGCTGTGTAGTATCCTGAAATCATAGGGAAAGTATTTAAAGAAAGAATATCTCCTGATTTTAATTTTCTATTCGTTTTTGGGTTATGTGCACCATCTGTATTTAATCCTGATTGAAACCAAACCCAAGTATCCATATACTCTGCATCTGGGTAGGTTTTAGCAATTTCACGCTCCATTCTATCTCTACCTGCTATTGCAATTTCAAGTTCACTTTCTCCAATTTTAATATTCTTTACAATCTCTTCACCACCAAGATCAGCAATTCTTGCACCATTTTTAATAATTTCTATTTCCTCAGCAGATTTGATCATTCTGAGCTTCATTAAATCTTTTGAAACATCACTGAAAACTGAAAAAGTAAAAATAGACGTGAATTTTTCTTTAACATCTAGGGTTACATGATCATTTTCAATGCCAATATTCTTAGGAGGTTCATCTCTTCCAATAATAGCAACTATTGCTTTTAAAAAATTATCTCTTTTCCAATCAGTATAAATTACATTATCACTATGTGATCTCCGCCAAGGTTGGCTTGCATCTATGTTTGCTGAAATTGTAGAAATTTTATTAGCTGTTACAACGCAACCATAAGGCCTGCCAAAAGAACAATAAATAAACCCCGTATAGTAAGCAATGTTATGCATTGAGGTTAAAATAACCATATCAAGATTATTTTTATTCATTGTGACTCTTAGATTAATTAATCGTCTTTGATATTCTTGGCCTGTAAAAGGTAGTTTAGCCTTCTCACCGTTTTTTAAATTAAAAAAATCTGGTCTTTCCATTATAATTAATTAAGAGCAATAAACCGTCTATTAGTTTTAATTGTAAGACTGTAATATATGATAGACATAAAAAGGAAGAAGCCTCCTATTATCGTATTAGTCGACGGTATTTCATTAATTCCTAAAATTGGAATCCATACCCAAAAAATTCCACCTATTACCTCTGTTAATGAAAGTAAGGTAAGCTCTGCAGCTGGTATAGCTTTTGATCCAATAGAATATAAAATTAAACCCATACAAACTAACGTTCCATGTATAGAAAATAATGCTCCGTTATAACTTGAGGACAGGAAAACCATATCATTAGTTAAAATAACTATTGTTGCGACCACAAAACAAAAAAGACCAGCAAAAGCTACCGTTGTAAATTTTGGTGTTTCTTTATTCCATCTCAAGGTAACTGAAAAAACTGAAAAACCAATTGAAGAAGTCATTCCAAATATTAGTCCTAATAAAGAATTTTTTTCTGTATTACCCAAAGCTATTATTATTATTCCAATTGTTGCAATTATAATTGCAACCCAAACATTGAGTGAAATTTTTTCTTTTAAAAACAAAAAACCTAGTAAGGCTGTAAAAAATGGCATTGCAGCTAGACAAAGTAAAGTAACTGCGGCACTGGTATTTGTAATGGAATAAATGAAGGTTATCATTGCAATACCTAGTCCAGTTCCACCAATTATGCCCGAAATTCCAATTTTTAAATAATTCTTGTAAAAATCTTTTCCTTCCTCAAAGAAAAGGTAAAGATTTAAAATCAAAAAGATTGTGAGGCCACGTGCAAAAATATATTGCCATGGAACTAAATTGGGTTGATCCATGTATCTTACAACTAAAGGTCCAAAGGACCATATAAGACCCGCTAATAAAACTACTGGAATTGCAATTTTTTCATTTTTTAGCTCAATCATAATTGATATTTAATGGTAATTATTTAGCACTACAATAAAAATGAGGTCTATTTAAAGATATTAATATTTGAGCCAATGGGAGAGTAACAGTCAATTAGCTCCCCTTTTTTGAATATAGATTGTCCATCTTTGAATAGACCCCATACATTTGACACTACAAATGATTTAATTCTGAAAGATTCTTGACCTTTTAAAACCTGTAATTCTATTTTTCCATCATTAGTTGAGGTTAATTTTGCTTTTAAAAATCTAATAATCTTTTTACTCTTAGAATAACCATTTTTTAATTTAGCTTTAAATGGTTTTTCAGCTTTAACCCCTAGAATATTAAGCAGATAGGGGTAAACAAAAAACCTAAAGCAGGCAGATGAAGAAATAGGATTACCAGGTAACCCAAAAATAGCTTTTTCAGTTTTCTTAAATTTTGCAAACAATACTGGTTTACCAGGTCTAATCGAGACACCTTTAAAAAAATTAGATAAACTAAATTTTTTAATTATGCGGGGAACAAAATCATGTTTACCTGCAGATACAGCACCTGATGTGATTATAATATCTATTTTAGATTTAAAACTTTTTTCTATTTTTTTTTGAAAAAGTTTTTCATCTTTGTCCCTTAAAACACCACCATCTATAAAGTTAAATAAGAAATTATCAGATAAGGATTTTATGTAATGACTATTAGAGTTTCTAACTTTCCAATTAGCAATATTTTTACTATTAGAAATTTCATTTCCTGTTGAAAAAAATAAAATATTGGGCTTTTTTTTAACTTTAATGTTCACTATGCCTAATGTTTTAAAGGCTAATATATGAGAAGGTTGAATAATAGTACCTTTTTTGATTATTAAATCTCTTTTTTTATAATCTGATCCAGCATATCTGATGTGTTGGTTGTCTTTTATTTTTTCATTTATTACAATAAATTTTCTATTTTTATCAAAAACAATTTTTTCTATTGGAATTATAGTATCAAAATTTTTAGGTATAAGAGCACCTGTCATTACTTCTACAGCTTCAAACTTATTTGTTTTTTTTAATGATGGATTATCCCCCGCAGATATAGTTTTTAAAATTTTGAAGTTTTGTGAGTTACTTTTATTTAATTTACTTGTATCTTTTGAATTAATCACAAAACCATCAAATGCAGCATTAGTTCCTGCTGGATAATTTACAGCTGAATAGATATCTGTTACATTAATCCTATTTAATGACTTTGATGAGTTAATAATTTCATCTTTAATCTTTATCTTTGATTTTATTAAAATTTTTTTAGCTTCTTTATAATTAATCATTTTAATTTTTTTTTAGTATTTTTTTTGCTTCTTCTAGATCTTCTTTAGTATTTATATTAAAAAAAGGATCAAATTTTTTAGGTTCAATATCAATTGTTTTTACACCTATTTTATTTGCCCAATCCTCTACTTTTCTAAAATTATTATTAATCAAATCATTTTCAAGTGATTTTAGTAATTCAATTGACCATAAGCCAAAAATATTGTGTCTTTTGTTGTTTGACTTAACAAAATATAACAGGCTATCTTTTAGTCTAATTCTTTTTTGGTACTCATCAATTATTGATATTTCAAAAAAAGGTGTGTCTGATGGAAATGTTGCAATCCACTGATACGATTTTTGATTTTCTTTAACCCATTTCATTGCACTCAGAACTCCTGCTAATGGTCCAAAGTCGTCAAAACAATCAGGAATTATTGTTACATTTTTTATTTTTTTTGTATCTATACTGTGGCTTGAGACAATAAGTATCTCCTCATATCTATTGCTAATTTTTAATAAAACGTGTTCTAACAATGTTTTATCACCAAGTTTTGTCTTGTTTTTATCTTCACCAAATCTCTTTGACTTTCCACCAGCTAGCACAACAGCTAAAATATTGTTATCTTCCATAAATCAAAATATAAAACATTAATCTCTTAATTAAAGAATTATAATGGACTTAGAAATTTTAGAAATTGCATCTAATACCGAAAACCACAAAGTGCTTAAAAAGCATACACATCAATCAAGGAATAAAAACCCTTTATGTGGTGATGAGATGGAAATTAGCTTAATGGTTAAAGACAATATTGTTCAAGATATGGGGTATCAGTGTAGATCATGCATTTACTGCCAAGCCTCAGTTAGTTTGCTTTCAAGATGGGTTATGCAAGTTCCGATAGAAAAAATTTCAGATTTTGTCTTAAATGCAGAACTTTTTTTTGATAAAAATTTTGATCAATTAAAAAAAAATAATATAAAAGATCTTAAAGATTTTAAAAAAATAATGAATCCAGAAAATATTTCTAGAAAAGAATGTTTGTTGCTTCCTTTTAAAACTCTTTCAAAAGCTCTAAAACTTTAAATTAACAATAAAGATAAAAAAATATGATAAATACAATAAAAGAAAATTTTAACAGAGCTTTATATGCTTTAATATTTTCAATAATTACCATTGGAACTCTTTCATTTTTAAGTTTTGAAACTCCCTATGGATTGTTTTTAGCTGGATCATTTGGATCTTCTATGGTTTTACTTTTTGGGTATCCAGAAAGCCCTTTTGCTCAACCTAAAAATGTTTTTTTTGGACACTTAGTAACATCTATAGTTGGTGTATTAATTTTAAAATTTCTACCCATTGATCAATTTTTACAAATAGCTATTGCTGTAGGTCTTGGTATTTTTGTAATGATACTACTTGGTGTAACTCACCCACCAGCAGGAGGAAATCCTATTGTTATAATACTTGGTGCGGTCTCATATGATTTTTTATTAAATCCAATTATTTTTGGTTCTATAATAATAATTGTTTATGCAGTTATTCTAAATCGTTTCATTTTAAAGAAAAACTACCCAAGTAGTTGGAAAAGCTAATCTTTTCCTTGTTTCAAATTTAGCTAGTTTAAATATACTAGTTAAATGAATTCTAATTATAAAGTCATAAAATTTAGATCTAATAAATCGAAAGAGGTTAATGATCAAATATCCATTGAAGAACCACTTCAAATAATACTCAAATATAAAGATAAAAAAAATTGGATAGAAAATACTATATCCATTACAATGAGAACGCCTGGAGATGATGAAGATTTAGTTACTGGCTTTCTTTTTAATGAAAGAGTAATTGAAAAAATCAGCCATATAGAAAATATTGAAGCAAGTGGCGAGCCTGTTGGACAATACAAATTAAAAAATAAAGTTATAATTACAATAAATAATTCAGAGAATATAGACATTGATAAAATAAAAAGAAATTTTTTGACTAATTCCTCATGTGGGGTGTGTGGAAAAACATCTCTTGAGTCTTTAGAAATTATTAAGAAAGATAAAATATTAAAATCTATCCCTAAAATACATCATGAAATTATAATGAAATCTCCAGATATATTAAGACAAAACCAATCTGAATTTTCAAAGACTGGTGGCATTCATGCTAGTGGGCTATTTAATGAGAGTGGAGAAATTATTGCCTTAAAAGAGGATGTGGGACGACATAATGCTTTGGACAAGCTAATTGGATTTGTCTTAAAAAAAAATTTACTTGATAATAGTTCTCAATTTCTAACCTGTTCTGGAAGGCTCAACTTTGACCTTGTTCAAAAGGCACTTATGGCAAATATAGGTGTCTTGATTGGCGTAGGTGCGCCAACCAGTCTCGCTATAGATTTAGCTAATAAGTTTGACATTACATTAGTTGGTTTTGTAAAAGAGGATAGCTTTAATATTTATAGTAATAATGAGAGAATTATAATAAAAAATTAAAAAATTTTAATAGGGTAATATGTGTCAAAAAATATAAGTAACTTATCAGGCAGAATTGGTTTAAAGAAAAACCTATTTGAGAAAATCTCTGAAAGATCCCTAAACTCTAAAGATGCAAGTGGCATTCAAGAAATTGCTAATGAATATCATATGGGTGTATCTACTATTCATGGTGCTGAGAGTTTTTATGAATTTTTAAGACCAGCACACAGAGCCAAAAAAGCCTTTGTTTGTAATGGAAGTGCTTGCATGTGTTCTGGAACACAAGAGTCTTTAAAGAAAAAATTAAAAGAAAAATTAGGTGATGACAAGGTTGGTGAAATGTTTTGTCTTGGTCACTGTTATGAAAATAAAGCCTTTCATTATGATGGTGAAAACTATGCTGGTAAAGATATTGATAAAATTGATGAAATAATTAAAGGAGATAAAATTGAGCAGGAAAAATTTTTCTCAAAAAGTTTTGCTTCAACAAGTTTTTTAATGGATGATAAGCTTTCAAATTTAGATCAGTTTAAAGATATTTTAAATAAGTTTATTAATACAGATAAGCAAGAAATTATAAAATCACTATTAGATTCAAATTTAACGGGCAGAGGTGGTGCTGGTTTTCCAGCTGGAATGAAATGGGACTTTTGTAGAAAAGCAGAATCTGAAAAAAAATATGTTATCTGCAATGCTGACGAAGGAGACTCTGGTGCATTTTCTGATAGATACTTATTAGAAGATCAGCCACTAAAAGTATTATTTGGAATGATCATCTGTGGTTATGTTATTGGAAGTGATGAGGGTGTTTTATATATTAGAGGAGAATATCCAAAATCTATTGAAGCTATAAATGGATGTATTAATTCTTTAAAAAAAGAAGGATTATTAGGTGAAAATATTCTTGGAACAAATTTTTCTTTTGATCTAAATATTTGTATTGGACAAGGAGCATACATATGTGGAGAAGAAACAGCTTTAATTGCATCAATTGAAGGAAGAAGAGCAGAAGTTGATGTCAGACCGCCCTTCCCTGTTACTGAGGGACTTTATAAAAAACCAACAGTTGTTAATAATGTTGAAACTTTAGCTGCTGCTACTGGTATACTTATAAATGGAGCTGATAAATTTTCAGCAATTGGAAATAAAAAATCTGCAGGTACAAAATTAGTTTGTTTTGATAGTTTTTTTAATAATCCTGGTGTTTACGAAGTTGAAATGGGAACTCCAATGAAAAAAGTTTTAAATGATATTGGTGGAGGTTTTAAAGAACCTATCAAAGCACTACAAATTGGTGGCCCATTAGGTGGGGTTATACCAATTTCTGAAGTAGAAAAATTAAATCTAGATTTTCAAGAATTTACTGCTGCTGGTTTCATGTTGGGACACGCAAGTATAGTAAGTATTCCAAAAGATTTCCCAATGGTTGAGTATATTCATCATTTATTCGAATTCACAGCTGAGGAATCATGTGGAAAATGTTTCCCAGGTAGACTTGGTTCTTACCGTGGTAAGGAAATGTTTGATCAAGCAAAGAATAAAACTGCTAAAATTCCATTAAAACTATTAAATGAACTGCTAGTAACAATGAAAAAAGGCTGTTTATGTGCTTTATGTGGTGCAATACCTACGCCTATCATGAATATATTAAAATATTTTGGTGATGAAATGAAGGATGATATGGTCAAAGATAATTAATGAGCTCAGAAAAAAGAAAAATCGCATATATAGATGGTAAGCCATATGAAATTGGTCCTAGCCATACTTCTGTTTTAAAATTTGTAGAAAGCTATCTTGGTGAAAAAAAGGTTCCTGCTTTATGTAATGATCCAAACCTAGCACCTTATGGAGCTTGTAGAGTTTGTTCGGTTGAAATTGCTTTAGTTAAAGATGGTCCAACTAAAGTTGTAGCCTCATGTCATACACCAGTTGGTGAAAACCAACATATTTTTACAAACAATGAAAATTTAACTGCTTTAAGAAAAAATATTGTTGAACTAGTTTTAACCGACCATCCAATGGAATGTGGAACTTGTGAGGTTAATAATAACTGTGAACTTCAAGATGTTGCTAACGATTTAGGCATATCAGATCATAGATATAATGCACCAAAACAACATAAAGGTATTCCAAGAGACAACTCTCATGATTACATGAGAATGAATTTAGATAACTGCATTAATTGTGGAAGATGTGTCAGAGCTTGTGATGAAATTCAAGGTTCATTTGTTTTAACAATGAGTGGAAGAGGATTTGAGTCTAAGATTACAACAGATAATGATGCATTATTTGGGGACTCGTCTTGTGTATCTTGTGGAGCTTGTGCACACACTTGCCCAACAGATGCCATCTCAGATGTATATCAATCTAAATCAGTTGCTGTTGATGAAAAAGTAAGAACGACTTGTTCTTATTGTGGAGTTGGTTGTAATCTAGAAGCTTCAATTAAAGATAATAAAGTTGTTGCAATTTCTACTCCTAAAGAATCTGAAGTTAACGCAGGTCACACTTGTATTAAAGGAAGATATGCTTTTGGATTTTATGATCATCCTGACAGATTAAAAACTCCTTTAATTAAAAGGAATGGAAAATTTGAAGAAGCTTCTTGGGATGAGGCATATGATTTTATTAAAAAAGAATTAAATAGAATTACCAAAGCTAATGGACCAGATGCAGTTGCTGGTATTTCTTCAGCAAGATGTACTAATGAAGAAAATTATGTTTTCCAAAAAATGATTAGAGCAGCGATAGGAACTAATAATATTGATTGCTGTGCAAGAATTTGTCACTCACCTACTGCGTGGGGAATGCAACAAACATTTGGAACTGGAGCAGCTACGAATTCTACAGAAGATATTTACCATGCAGATTTATTTATGGTGATCGGAGCAAATCCAACAAATGCTCACCCAGTTACTGGTGCTAAAATCAAGCAACAAGTAATGAAGGGTAAAAAATTAATTGTATTAGATCCAATTACTACTGAGCTTGCTAAACTTGCTGATTATCATATTAAACTTAGACCAGGAACAAATGTGGCCATATTAAATATGATGTTGCATTATATAATGAAAGCAAACCTTTATGACAAAGACTTTGTCAGAGATAGAACTGAAGGTTTTGCAAATTTCATTAAAGAAATTGAAAGACAAGATATGGATCAACTAGCGAAGGTTGCTGGTGTTGAAAAACAACTTGTTAAAGAAGCTGCAATTGCTTATGCAACAGCTAAAAACTCTATGGAATTCCATGGTTTGGGAGTTACAGAACAAGAGCAAGGATCTAAAACAGTAATGTTAATTGCTGATCTTGCAATGATTACAGGAAATATTGGTAGAAGAGGTGTTGGTGTTAATCCATTAAGAGGACAAAATAATGTTCAAGGTGCAGCTGATATGGGCTGTCAACCACATCAAGGTGCAGGATATTACGAGGTAGCAGATAAAAAAATTCAAAATTTCTACACAGAAAAGTATGGTGTAGTTCATCCAACAAAAGCTGGCTTAAAAATTCCTGAGATGTTTGATGGTGCAATTAATAAAGATGTTAAAGCTGTCTGGATTATTGGAGAGGATATTGTTCAAACAGATCCTAATAGTGCGCATGTTATAGATGCAATGAATGCATTGGAATTATTAGTAGTGCAAGAAATTTTCATGAGTGAGACTGCAAAACTTGCAACTGTAGTATTGCCTGGAACAACCTTCCTAGAGAAAAATGGAACCTTTACTAATACTGAAAGGAGAATTCAAAGAGTTAATGCAGCGGTACCTCCTCTGCCTGGTACAAAAACAGATGGAAATATTGTAACTGATATGATGCAAAAATTAGGTTTTGATCAGCCAACTTATGACGCTGATCAAGTTCTAGCAGAAATTGCAGATGTGGTTCCTTTCTTTAAAGGTGTAACAAGAGAAAGACTTGGTAAAATGGGATTACAATGGCCTGTCCAAGAAGATGGAACAGATACTCAAATTTTACACAAAGAAACTTTTAAAATTGGAAAAGGACAGCTTAAAAACTTTGACTGGAAAGAATCTAATGAGATAGCAACTAATAAAAAAGATTATCCATTAATTTTAACCACCAGTAGAGTTCTTCAACATTATAACGCTGCTACTATGACAAGACGTACAAAAAATATTAATATAGTTTCTGAAGATCTATTATTAGTTCATCCTAATGATGCTAAAAAGAGAGAATTAAATACTGGTGATATTGGTAGACTTTATTCTGGTAGAGGTGAGGTGGCTTTAAAAGTCGAAGTTACTGATAAAGTTAAAGAAGGAATTGTATTTACAACATTCCACTTTCCAGAACACATGGTTAACATGGTAACTGGTCATGGAAAAGATGAAGAGACAATGTGTGCAGAATACAAAGTTTCTTCTGTAGAAATTCAAAAAATATCCAACCAATTTAAAACAATTGTTAGTCCTAAAGAAAATCAAGCTGATATTAAAAGTGTTTAAATATTAAGATGCATTCCTCTGCACTACTCAACTTAGAAAATTTTTTTTCTACTTATTTAAAAAATTTTAAGCATCCAAAAATATTAGATTTTGGAAGTCAATCTTTATCAGATCATATTGGAGCAAAAGTTTTATTAAATAAAATGAATATAAAGTATGAATACACTGGAGTAGATATTGAAAAAGGAAATAATGTAGATATTGTCCTAGAAGACCCCTACTCATTTAAAGAAATCCCTGACGCATCCTATGATGTAATTATTAGTACTTCAGTGTTTGAACATGTTGAATTTTTCTGGCTAACTTACTTGGAAATACTAAGAGTTTTAAAACCTAACGGAGTTTTTTATTTTAATGTGCCTTCAAATGGTGATTTTCATCGATGGCCTCAAGATTGTTGGAGATTTTATCCAGACAGTGGTAATGCATTGATCAATTGGGCTAAAAGAAATAATTTCAACCCTATCTTATTAGAGTCTTTTGTAGCAAATCAATTTCTTGAATGTGGTTGGAATGATTATGTTTCAGTAACTTTAAAAAATGAAAAATATTTAAATACTTTTAATGATAGAATTATTCATAAGCACAAAAAATTCTTAAATGGAATTGACCATAATAAAAAGCTTTATAATTTTTCAAATAAATCGGAAGATCATAAAAATTGGGGTTTTCGTTTGTGGTATAGGATAAGAAAAAAAATTGATAAATTAAAGAGATCTTAAAATTGAATCTTGATAACATTGGCTGGACATTTGATAATACTTATTCAAAACTGCCTAGTGATCTACTAACTAAACAACATCCTATTCCAGTAAAATCTCCTAAACTAATAATCTTAAATGAGAGTTTATCTAAAGACTTAGATTTAGATTTTACAAAGATTAATGATCAAAATTTATCTCAGCTATTTTCTGGCAATATATTGCCATCTGGATCTAACCCAATTGCTCAAGCATATGCGGGACATCAATTTGGTCATTTTACGATGTTAGGTGATGGTCGAGCAGTTCTAATGGGTGAACATCTTTCTAAAAAAAAAGAAAGATTTGATATTCAATTTAAAGGGTCTGGAAAAACACCCTACTCAAGAAGTGGAGACGGACGCGCTGCATTGGGACCTATGTTAAGAGAATATATAATAAGTGAATCAATGCATGCTTTAGGTGTTCCAACAACAAGAAGTCTTGCTGTAGTAAAAACTGGGGAAAATGTAATTAGAGAAACACATTTACCAGGTGCGGTATTAACTAGAATTGCTGCTAGTCATATCCGTGTAGGAACTTTTCAATATATTGCAGCTACACAAAAACAGCAAAATTTAAAAATCCTATTTGATTACGTAATCAATCGACATTATCCCAATATAAAAAACTCTAAAAACCAAGCGTTAGATTTATTAAAAACAGTAATGAATAAACAAATTGATTTAGTTATTGACTGGATGCGAATTGGATTCATTCATGGTGTGATGAATACTGATAATGTATCAATTTGTGGTGAAACAATTGATTACGGACCATGTGCTTTTATGGATACTTATAATCCTGAAACAGTCTTTAGTTCAATTGATCAACAAGGAAGATATTCATTCTCAAATCAACCAAAGATTATTAAATGGAACTTAGCAAGATTTGCAGAATGCATCATAACACTTATAGACGACAACAAGGATAGAGGTATAGAAATTGCAACTGAAGCAATTAATTCATTTGAAAAGATTTATGAAGAAAAATGGCTTAACATGATGCGTGATAAATTAGGGTTATTTGGTGAAGATATAAATGATCAAATTTTAATTATGGAACTTCTAACATGGATGCACAAAAATAAGGCTGATTACACTAATACTTTTTGTTTTTTAATGAACGAAAAATTTTCTGATAATAAAATTTATAATGATGAAAACTTTCTTATTTGGAAAGAAAAATGGCAAGACCGCTTAAAATTAAATAATAACAGTCAGGAAAAGTATTTAAAACTAATGCATTCAGTAAACCCAATAATTATTCCAAGAAATCATAAAGTTGAAGAAGCATTAGCTGCTGCTAATGATGATAACTTAGAAGTTATGAATAAATTACTAACAGTTCTAGAAAAACCATATGAAAAACAAAATGATATTACAGATTTTCAATCGCCTCCACCATTAAGTAATAAAAATTATCAAACTTTTTGTGGTACTTAAAAATTTTATTTAAATTTTTTCCATTTAGAGACAGGTGTCATTAATTGCTCTAAATCTGAAGAGTCTTTAGCTGTCAAAGATATATCTGCTGAAATAGATATTCTTTCATTATTTTGGACATTTTTAAAAGTTCCATGCATTGTTTTAGAGGGAAATATTATTATTTCATCTTCATTTGTATTTATATTTATACTAGATGAATTTGTAATATCTCTTTTTTTAAATAAACCTCTTTTACTTATAGATGGTGAGGAAAATAACCCTTGTAAAAATTCATTGTGACCATTGGTGTCTACAAAATAAATACTTGCATCGCTTTCTTCTTTTTTTAAATAAAAAGCAAAAGATAAATGTGACTGTTTATGTGCATGGGCATTTATACCTTGTTTGCCTCTAGAAACTGTTGCCCAGGCTCTTTGAAAATAAAAATCTAACTGATTTAAATCTAATTCAAATAAACCAATATATTTCTTAATATGTTTTTCAACCTCTTGGAAAAAAAAATCAAATTTTGGATTTTCATAGAGATACTCATGTCCATGTGTGTCTCCTGTCCAAGAACTATCTTCGCTAATAATTCCTCTCTTAATAGTGTTTTCATACATTTGTTTTATTTCAGAAAGCATCACATGTTTAATATCTTTTGGTAAGTCGATTTTAGAACGATAAATTGAGAGAGGGAAAATATTTATTAATTGATGTTCCATTTACAAAACATAGGGTTCTGGTCTTGCATTATTTCCTAAAACTCTTTCGACAGAAAAATCACTTATATCAATCGTTTGATAAGATCCTGTTGAAATCAATTCAGTAAGTGCTCTACCTATTCCAGGAGCTTGCATTAAACCTCTGCCTGTAAATCCTGAAGCCATATATACATTTTCATATTTAGGGTGTTTGCCTACCACTGCATTATTGTCTAATTTGTTACAATCATAATAGCCAGCCCATCCACCAGTTAATTTTAATTCTTCAAAAGCAGGAATTCTTTGTGCTAATGCAGGCCATACCAATTCTTCAAAATCATTCCAAGCTGGTTCTAAATCAGTAGCATCAAATACTGAGTTGGGTGAACCTGCCAAATACTCTCCACCCTCAGGTCTCCAGTAGACACCAGTCGTAAGATCACCTGTTAATGGCATTTCTTTAATATATTTAGGACATTTAACTCTAAAAACTGTATGTTTTTGAGGAACAACAGGGATATCTTTCAATAATTCTTTTGTCCAGCATCCTGCAGCAGATATTATTGTTTTAGCTTTGATATCAGAAATATTTTTTACTTCGCCTTTAATGAATTCTGCACCTAATTCAATTGCCTTACTCTTTAAGGCGCCATGAAACATAAAAGGATCAATCCATCCTTCACTTTGGTTGTCTGTATAAGTTGCTGTTTCAATACCTTCACCATTTATATAGGGAAATATTTTTGATAGTTCGGAACCTTTGATATTTTTAGTTCCAGCATCACAAGCTTTGTGATTTTTTAAGGCTTTATACTGTTCCTCAGCATGCTCTGGACCAAACATTAATAAATAGCCATTTGTAACCATACTCGCTGTTGGATTGGGATTTTTTTCAGTTTTAAGTAATTCTGGTATTTGAAAAATAAATTCTCTAGCAAACTTTCCTAATAATATGTTCTCTTTTTGAAAAAACTGCCTTCTAAATCCACCAAGTGATAATGGAAAAGAAGCTGTTTTATAAGTTGGATCTCTTTCTATAACTTTAACTTTTCTACCTTCTTTAGATAAAAAATAGGCTGTAGCAGTTCCTATTATTCCACCACCAACTATTACAACATCATCCATAATTTATTTTAATTTAATACAATTAAGCTTATATTTAGAAATAATGCAAAGAGACACCAAAGTAAATAAGGAATCATTAAATAATAACTTACTAAAGTTATTTTCTTAAATCTTTGCATTAATAAAATTATTAAGGCTATTAAAATAATTAAAACTAGTAATGCTAAGAAAATTTTATGAAAAACAAAAAACACTATACTCCAAGTTGTATTAAAAATTAGATGAGCGATATAAATATAAATCGTACCTATGTCTCTTTTTTTACTGTGCCAAAAAGACCATATGGCGATAGTCATCATTAAATATAGTGTTGTCCAAACAGGTGCAAAGATCCAGCTTGGTGGATTGTATGATGGCTTTATCAATAATGAATACCAAGGCTCTTTAAATCCAATAGTTGCAATGCCGCCAATAACAGATGCCGAGTAAGTTATTATGGCAAATAATAAAAAAGATAAAAATTTGTTTTTTAACATAATCGTATTATACATTACTAAATGAATGATAAAAAAGTAATTTGGATCACTGGTGCAAGTAGTGGAATTGGTAGGTCTTTAGCTCTAAAATTTGCTAAAGAAGGATGGACAGTTGCTGCCTCAGCTAGACGAGAAAACTTATTACAGGAGTTGCATACTGAGAATGAAAATATCCATTCATTTCCTTTAGATGTTACAAATACAGAGCAATGTAAAGCTGTCTTCAATAATATTGTAAAAAAATTTGAAAATATTGAAATTTGTGTATTTGGCACTGGGATACATGATCCAAAATCTGAAAAAAATTTTAACTTAGATAAAATAAGAAAAATTATGGAAGTAAATTACTTTGGTACAATGAATTCTATCAACTCAATTTATGAATATTATAATAATAAAAAAGGTGGTCAAATATCTATAATTTCTTCTGTTGCTGGTTATAGAGGGTTACCTGCAGCTGGAGGTTATTGTGCATCAAAATCTGCACTTACAAGTTTTGCAGAAAGTTTACATTTTGAAATGAAAAGAGTAAACGTGCGTGTTTCCCTGATAAGCCCTGGGTTCATTAAAACACCAATGACTGACCAGAATGATTTTCCTATGCCCATGATAAAGTCACCAGAATTTGCTGCAGAACAAATCTATATTGGTTTAATCAAGAATAAGGGATTTGAAATCCATTTTCCAAAAGCTTTTACCTTTATAATGAAAACTCTAAGAATACTTCCAAGTAGCTGGTATTTTAAGATAGTTGAAAAAGGTATGAAAAAAATTGACTACTAATTTTTCTTAAAGAATACCGTCAACTCTCCCACTTTAAATCCAAATTTTGTTAATGTGGCTCTATTGATAGCAACCTCTTCATCTTGTTTAAAAATCCAATCATCAAATGAAACTTTAATATTCTTTCCTTTAAAAGGAACCATTAAATCATATTCAAATTTAAAGGCAGATCCATATTGAAACCCTTTAGCAGTTCCTACAACATCAGGTGCAGATCCTTCATAATAATTTTGATCAATTTTTTTGATTTTCCATATTCGGTTTTGTTTTTCTCCGTCTGTCCAATAGAAATCTTCTTTAAGAGTTAAGATATCACCCTCAAAACTACCAAACATATCAGCTTTAAATTGTCTAGTAACCTTGCCACTACGATCTTGTAATAGACCCCATGCTTTAACAGGACCTTCAAAGTATTTCTCTATAGTCATTGAAGGTTCTGTATTTTTAAAATCTGTTGGTTTCATAGAGTTATTGTTTATACAACTTGCCGTAAAGAATAAAGCAATTATTAATACTGTTAATTTAAATGTCTTAAAGTTTATCATGTCTCTCCTGTTGTTATTTATTTTGTAATGAAAATTGAATTAGATCTATATTTTTTGATTTAAAACCAGCCTCACAATACGAAAGATAAAATTCCCACATTCTTTTAAATGTTAAATCAAAACCTTGCTCTTTAATCAAGTCCCACTTTTTATTAAATATTTCTCTCCAAATAATCAAAGTATCAGAGTAATGATCAGCATATGAATTGTATTCATCAAATTTTAAACCATTAGTATCAACATAATTTTTTAATTCGTTTCTAGAAGGTAAAAAACCTCCAGGAAAAATATATTTTTGGATAAAGTCCTGTTTATTTTTATATCTATCAAACAAACTATCATCGATAGTTATAGCTTGAATACCCACTGTGCCTGATGAAGTTAGATTATTCTTGATTGTGTTAAAGTAGCTATCTAAATAGTTTTGTCCTACCGCCTCTATCATTTCAATAGACGCTATATGATCATATTTACTCTTTAAATCCCTATAATCTTTTATTTCAATATTTACTTTTTCATTAAGTCCACATTTATGAATTCTTTCTTTTGCAAATTCAAATTGCTTTTTTGAAATGGTAATACAATCTAATTTAACATCGTAATTAGTGCCCAGGTATTCTGCAAATCCACCCCAACCACAACCAATTTCTAAAATTTTACTTCCTTTTGTTGGTTTTAAAAGATCAATCAATTTTTGGTATTTATTATTCTGAGCATTGAAAAGATCTTGCTTAGGGTTCTCAAATATAGCGCTGGAATAGGTTAAGGTTTTATCAAGCCATAAAGAAAAGAAGTCATTTCCTAAATCATAGTGTTTTGCGATGTTTTCTTTGCTTCGGTTTTTGGTATTTTTTATAATTTTATTTTTTAAAAAATTAATGAATGGTAAATCAAAAATACCTGAAAATTTATAAATAATATTTATATTTTTTGCAGTTAACTCAATTAAATCAGATAGGTTATTTGTTATAAAAAAATCTTTCATGTAAGATTCACCTAATCCAACACTACCACTTTTAATCAGATTATAATTAAGGCTTTCATCTTTAATTTCTAAGAAAACTTTTAAATTATCATCTGGATTACCAAATTTTAAAACTTCTCCATTAACTTTTTTAATTTCAAGAAAACCATGCTTAATATTTTTTAATGCATTAAATACGATTGAATCTGAAATTTTATAAATTAACATTAATTCTTATTATTTTTTTAAATTTTTTCTTAAACGGAAACTTAATTCTTTTTATTTGAAAATTAAATAAGGCAAAATTGCAGATAAAGTAAGAGGTTTATGGTAATTTATTAGTAAAGTTTAGTCATCAACTTCAGCCAATAAGGATGCATTACCACCCATAGCTGCTGTGTTATTTGATATACTTTGCTCATAACATAGTCTTTTCAGGTATTCAGGGCCCCCTGCCTTAGGTCCTGTTCCAGATTTTTCAAAACCGCCAAATGGCTGTACACCAACAACGGCTCCAATCATATTTCTATTAATATAAATGTTTCCAACTTCTGCTTTGGAAACTATTTTATCAATAGTTTTATCTATTCTACTATGGATACCTAATGTTAAACCGAAACCTAAATCGTTAATGTCATCAATTAATTCATTTAATTCTGAAGCTTTATATTTAACAATATGTACTACAGGACCAAAAACTTCATTTTTTAAATCAATTAATTTTTTTATTTCTATTAAAGTTGGTGGAATGAAATATCCTAAATCATTTTGAAAATTTGTTTGATAAACATTATCAAAATTATCAATATGTTTTTTTATACTATTGTAGGCCTCCTCATCAATTACTGGTCCAATATCTGTTGAAAGTTTTTCTGGGTTTCCAATATCTTGAGTATTCATTGCACCAATTAATGTTTCTTTAATTTTTTTGTATACATTTTCTTCTACACATAAAATTCTACAAGCTGAACATCTTTGTCCAGCACTATCAAATCCCGAATTCACAACATCTTTAACAACATGCTCTGGTAAAGCTGAGCTATCAACAATCATACAATTTAAACCACCTGTTTCTGCAATAAAATTAGTAATACTCTCTTGTTTTTGTAAGTTTGATTGGATAATTTTTGCTGTATTTAGAGAGCCAGTAAATAAAACATTTCTAAGTTTTTTATCATTAATAACTTTGTTGGAAATTAATGCACCGTCACCCAAGATCAAGGCAATTGAATTTTTAGGTAATCCTGCTTTTAATAAAAGTTTAATTATAAAATATGCTGCATAAGAAGATTGTTCTGCAGGTTTCGTTAAAACAACATTACCAGTAATTAGTGCAGCTATTGTTTGTCCTACAAAAATTGCTATAGGAAAATTCCATGGGCTAATTACTAAAGTTAATCCCTTTCCTATTAATCTATATCTATTAAGTTCACCTGTTGGACCTTTAAGAATTTGTTCTTTAAATATTAAGTTTGCTTCCTTAGAATAGTACCTGCAAAAATCAACAGCTTCTCTAATTTCAGCTATAGAATTTTTAATACTTTTGCCAGATTCTTGTGCACATATTTCAATTATTTCCTTAAAATTTTCTTCAATTAAATTGGCAAAATTTAAAATAATTTCTGATTTTTTTTTAATTGGAAAATTTTTCCAAGATATAGAATAATCTTTTAGGCTATTAATTGCTTCATCTACAATTTGATTTGTAGCAAAATATTTTGAACCTAATAAGGTAAAATCACTTGGTGAAATAATATCGAATTTTTTATCAGATTTTTTATCTTCACCATTTATAATTGAAAATGCATTTATATTATTTAGTTTTTTAATAACTTTATAATTGTTAATCACAGATTCTTCACTTATATCCAGACCTTTTGAATTATCTCTATTGCCAAAAATGCTCGTTGGTAAAGGAATTTTGTCAGTTTTTAACTTATCTAGCTTCAAAAGTGGTGATTGAATCAATTTATCAATATCAAAATTTTTGGATTTTAGCTGATGAATAAAAGATGTATTCGCACCATTTTCTAATAATCTTCTAACTAAATATGGCAATAAATCCTTATAGCCTCCTACCGGAGCATATACTCTGCATTTAAAATCAGGTTTATTTTCTAAAAATGAATATATTTCATCACCCATCCCGTGCAATTTTTGGAATTCAAAATTAGTATTTTCAAATAGAGTATGAATATAAGAAATACTATGTGCATTATGAGTGGCAAATTGTGAAAAGATATTTTTGTTTACTAACAGTTTATGTGCACAAGCCAGATAAGATATGTCTGTAGCAAATTTTTTTGTAAAAACAGGATAGTTTTCAAAACCTTCTTCTTGAGCGATTTTAATTTCTGTATCCCAATATGCACCTTTGACTAATCTAATATTAATTTTTTTATCAACACTAGATAAATAATCATTGAGCCAATCTAATAAGAAAAATGTTCTCTTTTGATATGCTTGAATAGCAAATCCAAAACCATGATAAACATTGTCAATTAATTTGCTTTCGATAATATCTTTAAACATGAAAAGTGATAAATTTAATCTATCAGCTTCCTCAGCATCAATACAAATATCTACTTTATTTTCTCTACCTAATTCCACAAGTTTAAAAATTTTTGGCAATAGTTCTTTTTTTAGTAAATCAAATTTGTTTCTTTCATATCTTGGGTGTAATGATGATAGCTTAATTGAAATACTTTTCTTTTGTGGATTTAAACTTTTTCCTGTTTGTAAAATAGCTTCTTCGTATTGACTGTAATATCTTTCTGAATCTTCATAAGTTACTGCTGCTTCACCAAGCATATCAAATGAAAAAGTGTATTTAGTATTTTTTTTATTATCACTTTGTTTAATTGCTTTTTTTATATCTCTCTCAAATACAAATTGTTTAGCTAAAATATTTATTGCTTGTTTAATGGCATTTCTTAGTAATGGTACAGTTAGATTTTTAACCATCTTGACTAAAATATTTTTATTTTCTTGTGGTTTTTCTTCTACTATTTTTCCTGTTAACAAAAATGCTATAGAAGAAATATTTACGAAAACATCATTTTCATTCTTTATATGTTTATTCCAATCTCCAATAGGAATTTTATCTTCAATTAAATCATTTATAGTTGCGGCATCAGGTATTCTAAGTAATGCTTCTGCTAAACACATTAAAACAACACCTTCGTTACTAGTCAATGAAAACTCATGTATTAATTTAGCAAATGAGCTTATTTCTTTATAATTTATCGCGCTGTCGATGATTTGACGTGAAAGGTTATCAATTTTACTGTGATTAATTTCTGAAAAGTTTCCAATTGTTTTTATTAAGTGATTATTAACCAATGAAGCTTGGTCAGTATATTTGTGTTTGAATATATGATTCATAATAAATAACTTTGTTGATAAATTACTAGAAAATTAGACTAAAATGACTAAAAATAATTACTGTATTAATACGAATAATAGAATTAATTACTAATTAATATCTTTTAAATAGTAAATTATATTGTATATTAATAATTATTGGTAAATTTTACTATGATAGATAAAATAGATAAACAGTTAATTTCACTACTGGCAAAGAATGCACAAACTACGCTTAGTGAGCTAGCAAAAGCTGTTAACCTATCAATTTCACCATGCCAAAGTAGAATTAAAAAATTAGAACAACAAGAATATATTCTTGGCTATCATGCTCATATAAATTTTAAAAAGTTAGAAAAGGCACACATAGCCTTTGTTCAAATCTCTTTATCAGATACGCGAGCTAAAGCACTAGAACAATTTAATTCTGAGGTAAGAAAATTAGAGGCTGTTGAACAATGCCATATGATTGCAGGAAACTTTGATTATTTATTAAAAGTTAGAACTAACAATATAAACACATATCGTTTATTATTATCTGAAAAAATATCCTCATTGCCAAATGTTGCATCTACTTCTACATTTGTTTCCATGGAAAGTGTAAAAGAGTAATCTATAAAATATTCTTAACTTAGTGATTCATATTAATTTTCCATAGAAATATTGTTTTTAACTTTAATTTTTTTTTTTATAAATTTAATTCCTTTTGTCCACAATTTAAATGCCTCAAAATGTATCGCTATAATAATTTTAAATGTCATTAATGGGTGTTTTAGATAAGATCTTATTAAATTCTTATTATTTAAATCACTCTTAATTCCATCTTGTGAAGCATATAATATTTTACCAACTTGATCATTGAGGTCAATTATTACAGATATTTTATTACCAGGTTTTAAAAGTCTAAAAAAATAAATACAATCTATTTCAATAAACGGAGACACGTGAAATTTCTTCTTACACACATGTTGAACTAAATTTTGATCTTTTTCAGTTTTAAAAATATAAACATGCTGTTCACCAAATGTGTTCTTAACTTCATATAAAATAGATATTAAATCTGAATTTTTGTCATACACATAAAAAACACTTAACGGATTAAACACATACCCAAATATTCTTGGATAACATAAAAGTTTAATTTGAACATCATTAGTATTAATATTATTTCTTTTTAGATTAACTAAAACCCAGTCCTTAAGAGAGCTTCCATCTCTTGCTCCATGGTCCTTATCAAAGAAACTAATAATATTTAATTTATTATATGAGAATATCTTTAAGGTTTTGTGCAATAAGTTTATTTCTGATAAATCTATAAGTAGTGAAAATACTCTGTAATTGAAGCTATGAATTTTGGGTTTAAACCTTTTATGAATGACATTTCCTGTATAAATATAAGAATTTTTAATCATTAAGTGTTTTTAGCATATCAATAGATGACTTTATTCCATCCTCATGAAAACCATAACCAAAATAACTGCCACAAAATAAAATATTTTTTTTATTTTGAATTTTGTGTAGATTGCTTTGATTGGTTAATGCTTCTGTATCGTAATAAGGGTGAGTAAATGCTACCTTTTTAAATATCTTATTATTTGGAATTTCTTTAAATGGATTTATCGTTAAAAAAATATCTCTATCTATCTTTAAATTTTGAAGCTGATTTATCCAATATGTTACAGCTGTCTTTTCATTATTAGCTGAATCCATTGAAGAATTCCAAGCACACCATGCTTTTTTATTTTTAGGCATAATACTTTCATCAAAATGTATTACTGCAGTGTTAGCTCTATATTTAAATTTTTTCAATATTGACTCCTCATCTAGAGTTGGATTGTCAATTATCTTTAATGCTTCATCTGCATGGGTTGCTATTACAACTTTATCATAATCAAAGAACTCATTTTCTTCTCCATAAAAAATCTTAACACCTAAATCATTTCTGGTAATTTTATTTATATTGTAATTCTTAAAATGTTCACCACTAACTTGACCTATTATCTTATCAACATAAGTTTTACTTCGATTTGCAACCGTAAACCACTGAGGTCTATCTTTAATTTTAAATAGTCCATGATTCTTAAAAAAACTTAAAAAAAAAGATAATGGCATTTGCGTTGCTTCATATGGTGGCATCGACCATATTGCAGATACCATTGGTATAATATGATAATTAATAAAATAATCTGAAATTTTTATTTCTTTTAAATATTCTCCTAATGTTATTGATTTAATTTTTTTAATTTCTATTTTTTCACAGTTTTTATAAAAACTTAAAATTTCAAAAAACATTTTTATGAATTTTAGATTAAATAAGTTTTTTTTATTGGAAAAAATTCCACTTAATCCTTTTCCACAATATTCTAAGCCACTATTTTCTACAGCAACAGAAAATGACATATCACTTTTTTCAATCTCTATTTTATTTTCTAAAAAAAAATTAATTAAATTTGGATATGTTTGCTTATTAAAAACCATAAATCCAATATCTATTGGAATTTCTTTATTAGGTTTGTAAGCAACCTTTATTGTATTTGCGTGACCACCAAACTGATTTTCTTTTTCAAATAAATCAACTTTATGTTTTTTGGATAGATAATAAGCAGCACTCAATCCTGATATACCCGCACCTACTACAGCAATTTTCATCTTGGTAAGTATCTAAGCTGCTGTATCTTCGTACTCTTCCATAGATGGACATGTGCAAAACAAGTTTTTATCTCCATAAACATTATCTACTCTACCAACTGGAGGCCAATATTTATTTGTTCTTAAAAATTCTGAAGGATAAGCGGCCTCTTCTCTTTCATACTTATGATCCCACTTATTGGATGTTAATTCAACGTGAGTATGTGGCGCATTCTTCAATGGGTTGTCAGTCTTGTCATATTCGCCAGACTGAATTTTATTTATCTCTTGTTTTATCTTTATAAGAGTAGAGCAAAACTTATCAATTTCACTCAAACTTTCGCTTTCTGTAGGCTCAATCATCATTGTACCAGCAACTGGCCAGGACATTGTTGGGGCATGATAGCCAAAATCAATCAATCGTTTTGCAATATCTTCTTCTGTAATCCCTGTTTCACTTTTTATAGTTCTAATATCAATGATACATTCATGAGCTACATTGCCGCTTTTACCCTTATATAAAATTGGAAAAGAATCTTTTAATTTATATGCAATATAATTTGCATTTAGTATTGCAACTTGTGATGCTTTTCTTAAGCCTTCAGAGCCCATCATCTTTATATACATCCATGAAATTGATAAAATACTTGAGCTGCCCCAAGGTGCTGCAGATACCGCTCCCATTCCCGTGACCGGGCCACAATCTTTAATTACAGAATGCTTTGGTAAAAATATTTCTAAATGCTTTTTACATGCTATTGGTCCCATGCCAGGTCCTCCACCACCGTGTGGAATACAAAATGTTTTATGTAAATTTATATGACAAACATCTGGTCCAAAATTACCTGGTTTTGCAATTCCTACTAATGCATTTAAATTTGCTCCATCCATATAAACTTGTCCACCATGATTATGGATTAATTCACAAATATCAGTTATTTTTTCTTCAAATACACCATGTGTTGACGGGTAAGTAACCATAAGAGCAGCTAAATTTTCCGAATGTTGTTCAGCTTTATTTTTTAAATCTTCATAGTCTACGTTTCCATATTGATCACATTTCACAACAACTACTTTCATACCAACCATTTGGGCGCTTGCTGGATTTGTGCCATGTGCAGAGCTTGGAATTAAACAAACGTTACGATTTGTTTCATTATTTTTTTCATGAAATTTACGTATCACCATTAAACCAGCAAACTCACCTTGAGCTCCAGCATTTGGTTGTAATGAAACTCCAGAAAACCCAGTAATTGACCTTAGCCAGTTTTTTAAATCTGTAAATAATTCCCTGTAACCATCCATTTGTTCAACTGGAGAAAAAGGATGTGGCTGTGAAAATTCTTTCCAGGTAACTGGTATCATTTCTGAAACTGCATTAAGTTTCATAGTGCACGATCCTAAAGCAATCATGGATTTATTTAGGGCAATGTCAGAGTCTTCTAATTTTTTTAGATAACGTAGCATTTCTGTTTCTGAATGGTATCTATTAAAAACTGGATGATCTAAATAAGATGAAGTTCTTAATAAATTTTTAGGAATATTAGACAAGCTTTCATTCATAGATTCTTTAATTGTTTCTGAGCAATTAAAAATTTTTAATAACTGATTTGCTCTATAAAGATTTTTTCTTTCATCAAAAGATACTGCTAGCATTTCAGAATTCACTTTTCTGATATTTACTCCTTGATCTAAAGCATTTTTGTATATCTTCTCTGTTTTATCTAGAGTTTTTATTGTTACCGTATCAAAAAAATCATTTGAATAAAGTTCATAACCAGATTGCTTTAGTTTATCTGCAAAATTTTTAGTCAGTTGAGAAACACTTTCTGCAATCTTTTTAATACCTTGCGGACCGTGATAGACAGCATAAGCTGCAGAGACTATTGCTAATAATGCTTGTGCAGTACAAATATTACTCGTGGCTTTATCTCTTCTTATATGCTGCTCTCTTGTTTGAAGTGCAAGTCTGTATGCTTTTTTTCCATGCTTATCTACTGAAACACCTACTATTCTACCTGGCATTGATCTTTTATACTCATCTTTTGTAGCAAAAAATGCTGCATGTGGACCACCATAACCCATTGGAATTCCAAAACGTTGTGAGCTACCAACTGCAATATCAGCACCTAATTCGGCAGGTGTTTTTAGTTTAGCAAGTGCTAACAAATCACATGCAAGAACTGCTTTTCCATTATGTTTATGTATTTTACTAATAGCCTCACTTGGGTCTTTTATATCTCCAAGGGTGCCAGGGTATTGAATAATACCACATATAATATCTTCTTTAATATCTTTATCTTCGTCACCAACTATTATTTCTAAACCTAAAGGTTCAGCTCTTGTTTTAATAACATCGATAGTTTGAGGGTGACAATTTTTTGAAACAAAAACTTTTTTAGATTCAGACTTAGATATTCTATAGCTTAATCCCATAGCTTCTGCTGCTGCTGTTCCTTCATCTAAAAGAGAGGCATTAGCAATGTCCATTCCTGTAAAGTCAATTATCATTTGTTGAAAATTTAATAACATTTCCAATCTACCTTGTGCTACTTCTGGCTGGTAAGGAGTATAAGAAGTGTACCATCCTGGATTTTCTAAAATATTTCTAAGTATTACATATGGTGTATAAGTTCCGTAATAACCCATTCCTATAAAGCTAGAATAAACTTTATTTTTTTTAGCTATATCTTTTAGTTTTCTAAGTGCTTTATATTCAGAGTTTGGATCTCCAATATCTAAGTCATCTTTAAGAAGGATTTTTTCTGGTACAGTGTCTTTTATTAAATCATCAAGACTTTTATAGCCTAATTCTTTAAGCATAACATTTTGTTCATCAACTGATGGACCTATATGTCTTTGTATAAAATCTTTTTGAGCATTTTTTAACATTTAACTACCACTTTCTTTTGAAAATTTTTCGTATTCTTCTTTATTCATTAATGAATCCATTTCAGACTTATCAGTAATTTTTAATTTAAAAAACCACGCATCATTTTCTGGATCGTTATTAACCTTTGCAGGATCATCAACAATTGTTTGATTGTTTTCGATAATTTCTCCAGATACAGGGGTATAAATATCACTTGCAGCTTTTGTTGATTCTACAACACCTGCATTACCATCTTTAACAACAGAGGACCCTATCTCTGGTAGCTCTACAAAAACAATATCACCTAGCATTTCGGTTGCATGTTGTGTGATTCCTATAACAGCGGTATCTCCATCTAATTTTATCCACTCATGTTCTTTTGAATATTTTACTTCACTCATTTGCTGACTCCTTTCACATAACTTTTTTTATAAAATGGCAAATTACTTATAATTGCCGGATATTTTTTTCCTCTCACTTCTAAAAAAACCTTAGTATCAATTTTAGAAAATGAATTTTCTACGTAACCCATGGCGACTGGGGCCTGAACACTCGGTCCGAAAGTTCCACTTGTAATTTCCCCAATATTTTTATTATCTTCACTAAATATTGAGGTTTTTTCTCTAGCTATAATTCTACCTTCTGGCTTAATACCTACACGGATCTTGCTTACCCCTTTCTCGATTTGAGATTTAATTTTCTCACATCCAATAAATCCACCCTCAAGAATTCTATTCTTTGATATTGCCCACTTTAAATTGGCTTCTACTGGGCTTTTATTGATATCCATGTCATGACCATATAAACAAAGTCCTGCCTCTAATCTTAAGGTATCTCTGGCACCTAACCCAATTAAACTGGCCCCTTCATCTAAGAGGTTTTGCACAAACACCTCTGCATCATCATTTTTTATAGATATTTCAAAACCATCTTCACCTGTATAGCCTGATCTTGTGATATAAATATTTTCTTTAAGATGGTTAAATGCATCACCATTCATAAATTTTAAATCTGATACTCCATTAATTATTTTTTCTAATATTTGGACTGCCTTTGGCCCCTGTATTGCTATAAGAGATAGCTCATCACTTAAAATCATTTCATATTTATTATCCAGTAATTTAGATAAAAGTTTAAAATCTGTATTCTTACAAGCAGCATTCAATACAATGTTAAAACCGCCTTCAACTTTAGTGATAATCAAATCATCGTAAATTCCTGCTTCTTCATTCATTAAAAAACTATATTTTGACTGATTTAATTTAGCGTTACTCAATTCAGCTGGAAAAATTCTTTCAAGACTTTTTGCTAATGTGTCATCTCCTTTAATGAATAGCTGACCCATATGCGACACGTCAAAAATACCAGCATTTTCTCTTGTACTTTTATGCTCGTCAATAATTCCTTTAGAATATTGAATTGGCATTTGATAACCAGCAAATGAAACAAACTTGGCTCCATGCTTTTGATGTAAATTATAAAGTGCTGTTTTTATATTTTCCATATTAACTCACTGTACCCATCTGTATGTTTGCCTGAGAGTTTTATTCCGTCGGCGAGAACTTAATCTCTTTCCAGAGTTAATATGTTACGGTCCTTTTGCCTGAGAGATTCCTGGGTGGTTGCTCCTTCGGCGCTACGATGGTTTGTAGTCTCTCCCGTATTTAAGAATAATCTACCAGATGTATGTCAGAGTCAATTAATAATTTTTTCTTTTTTATTGGATAAAAGCAACGATGAAAACTGAAGTAAAACAGCAAATAGAATAATTGCACCTCCAATTAATGTAAATAATGATGCCCGTTCACCTGCAAATAAAAAAGCCCAAACAGGCCCTAAAACAGATTCGGATAGCATAATTACTCCAACCATTGCTGAAGGTGTACTACGTGCACCGATGGTAATGAATATAAAACCAAAACCAACTTGAAAAAAGCCTGCTAAGAAACCTAAAAATATATCATTAGGTGAAACCATTAAATTATGTGAATAGTAAATACATACGCTCAACCCTATTAAACATGAACTTACTCCAGCAACAAATTGAGCAGGAATCATGTCTACTGTGGGAAATTTTCTTACAATCATGATTAAAACAGCAAATGTGATAGGCATTGTAAATGCAGCTAAATTTCCTGAAAGATTACCTGGTCTCAAATCATTGCCAACCATTAAGGTAACTCCTGTTATTGCTAATATTATTGAAACTAAAGTGATTGTTGAAATTTTTTCTTTTAAAAATAAGTAACCAAAAATTGCAAGAAATAAAATCTGTAATGATATTATAAAATTAGTATTAGCAACTGATGTATTTGACATTGCATATACATAACCACAAAATCCAAATGATAATATAATACCACCAAAAAAACCTGGTAATCCCGACTTATAGAAAGAGCTTAAAGTTTTCTTTTTATAGGTAATTATTAGAAAGGCTAAAACTGTAAGCGTAAAAAATAGAGATCTCCAAAAAAGAATTTGCCACTCTGTAGAGCCTTCAAATTTTTTCACAATAAGCCCACCAAAACTTAAACTTAAAGCTCCCATAAAAATCAGCAATGGACCAGGAATTTTATTAATTACATTCATTTAAATATTTATTTGTATCTTCTGTGTATGCTTTAAATATATTCTGAGCTTCTTCAAGGCTTACTTCCTTAAAATTTATAATAGTGCCTGGTGTCAATTGACCTACTCGATCTAAGTCTGCTGAAATAACAACACCTATTTTGGGATATCCACCTATAGTCCCATGATCAGACAACATAACAATAGGGTTTCCGTCAGCAGGTACTTGTATTACTCCTTTTACAAGACCTTCAGATTTAATATTAGTGCTAGCAATGTTTTCTAACTTGGGACCACTTAGTCTAATACCCATTCTATCTGCTAATTTTGTAACTGAAAATTCTTTGTTAAAAAAATTATTTTGAGCCTCTGTTGAAAAATAATCAAAATTAGTACCTTTAATAACTCTAATTATATTGTCTGGAACTTCTCTATAATTAATTTCTATTTCTTCAATTTTTTTAAAATCAGAATTTTTTATAAAAATTTTATCTTTTATAGAATATTTTTTTCCATTATTTGGACCAACATTAGCTTTGGTATTTATAGAATAGCTATTCCAAGTTTTATTTAATTCTAAACCACCACTAATTGATAAATATCCATAAGCAGTATTTTTTGTTGATATTAAATCAATTTGATCTTCGTCTTCTAAAATATAGCTTTTATAACAAACACCATTTTCAATGTTTGAATTTTTTCTAATTATCTTGAAGAGCACATCTCCAGAAACACTAAGATTAATTTTCCCATTTTTTAATTTTAGAAGTGGACCCTGATAAGCAAATTCAATAACAGCTTCATCTAAATTATTACCAACTAACTTATTGCTTAGTTTATAATTTCTTTGATCAATTGCCCCACTTACAGTAATACCCACATAATACATGTGATTTCTTCCTCTATCCTGAATAGTTGTGTTAACTCCAGATCTTATAATTTCAAAATATGAATTACTCATTCCAGTCTAGATACTCCTCCTTAGAGATTTGATAAAAGATCACTTTGTTGCCTGGTTTAATTAAGGTTGGGTCTAATAAATTTAATTGATCAAAAACCTTTTTAGGTGTGTTGCCGATAATGTTCCAGCCACCAGGGCTTTCAAAAGTGTAAATATTTGTAAACTGTTCGGTTATAGCCACAGAGCCCTTTGGAACTTTTACTCTTGGCGTTTCCAATCTATCACATCTAATACCTTTATTAACGTCTCCCAGAAAAGGCATACCAGCAATAAATCCTGTCATGTAGCAAAAATATTCTTTACCAAAATATAGTTCTAATATTTTATCTTTATCTATATTCAATTTTTTAGTTAGCCTCAAAAAATCTAATCCATACTCATCATCACAACAAACTGGAATCTTAATTTTTTGATTATTATCTTTAATATCTCTACTAATAGTTAAACCTTCTATAAAATTTTTGATTTTTTTATAATTGGTTATAGATAAATCAAAATTAACGATTAATTTATTATAAGAGGGTGTTAAATTAATTATTCCTTCAATTTTTTTATCTTTTATTAATTTTGATATATGGTGAAAATAATCTATGACATTTGCATTTATTTTTTCATTAACCTCTGAGCCAAAATCACAATATACAGCTGCATCACCAAGATTTGATATATTTTTAACCATGCCATGTTATACTAGAGACTAAAGAGTATGGAAATTAATATCAATTGTGATTTAGGAGAAAAATCTAAGTTTCATTCTATCAAGAATGATCCTGAACTACTTAATATTGTAAATTCTGCCAACATTGCATGTGGCTACCATGCAGGTGATGAACAAACAATGGAGATGGTTATTCAAATTTCAAAAAAAAATGGTGTTAGTTTGGGTGCCCATCCATCATTTAATGACCCTGAAAACTTTGGAAGAAAAAGAATGAATTTAACTTCCTTAGAAATAAAAAAACTAATTTTTGATCAATATGAAATATTACAAAAAATTGCTCAAAAATATAATGAAAATGTTACTCATATTAAACCACATGGGGCTCTTAATAACATGGCTTGTGAAGACCTGGAATTAGCCACAACTCTAGCGGTGGCAATAAAAGAGATTAATAAAGATATCATTTATCTGGTACCAACCGGTTCGCAAATGGAAGTTGCTGCTAAGAAAAGTGATCTGAGAATAGCTTGTGAAATTTTTGCAGATAGAAATTATGAAGATAATGGAAATTTAATTTCTAGAAGCAAACCAAACGCTTTAATCACTGACCCTGAATTAGCCAAGAAACATGTATTGAACATGGTTAAAAATCAGGCAATAAATTGTCTCAGTGGTAAACAGATACCTTGCGAGATTGACTCGGTTTGTATACACGGTGATAATGAGAGTTCATTAGTAACTGCAAAAAATATTAGAGATAATTTGGTTGATAATGGCTTAGAACTAAAACCTTTAAATAAAATGGATAAATTTAACTAAAATATGAAAAAACTTATTTATACTTTATTAATAATTATAGCACTCACTAATAATTCTTTTTCAGCTGGTACAGCTAGTGATTCCTCTGATGGTTCCTCAAATTATACGAAAGCAAAGAATTTAATTAAAGCTGCTAAAAAATATGAAAAAAAAGGTAAAATTGAAAAAGCACAAAAAAAATATAAAAAAGCACAAAAGCTTCTTTTAAAATCTAATGAAAAAAAACCACTTCAAGCTGATACTTTAAATTATTTAGGTTTCACAACTAGAAAACTTGGAGATTATGAAAAAGGTGAGAAATTTTATCTACTAGGTCTACAAGTTGAGCCCAATCACAATGGGATAAATGAGTACCTTGGTGAGCTTTATGTAGTTACAAACCGAATAGATATGGCTAAAGAAAGGTTAGAAGTTTTAAAAACTTGTAATTGTGAAGAGTATGAGGAGCTAAAAGAAATTATTGACGGAACAAAGAAGTCTAAATATTAAATCATTGAATTAAAATAATTATTTAATATTATAAAAAAATCTTGATTGAAGAATTCATAATTTTAACCCAAATCATTTTTATAGATATCATCTTAGCTGCTGATAACGCTATTATTATTGGCTTGATTGCTGCTAACTTTGTACCAAAAAATAGAAAACAAATAATTCTCTGGGGTGTTGCTGGAGCTTTAGTTTTTAAAGTTATTTTTGCAATTTTTGCTACTTATCTATTTGAATTTTATTATATTAAAATTTTAGGTGGGCTACTTCTAATTTGGATTGTTAATGATTTAAGAAAAGATTTAGTTGAAATGAAAAATAAAATTAAATCACCAGTAAAAAAATCTACAGAACCTTCATTTATAAAAAGCATTTATAAGGTTTTATTTGCAGATATTACGATAAGCTTTGATAACGTTATTGGAGTAGTTGGTGCTGCAAAAGGTTATTTTGGTTTCATGATATTTGGTCTTGTTTTATCTGTAATATTAACTGGAGCATTGGCCACTTATTTAGCAAATTATATTCAAAAAAACTTATGGATAGCTTATGTGGGCCTAGGCTTTATCTTAATTGTGGCACTACAATTAATAATTGGTGGATTAAATGATTATGGTGTTTTGTCAATTAACGAGACATTTAAACAATATTTTTAATCTAATATGAATGTTTCTTAGTAGGAAACTTACTTGTAATTACATCTTTCTTAAACTTTAGCGCAGCATCATTTATTTTTTTTTCAATATTTGAATACCGTTTAACAAATCTAGCTTTCATTTTATTTAATCCTATAAGATCATCTGTAACTAAAACTTGTCCATCACAATATACTGAGGCACCAATTCCAATCGTGGGAATATTAATCGTTTTTGTAATTTCTTTTGCTAGAGAACTTTCGATACACTCTAAAACAATTGAAAATACACCAGCTTCTTCTAAGAGCTTAGAGTCTCTTAAAATAGTTTTTCTTTCTTTTGTTTCTTTTCCTTTAAACTTAAAATTTGTTGCAGACTGTGGAAGAACACCAAGATGACCCATTACTGGAATTTTGTTCTTAATTAAAGTTTTGATTATTTGAACAATTTTTATACCACCTTCAAGCTTGACCGCATCACACTTCGTTTTAGCGATTATTTTTTTTGCATTTCGTAAAGCTTCTCTTGAGGTTCGGTAAGTGTTATGAGGCATATCTACTACCATTAAGCTTTTTTTAACACCCATCCTTACACTTTTAGAATGCTCAATCATCATATCTAATGTCACTTTTTTTGTAGAAGAAAAATTATAAAGTACAGATCCAAGGGAATCACCTACCAAAACAAGATCACAGTGTTTATCTATAATAGATGCAATATTTTTAGAGTAAGCAGTAAGACTTATAATTTTAGATTTATTTTTTTTTTCAATAAAGTTAATAATCTTACTATTCATTTTTTACCAAATACCATTATTTTTCATTGATGCCCACGGTTCTTTAATTTCTAAATTTCCTTCTTGTAAGATTTCTATAGAAATATTATCAGGGGATCTTACAAATGCCATATGGCCATCTCTAGGTGGTCTATTAATTGTATAGCCCATATCTTTAAGTCTCTTACACGTTTGATAGATATTTTCGACACGGTATGCCAAATGACCAAAATTACGAGATCCATCACCTAATTTATCACCATCCCAATTGTAAGTAAGTTCTAGTTCAGCCTTTTCATCACCAGGTGCAGCTAAAAAAATTAAAGTAAACCTCCCTTGTTCACTCTCCATTCTTCTAGTTTCGATTAAACCTAGTCCCTTGCAGTAAAAATCTAATGATTTCTCTACATCTGAGATTCTGATCATGGTATGTAAATATTTCATAATAATTTGTACTCTACAGTAAAGTATTACTCTAATTCAATGGTACTTGGTGGTTTTGAAGTAACATCATAAACTACTCTATTAATTCCTCTAATATTGTTAATAATTTGATTAGAAATTGATTGCATAAAACCTTTAGGAAAATCAAAAAAATCAGCAGTCATTCCATCTTCAGATGTAATTGCTCTTAATAAACAAATATGCTCGTACGTACGGTTGTCTCCCATAACACCAACAGTTTTTACTGGCAATAAAGCAGCATAAGCTTGCCAAATTTTATCGTATAATCCATGATCTCTTAAAGCTTTAATAAAATAAAAATCGGCTTCTTTTAAAATCTTAATTTTTTCGTTAGTTATAATACCAGGCATTCTTATAGCTAAGCCCGGACCAGGAAACGGATGTCTCGAGATCAAATCATTGGATAAATTAAGTTCCAACCCTAATTTTCTAACTTCATCTTTAAATAAGAATTTAAGAGGTTCCACTAATTTTAATTTCATTCTTTTTGGAAGGCCACCCACATTATGATGTGATTTTATTTTTGAAGTTTGACTACCTGTCACGGATTTACTTTCAATTACGTCAGGATAGAGAGTACCTTGTGCAAGAAAGTGAACATTTTTAATTTTTTTTGCATATCGCTCAAATATTTTAATAAATAAATTTCCAATAATTTTTCGTTTTTTTTCTGGATCAGACACATTTGTTAATTTTGTAATAAATTCTTTTTCTGCATTGACATAAATTAAATTCATTTTTAATTTTTTTTTAAATGTATTAACAACTTGTGTTTCTTCATTTTTTCTTAAAAGGCCATTGTTAACAAAAATACAAGTTAATTTTTTTCCGATTGCTTTACTTAGCAATTGCGCAACCACGCTACTATCAACACCACCCGACAATCCACAAATTACTCTGTTATTACCTACTTGTTCTTTAATTCCATTAATTAATTTTAATTTTTGATCTTTTAAAGACCAGTTTTTTTTAGTTTTACATATAAGGAAAACAAAATTACGTAATAAGATTTTTCCTTTTTTAGTGTGTGTTACTTCTGGGTGAAATTGCACTCCATAAAAATTATCTTTAGTATTTTCAATTATTGTTAATTTAGAATTTTTTGTAGATGCTATAATTTTGAAATTTCTTGGCATTTTGGATACTTGATCAGCATGGCTCATCCAAACATTACTTGTCTTATCTTTATTAAAAAAATTTTTGGTTAAAATACTATTTGATACTTTTTTTATAGTAGCAAGACCAAATTCTCTGTGTTTTGATTTTTTAACTTTACCACCTAACAATTTTGATAATACCTGGTGTCCAAAACATATACCTAGGATTGGAACTCCTAGTTTTAAAATCTTTTTATCAAATTTAAATTTGTCATTTTCATAAACATTAAGAGGGCCACCAGACAGTATTATTCCAGCAATATTATCTTTTATAATTTGGGTTATTTTTATTTTTTTGTGGCTAACTATTTCTGAAAAAACCCCTAATTCTCTTACTCTTCTTGCAATTAATTGAGTAAATTGAGAACCAAAATCAATTATTAAAATTTTACTTAAATTGTTATTAAGACTCATTTTTAGGTTCTAAATTCTTTAAGGATTCTAAAATAGAATTTTTTTTATTACATAATTTATTACAAATTTTAGAAAAATTATCCGCTAATTCTTTTACTTTGGAATAATTGGATCTTTTTAACTCTATTTCCATAAGCATATAATTAGCTTCTTCATTTTTAGGATTCAATAAGAGCACTGTATCTATATTTTTTTTTTCTTCTTTTTCATTCTCTTCAAAATTATAAATTTTTGCTAAATATAAATATGAGTTTTGATCCTTTGGGTTAAAAATAATACTTCTTTGAAGCAAAAATTTAGATTCTTCATACTTCTGTTTGTCATATTTATTTTTTCCTTTTTCAAAAAAATTGTTTTCTGCTAAAGAATAGCTGCCAAAATTTAAAAGCATAATTACCACAATTATTAATTTATTTATTTTTTTCATTAATATTTACTTTCATTTTTTACTTGATCAACATTATGAACCATACTTTCATAAAAACCTGCTTTTGTTATTTTTACAAAATTAGGTTTATTTTTAAGATTTGGAACTTTTTTTGCACCTAGATAGCCCATAGATGATTTTAAGCCTCCAATTAATTTATAAATTATACTTTTAACATCACCTTTGTATTTTACAAAACCTTCTACTCCTTCTGGAACATATTTAGATATATCTTTTTGTTTGGTTTGAAAATATCTATCAGCTGATCCTTTATTCATTGCTCCTACAGAGCCCATTCCTCTAAAACTTTTAAATAACTTGCCATTTTTTTTAATTAGTTTTCCAGGTGTTTCTAAACTACCTGCAAATAAAGAACCTATCATTATTGCATCAGCACCTGCTGACAGTGCCTTAGCTAAATCACCAGAATATTTAATTCCACCATCTGAAATAATTTTTACTTTATTATTTTTCACACCTTTTTTAACAGCTAATATTGCACTTAGCTGAGGCACACCAATACCAGCAACTAATCTAGTTGTACAGATTGATCCTGGTCCAATTCCAACTTTAATAATATCTACTCCTAATCTTATTAAAAATTTTGCAGCTTCTGCAGTTGCAATATTTCCAGCACATAGAGTTGTTTTGTTTGTTTTTAATTTTTTTATAGCTTTAATAATTTCTGCAACTTTTTTGCTATGTCCATGGGCTGTATCAACAACAATTAAATCCACCTTTTCTTTTAAAATAGCTTCTGCTCTTTTAAGCTCTAAAGGACCAGCTCCAACAGCTGCACCAACTAATAAATTTAATTTTTTTACCTTTTTAATTTCGTCAATTTGTTTTTTAATATTAAGGTTTCTATGAATTACACCAATACCTCCAGCTTTAGCTATTGCTATAGCCATTTTACTCTCTGTAACCGTATCCATTGCAGAGGATAATAAAGGTACTTTTAATGTTAAATTAGATGATAATTTTGTACTGGTATCAACTTCAGAAGGTAGGACTTCTGAGTATTTTGGTGCCATTGTGACGTCATCAAAGGTAAGAGCTTCTTTTATGGGATCCATAATCATGTATATATGATTCCTCTGAAAAAAAAAGTCCCTATCTTAAGATTTTACAAATAATAAAACTTTCCTTAGATTCTTTTCTGCTAGACTTAGGTTTAAATACCTTTACTTCTTTGAATAATTTTTTGCCTAAGGCAACTATTTCGTTAAATGATGAGCCTAAAAAAATCTTAGAGACAAATCGTCCTTCTTTAACCAACATTTCTTTAGAAAAATTCATGGCTTCCATTGCAAGTTCCCCTGTATAAATTGCATCTATATCTTTTATACCCGTTGTATTAACAGCCATATCAGACACAACAACATCGACTTTTGATTTGAATAAGCCTTTTATTTTTTTTTGAGAATCTAAATCAGTAAAATCACCTTTGATTTGAATTGTATTCTCAATTTCTTCCATACCCTTTATGTCAATTGAAACTAATCTTCCACTTTTTACTGTTCTTGAAATATATTGAGACCAGCTACCTGGCGATGCACCTAAATCTATTACTGATATTCCATTTTTTAATATCTTAAATTTTTCATCTATTTCTATTAATTTATATGCTGATCTAGCTCGATAACCATCTACCTGAGATTGTCTAACATAAATATCTCTTTTTTGTTTATTAATCCAATTTTTAGAAATTCTATTCTTTTTCAATTAATGACCAAACCTTAAACTTTTTAATAAAATTTTATTTTCTAATGTTTTTATATTTATTTTTACCTCTTTATGTAATCTCATATCTTTATCACCATCCCAAATTCCAGAAGCAAGATGTATTATGCCTAATTTATGATTAGGTAGGTAAGGTTCTACAAAACTTTTTTCTTGTTCGTTAAATTTTGGTAAAAGATTACTAACTAACCAATTGCAATTATGGGGTAAGAACTCTGTTTCTAAATCATCTATATAGACAGACATATTGATAGCAAGACCTTCTGAACCAAAAATATTTCCACTTTTTAAAGTTTGTTCTAGATTCTTTTGCCAAGAAACCCATCCAAGTGAATCTTTTTCTAAAGAAAAAACACCAATATTAATATGTGGAGCAAAGGCAAGTTTTCGCGCTTTATTTATTCCAATTTTTGATTTTATTGCATGTTTAAAATTTTGAGATTTAATTATTGCCACTTTTCCAAATAACCAATTAACTTTTGACATTATTTTATATCCAGGTGTAAAAGTTTGGGTAATTCCTAATTTACCATTCTCACAGGCTTTAAAATAAAGCTCTATTGAGTTCCAATCTGCTACCCAAGCGTCACAATCTATCCATAAGAATTTTTCATAACTAGGAAAATATTTTGGTAAGAAGGCTCTAGATACTTGACTCTTTAACCACTCCCTTCCTTTTACTTTAAACGCTGGAACATCAATGTCCCATTCGGCTGATTTAATTTCGTCAACTTTTTTAGATAATATGTTTCTTTGTTGCTCGGACAAACCAGCATCTAAAATGCAGATTGCTGTATCTTTGCTTTTTTCAAAACTCTTAATAGAATCGACTAATTCGTTAAGCAATTCAAAGTAATTTGAGTCAGCCAGAGATACAATTACATTTTTTTTCATCTACAGTATGTCTTCAAGATCATCATTATCATGATTTTCACCACTTAAAATTTTCTGTTTATAAATTTTTCGATAACTGAAGTATCCAAATGGAATTAAGAAAATATAGATTAATCCACAAATAACCAAAACTTTAAATGTATATATTAACAAAAGTCCAAAAAATAGCACAACACCAAACAATGCAAAAATTGTCATACGACGTGGTATGGAAATCTTTTTAAAAGCAAATGTTGGAATTTTACTAATCAATAAAAATGAAATCAAAATAAAGAATGTTGGTACAACTATATCGTAGTTAATTTTGATCAAATTTGTCTCACTTAGGCTTAATATTAACGGCATCAATACCAAAATTCCACCAGCAGGTGACGGCACACCTTCAAAGTAATTATCTTTCCATGATGGTTCTGAGTTTGAGCTCACGTTAAATCTTGCAAGTCGAAGAGCAACACAAACTACAAAAATCATTGTAAGTAACCAACCGAATTTGCCCAAATTATTTAAAGACCAGAAGTACATTATAAAAGCTGGAGCTACCCCAAAACTAATTAAATCTGCTAATGAGTCTAATTCCTTTCCAACCAAGGAAGTTCCTTTCAACATCCTTGCAACTCTGCCATCTAATGTATCAAAAATTGCTGCAAAAATAATAGCTATAATTGATAGTTCAAATTTTTCATCTAATGCAAATTTAATAGAACTTAACCCAATACATACATTTATTAATGTCAGTGCATTAGGTAAAAGCATTCTAGCTTTTTTATCTGATACAATTTTAAAATTATTTTTAGGTTGTTCCATAAGCTATCTTTTAGCTAATAGCGTTTCACCAGCAATTGTCTTTTGTCCTACTTTAATTAATGTTTCATAATTTTCAAAATAAACATCAGCCCTACTTCCAAATCTTATCATTCCAATTCTTTCACCTTGTTGTAAATTTTGATCCTTTGAAGATTCACATACAATCCTTCTGGCAATTAAACCTGCAATCTGAACAACAATAACGTCTTCTCCATGGCTATTCGTTATCTTGTAATAATTTCTTTCATTATCTTCACTTGCTTTATCAAGTGATGCATTTAAAAATTTTCCAGGCTTATAAAGTATTTCTAAAATTTTACCTTCACAAGGTGTTCTATTTACGTGACAATCAAATACGTTCATAAAAATACTAATCTTAGTGAATTTTCTATCTTCTAAACCTAGTTCTTTTGGTCCATCAACCTCATGAACCATTAAAACCTCACCATCTGCTGGACTCGTTAGGTAATTTTCATCATTTATTGAAATCCGTTCAGGATCTCTAAAAAAATAATAAACCCATATAGATAATACCAAACCAATTAATCCTAGAAAGGTACTGAGGAAATATAAAAAAATTGTTGCAATAATAGCTATAGCTAAAAATTTGTATCCTTCAGAATGAATTTTTGGGAAAATTTTCTCTAACATAAGCTTCTATTTGATAATTTTTTATTAATATGTATATAAAGCACTAAATTACAATTACTATTATATATTATTCATTTATGGCTAAAATAAAGGTTAAAAATCCCGTAGTTGAACTAGATGGTGATGAAATGACTAGAGTCATTTGGGAATTCATTAAAAGTAAACTGATTTTACCATATTTAGATTTAGATATTAAATACTATGATCTTGGCATGAAAAGCCGGGATGATACAGATGATGTAATAACCATAGATGCTGCTAAGGCAATTAAAGAACATAACGTTGGTATAAAATGTGCAACAATTACTCCAGATGAAGCACGTGTTGAAGAATTTAAGTTAAAAAAAATGTGGAGATCTCCAAATGGAACTATCCGAAATATTCTTGGAGGTACAGTTTTTAGAGAGCCCATAATTTGTAAAAATATTCCAAAACTTGTTCCAACTTGGACAGATCCTTTAATTATTGGAAGACATGCTTTTGGTGATCAATATAGAGCAACAGATTTTAAAGTCCCAGGTAAAGGTAAAATGGAAGTTAAATGGACTGCAGAAGATGGTAGTGATGAAATTAAATATGAGGTCTTTAATTTTCCTGGACCAGGAATTGCTTTATCAATGTACAATTTGGATAAATCTATAGAAGACTTTGCAAGATCTTGCTTTAACTACGGAATAATAAAAAAATGGCCTGTATATCTTTCTACAAAGAACACCATTCTAAAAATTTATGATGGCAGATTTAAAGATATCTTCCAGGAAATTTTTGATAAAGAATTTAAATCTAATTTTAATAAACTTAATATTACCTATGAACACAGACTAATTGATGACATGGTTGCTTGTGCAATGAAATGGAGTGGTAAATATATTTGGGCTTGTAAAAATTATGATGGTGATGTTCAATCAGATACTGTAGCTCAAGGATATGGGTCGTTAGGATTAATGACAAGTGTGCTTCTTGCGCCTGATGGAAAAACAATGGAAGCTGAAGCAGCTCATGGAACTGTAACTAGGCACTACAGAATGCATCAAGAAGGTAAAGAGACTTCTACAAACCCTATTGCATCAATTTTTGCTTGGACTAGAGGTTTGGCACATAGAGGAAAATTAGATGGCAATGAAGATTTAATTAAATTTTCAACTACATTGGAAAAAGTTTGTATTGATTGTGTTGAAAATGGATCAATGACAAAAGACTTGGCAATTTTAATTGGGCCCTCAAGCAATTACTTAACTACTAATCAATTTTTAGATGAACTTGATGGTCAGCTTAAGAAAACGCTTAATTAATTAATTTTTTAATATTTTCAAAAGACTGTTCAATTTTATCAGGCAACGTTCCGCCAGCTTGTGCAAAGTCAACTCTTCCACCACCACCTTTACCACCAATAACTTCTGAACCAGCTCTAACAATTTTTACAGCATCAAACTTGCCCTCTAATGTTTTGGTAACACCTACAGCTAATCCAACTTTATTGTCATTGATTGCATAAATTATTACTAATCCATCACCAATTTCTTTTTTTCCTTCATCTATTAGCTTACGTAGATCTTTAAATGGTAAATCTATAATATTTTGAAACCTAACCTTAAACCCATTAATAATTTGATCATTGATTTTGTTTTTTTTTTTATCTTTTAATATTGAGCTAACTGAAAGTTGATCAAATTGTCTATTAAGGTCTTTTATCAAAGCTACTTGATCACTATTTTGAAGATTAGGTTTTCCCCCTAATTTAATAATCTTTGTCTCTAATTCTTTTATAACTGCCTCATTTTTTTGATCTGACAGATTAGATAAGTTTTCTTTCTTTTTTAAAAAATCAACTAACTGCGTGTCTCTTAATGCTTCAATTCTCCTTACGCCTGCTGCAATAGATGATTGGCTAATAACCTTAAATTTTCCAATGTCAGCTGTATTTACAACGTGCGTTCCTCCACATAGTTCTGTTGAGAAAAATTTACCTTCCTCGTCTCCCATAGACAAAACTCTCACTTCATCACCATATTTTTCTCCAAATAAAGCTAAGGCACCATTCTCAACGGCTTCTTTAGGTGTCATTATTCTTGTTTTCACTTCTGACTTTTTTTGAATTATTGAGTTAACATAATGTTCAATCTTTCCCATCTCTTCTTCTGAGATAGGCTTCATATGACTAAAGTCAAATCTTAATCGATCAGACTGAACTAAAGATCCTTTTTGAGTTACATGCTCACCCAAAACTCTTCTTAACGCTTCGTGTAATAAATGAGTAGCAGAGTGGTAGGCTCTAATATTATTTCTTCTCTGTATATCTATTTTTAATTCAACACTGTCTTTTAATTTAACTGAACCTTTTATAACTTTTCCATAATGAACAAATAAATCCCCTAGTTTTTTTTGAACATCAGCTACTTCAAATTCAAAAACCTCATTAGAAATTATTCCTGTATCAGCAACTTGCCCCCCTGACTCGCCATAAAAAGGTGTTTGATTTGTAATTATAATTCCTTCATCATTTTCTTGTAGGTCTTGAACCTCTTTATTATTTTTAAGAATTAAAGTAATTACACCTTCTGCTTTGTCTGTGGAATATCCTAAAAAATCAGTTGCTCCTAAACGATCTTTTATATCAAACCATATTTGATCTATGAAACTATCCCCTGATCCTTTCCAATTTTTTTTTGCTAATTCTTTGCTTTCTTTCATTAATGAATCAAACTTCTCCCCATCTACAGTCAGTGATTTATTTTTCAAAATATCTTCAGTTAAATCTAATGGAAAACCAAATGTATCATAAAGTTTAAATGCCACTTCACCAGGTAATATTTTTTCTACTTTCTCTAACTCTTCATTTAATATTTTTATTCCTCTATCCAATAAAACTAAAAACTTTTCTTCTTCTGTTTTTAAAGTTTCTTTTATTAATGATTGTGCTCTTTCTAGCTCAGGATAATTGTTAGACATTTCTTCTAGGAGTGTTTTAAAGATATTATAGAAGACTGGTTTTTTGGAACCTAGCAAATGTGAGTGTCTCATTCCACGTCTCATAATTCTTCTAAGCACATATCCTCTACCTTCATTAGATGGTAAAACTCCTTCTGCTAATAAAAATGAACTTGCTCGTAAGTGATCTGCTATCACTCTAAAGCTAGATTGGTTAACTTCATCTACTTTAACTTTTAATGTGTCAGATGCAGATAGTATTAGTTTTTTAAAATGATCTGTTTCATAGTTATCGTGTGTTCCCTGCATTAGTGCAGCTATTCTCTCAAGACCCATACCAGTATCCACAGATGGTTTAGGTAAATCTATTCTTTTATCTTTTGAAATTTGCTCATATTGCATGAATACTAAATTCCATATTTCTATAAACCGGTTGCCGTCTTCATTTTTAGTACCAGGCAAGCCACCTTCTAAATGCTCACCATGATCATAAAATATTTCTGAGCATGGTCCACAAGGTCCTGTATCGCCCATAGACCAAAAGTTATCTGATGTTGCTATCTTGATTATTCTATCATCACTAAAACCAGCTATTTTCTTCCAAAAGTTGAATGCCTCTTCATCATTATGGTAAACTGTTACATAAAGACGATTTTTATCAATCCCAAACTCTTTAGTTATTAAATTCCATGCGTAACTAATTGCTTCTTCTTTAAAATAATCTCCAAATGAGAAATTTCCAAGCATTTCAAAAAATGTATGGTGCCTTGGTGTATAACCTACATTTTCAAGGTCGTTATGCTTACCACCTGCCCTTACACATTTTTGTGAGGTTGTGGCTCTTACATAGTCTCTTTTTTCCAATCCAGTGAATACATTTTTAAATTGTACCATTCCTGAATTTGCAAACATTAATGTCGGATCATTATTTGGAACTAAATTGCTAGACTCAACTATCCTGTGATCATTCTTTTCAAAATAATCTAAAAAAGTTGTTCTAACTTGATTTAGTGTTTTGTCAGCCATACATTTAAAATACAGCTTTTTTATTTGATGTCTAGATAAGTGTAGGGAAAAAAGGCGCTTAAACTAAGCGCCTTTTAATAATTAAAGATGACTTTAACTAATTCTTTTTAGATGGAGGTGTTACTTCTTCTTTTATCTCCACTTTAGAATCCTCAATTTGATCTTTTGCTGCTTTTTCTGGATCAAGAGGGTTACCTTCAATTTTTTTTGCTATCACTCCAGCTTTTTCTCTAATTGCCATTTCAATTTCTGCTGCAATTTTAGGATTTTGCTCTAAATAAGTTTTAGCATTTTCTCTTCCTTGGCCAATTTTTTCACCTTTATAAGCATACCAAGCTCCAGCTTTTTCAACAATGTCAGCTTTTGCACCAAGGTCCACTAATTCACCTACTTTACTAATACCTTTGCCGTACATTAGGTCAAATTCAACAACTTTAAATGGTGGTGCTACTTTATTTTTAACCACTTTAACTCTTGTTGAGTTACCAATTATTTCATCTCCATTTTTAATGGCACCAATTCTTCTGATATCTAATCTAACAGATGAATAGAATTTTAGTGCATTTCCACCAGATGTAGTCTCTGGACTTCCAAACATAACTCCAATTTTCATTCTAATTTGGTTAATAAAAATCATCATTGTATTTGTACTTGAGATTGAGCCTGTTAGCTTTCTTAAGGCTTGACTCATTAATCTTGATTGAAGTCCTACGTGGTGATCTCCCATTTCTCCTTCAATTTCAGCTCTAGGTGTTAGTGCCGCAACAGAGTCAATTACGATAACAGAAATTGATCCTGATTTAACTAGAGTATCCGCTATTTCTAGAGCTTGCTCACCAGTATCAGGTTGTGAAATTAATAACTCTTCAGTGTCTACACCAAGTTTTTTTGCATAAATTGGATCTAAAGCATGCTCTGCATCTATAAACGCACATGTTCCACCAGCTTTTTGAGCCTCTGCTAATACTTGTAATGCTAAGGTTGTTTTACCAGATGATTCTGGTCCGTAGACTTCAACAACTCTTCCTTTTGGTAAGCCACCTATTCCAAGCGCTACATCTAAGCTTAATGATCCAGTTGAAACTGACTCGATATCCATTGCTCTTCTTTGGCCAAGTTTCATAACTGATCCTTTTCCAAAATTATCGATAATTTGGGCCATTGCCGCGTCTAAAGCTTTGCTTTTTTCGTTGCCTTCTGCTTGTTGTGCTTTTGTAGTTTTTACTACTTTTAAGTTATTTTTAGTCATTTCATGCCTTTTTTATTTAATAATTAGTGTTCGAATCGTGTGTTAAATGTACACATTTTGTTCTCATTTTCAATAGTTAATTTTTTATGGAAAAATTGATGTTATTGCTTAATTTTTAGGTGGCTGCTATTTAATAGACCAATAGACTTTAGAACATTAAATTGAGCAAGCAGATAGTTTCTTTCTGAATTTGCTAAGGTAATTCTAGAGTTCAGCAGAATAGAGTTAGATTGAATAACATCCAAAGTAGACCTTCCAAGCCCCGATTCATACTCAGCTGTTATTCCTTCATTCGCAATTTCAGCTGCCTTAACTTGGGAATTAACTGAATTCAATAAACTTTTTGAAGACTGAAGTGTGGACCATGAGATTGCTACATTACTATTATTAGTTTTTGTAACGCTGTTTAATAATAGTTTTTTTCTATTTTGTAAGTTTCGGCTTTTATTTAATGAAGATCTATTTTTCCCACCCGAATATATTGGCCAAGTAACAGTTGCTTTTAAAGTGCTCTTATTACTCTCATCATATGATGAACTCAAATCTTGAGATCTAGAATTTTCGTAAGAAAGTTTTGCAGTTGGTACTAAATCAGATCGTGAAATAAGTACATCTTTTTCTGATTGTTCATATTCTAATTTTGCAATAATTAATTCTGGATTATATTTTTTTGAAGTATCAATTGCATCATTCAAATTGCTTGGAAGCATAAGCTTAATATCAAAATTATTACTTAAACTATTTATATCTGCAATTGGTCCAATAACATTTTCATAATTTAGCTTATTAAATATTATTTCATTTTTAGATTGAATAAAATTTGCTTGGGCTTCAGCTAATGAGGACTCAGATTGAGCCAAATCAGATAGAGTAATTTGACCTCTTTCAAGTCTAGCTCTATTAGTTTCAACTTGTCGCTCTAACAAATTAAGATTGCTTTGATTAATTTTTAATTTTTTATTAGCTAATATTAAACCTGAATAAGCTTCAATTGCTTTTAATAGAACTTCTTGCTCTTTTTTTAATAATTTTATACTAGCCAGGTTAATTCCAATTTCATTTTTTTGTACATCTGCATTTCTACTAAAGTCTATTAATGTTTGTTCAATTTTTATAGATTGGGTGGCGGGATCAACATTATTAACTGACTGCTCAACTCCTGCCCTATTAGTCAATTTGCTTGTGTCTACTTGACTTTTACTTCCAGAAATTGTGACTGTGGGTAAGTAGTTACTTTTTGAAATCTTTAAATCTTCTTCTGAAATATTAATATTTTCTCTCTCAGCATTTAAGTCAGTATTATTTTTATAAGCTTCTGTAAGAGCTTCAAATAAAGTTACTGCCAAGACGTGTTGGTTTAAGAACAAAACTGAGAATAGTATTAAAATTATTTTTTTCATTATTTTTTAAATTTTATCTTTTCAATCTGATGATTGCTATTTAAATTCATTATTATAGATGAACTTTTTACCGCATCTTTAAACATTTGTTCAGTAATTCTTTGATAAGTCTGCATAAAATTTATTACGTCCCCACTGCTCATAATCTTTAGATTTTTCTTATTTTTTGTTTGAGCCCAAAGCTTTCTCTCTTGTTTTAGTCTCCACTCTCTTAATAAATTAAAGTTTTTAGCTTTTAGATATAATAATCCATCTAATTGGTTAAATAAGGTTTTATATTTAGTTTTCAATTGATTGTTAACATGAGCCCTCCATTTAACTCCTTGATCATAAACTTTTTCAAGTGAATTAATTGGTTTTTTGAGTTGGTTGTTTAACTGGGGTCTTGCTCCAACACACCAACCCTCAAAGATTACCACATCTGGCTTTGTTTTAATTTTATGCCATAAATTTTTTGAACATCTATCGTCTATCGCTTTATTAAATGTTGGAATTTGCAAACTCTTAAAATTTTTATCTTTAATTTTTTTAAAAAAATTTAACATTAAATCTATATCGTGGGTTCCAGGAACTCCTCTTGTCATTAATAAAGGGTGCTTATTTTTAGATAATGACCTTCTATCTTTTCTTGTCTTGTAAAAATCATCGATAGAAACTTTAAAAACATTTAACTTAAAATATTTTTGTAAAATTAAAGTTAAAATTGATGAGATAGTTGTTTTGCCTGATCCTTGTCCTCCAGCTAAACCGATTATTAATGGTTTTTTTTTATTAACTCTTTTTTCTATCCAAAAACTAACTGGGATTAAAAAAGATTTAATCATCTTATCTTTGTTTTTAAATTTATCCTTCTTAGTTTCTTGAGATGCAATAAATTTAAGACAATCTTTTTTTACTTTGCTAAAACAATTATTAACTTCTTGCATAAAAAATTATTTTTTATCAAGAGGATGATTTTGACCATCGTTGACTGCAATATTTGTTAATTCAAAAGTATTTATTTCATCTATGCATCCAAGGTTAAATCCTGTCATAGTTGGATTAGCTCTTGGGTTGTGATGTGTGTAAATTCCACAGTTAGAGCAAAAATAGTGTTTCGCAATTTTTGAATGAAATTGATAAAGTTTCAATTTATCTTCACCTTTAACAATTTTAAAATCTTCATTCTTAACCATAGACATTATTGCTCCTTTTCTTTTACAAATTGAGCAATTACATTTTAAAACTTTTTCTAAGTTGTCAGGTACATTTATTTCTGCTTCTACCTCTCCACAATGGCATTTTAATCTTTTCATTTATATTTCTCCTTTATTTTTTATATTAATCTCAAACATTGCTTCATTTCTTCTACGTAAAGGCAACGTGAAAGGTCCGTCATAAGTTGCTTTAATAGCTGCACTCAAAATTGATATATCATCTTTTTTTAATTCATTTTCTAAAATGCCTTTATGTTTAGTAAAATTTTTATTAGAAGCTCTTCCTGAATATCTAATAACCGCATAATAGCCTTCTTTAATGTTTAAAATTTTTATATCTGAGTTAGATGGAACTGGTGTGTTTTCTTTATTAAATTTTGAAGGTAAATAAAATTGCATAGTCATATTTCCTTTTTTTTCCATTTGGGTAACTGGTGTTGTCATTTTAATTTCTTCATTTTTCTCATTATTGCCCGATATATAGTTAAATAATTTTCTAAAACTGTTGCCTTCATTTGATATTGATGTTTCAATAACTAAACGATCAGGATATTTTCTGATTTCATAAATGTTATTTTGCTTCACTACTTCGTAATTTGCTTCTTCATAAGCCACACTGTTAGAATTTATAATTAAGCCAAGAAACATAATTGATAGAATTTTTTTCATTTTAATATGAGGCTTAAACTATCTCTGGTTGAAGTTATCCACAAGAGCACAAAATGTAGTTTCAATGTTCACGTTTTGATTCACCTTTGATTCAGTTACAGACTCGAAATACAACCTATTGCGTGCACTGTATAACTGGTCTATAGATTAGAACAAAACAAGAACATGAAAATAACTATTCCTTTTTATCTACATAAAGCAGGTGCAGGTTTTCCCTCTCCTGCAACGGATTATATCGAAGAGGATGTAGATCTTAATGTTCACTTAATCAAAAATGTCCCCGCTACTTTTATTATTAGAGTTCAAGGAAAATCGATGACCGATGTTGGTATTTATGATGGTGACTTATTAGTTGTTGATAGAAGTTTAAAACCTAAAAATTTTTCAACAGTGGTTGCAAATGTTCATGATGAATTAGTTGTTAAAAGTTTTGTTAAATCAAACGATAGTCAATTTTTAACATCGGGTTCAAAAAATATTGAAGATAAAATAATTATTGGTGATGAAACTGAAGTATTTATTTGGGGAGTTGTGACTTATGTCATTCATTCAACATACTAAAAAGATAGCACTAGTAGATTGTAATTCATTTTATGTTTCCTGTGAGAGATTGTTCAATCCTAAAATTGGAAATAAGCCAGTTGTAGTATTGTCTAATAATGATGGCTGTATTATTGCAAGATCAAATGAAGCTAAAGCTCTTGGTATTAGAATGGGAGAGCCTTATTTTAAAGCTAAAGAAATAATACTTAAAAATAAAGTTTATGTATTTTCTTCAAATTACTCTTTATATGGAGATTTATCCAGAAGAGTGATGAGAACTTTAAAAAGATTTAATCCTCAGTTAGAAATATATTCAATAGATGAGGCTTTTTTAGATTTAAGTAATTATCCAGATGATGAAGTAGAAGATGTGGGAAAAGAAATTAGAAGTATTGTTTTACAGTGGACAGGAATTCCAACTAGTATTGGTATTGCTAAAACCAAAACGCTAAGCAAAATTGCAAATCATATAGCAAAGAAAAAACAATCTGGTGTCACAAACTTAATAGGAATTGAAAATATTGATCCATTACTAGAAAAGATAGATATCAACGATGTGTGGGGAGTTGGTAAACAGTTAACTAAATTCTATCATCAAAATGGAATTTATAATGCCAAACAATTAAAAAATATGTCAAATACTTGGATCAAAAAAAGTTCTAATGTTTTAAGTTCCAGGACAGCATTAGAACTTAGAGGAATTTCTTGTATCCCACTAGAAACTAAAACTTCAAAAAGAAAAAGTTGTGTAGTATCAAGATCATTTGGTACTAGAGTTGAAAAATTTCAAGAACTTCAAGAAGCAGTTGCAAGTTACTGCTTAAATGCTTCAGAAAAAATTAGATCAGAATCTTTAATAGCAAAATCAATAACTGTTTCTGTTAGAACAAGCCCCTTTCAAAATAGAGGTGTATATTATTCAAATGCTAAAACTATAGATTTTCCAATAGCTACCAACAATAGTATTGAAATAGTTAAAACAGCTTTAGTTGCTTTAAATGAAATTTTTATTAATGGATATAGATATCAAAAAGCAGGCATAACATTGATTGGTTTGGTTGGTTCAGATGGTAGCAAAAACTTATTCTCTACAGAAAAAGATGAGAAAATTAAGGGTTTAATGAGAGCTATTGATAGTACAAATTACAGATATGGCAGATCAACAATAAGTTTAGCTAGTGCTGGGGTTAATAAAAAATGGAATATGAGGAGAGATCACTCCTCAAAGATAGATACAGCTGACTTTCATTCGTTACCAATAATAAAGGCTATTTGATTTAGTTTAAAAGTTTTTTTTTAGCCTTTACAAATTCTTCTTTAGTCAGCACTCCAGCTTTATATAATTCATTTATTTGATTTAATTGATCAGTCAGCTCGTTGCTCACCTTCTTAGTTTTTTTAATTTCCATGTAATATTGATCAAGATTCAGTTTGTGGTTATTTTTAGCATTAACCATATCTTCGAAATTTTTGTGAAATTCTGATGAAATAGCAATCCATTTATTCATGGCTTTCTGATGCTCTGGATATTGGGATATGTTAATTTTATGATATTCGGATGTTTCTTCTGAAAAAAACTTTGATTTTGGTGCATTTATTAATTTAGGGTTAATATAATGTCGAAGCTGAATCCAGTCCCCTCCTGCTAATCGGGAAAAATAAGAGTGTTGTGACTCAAGCATTATCTTAGGAAAGTTTAGTGAGCTTTCTCTTATCCATTTATTGTAAGCAGCTGCTGCAGCTTTTCCATCAGAGCTATCAGGATAATTTAATTCTTTTGTAACATCCATATGTCTTATTATCATGCAATTATGACTACTACCTTTTCGATACAACTCTAAAAGGTAATATTCAGGTCTTTCATAGCAACCATCATTTTTATTTTTAAAAACTATTTCAATAATGGCTTGATTAATAATATCAATATAAAGGCCAGAAAGATTTCCTTTATAAACTTCAATCATTTCCATGACTTCATTATTTTCTACCCTACCAATACCAATAATATTTTGCTGAATTCCATATGAACCTTCATGACTTTTTCTAACTACAACCCAATTATCTCCATCAAGATCTATTTGTATTTTATTGTTAAAGATAAATGTATTTCCTATATTTTTGCCAATTGAAAAATTTTCAGCTGAAAAAATACTTCCACTTAAAAAGAAACTAAGTATTGTTATGGATATAAATTTTTTCATTTAATTTTATTAATGCTTTCAATATTATCTAAAGAATTTTTAAAATCTAGCATATTTTCTCTTTTTGATAGGGAGATTACTGAAATCATCATAACAATAACTCCAATAACTGGTATTAACGTGATGATTGAAATTTTTCCTATCACTAAGAATGAGTAAGCAATTAAAAATAATACAGATCTAATTAACAATGTTGTTTTAAAAACTGTAATAATTGAAAGAGAATGTTTTAATAAATTAAAAAAGCTCATTTTTGACAACCCAAAATACCTTTTGTCTCTTATTGAGGGAATAGACTTTCTATCTTTTGCTACTTTTGCTAATGACCCCGAAAAACTACTCCATGTTGCTGATTCATTAACCATTTTATCAACTACTGACCTTGGGAGGCATGTGTAATTGCCATATTTAATAGTTTGTCCTGTAAAAACGAGAGTTAAATATTTATGAGCTTCATAACAAAATTTAAAAATAAACCCCTCAGATCTCTTTACTCGATTAGCTGTAATAACTGTATTTGGATATTCTTTGATCTTTTCAATTAGTAAAATTAATTCTTCTGGCCTATCTTCTCCATCACCATCCATTGGAATTACGTAATCAAACTCTTCTTTTTCATTAATATATTTTAATCCAGCAGCATTACATCTTGCATGCCCTCTATTTTCTTTCATGTTTATAATCTGAACAGATTTAAGATTATCTAAATTAGTTGAAAAATCTAGGCTATTTTCGGTCGAAGCATCATTAATAATTATTACTGAAAACTCGCTACCTAGCGTAGAAACTTTGGAATTAATATTTTCTATAAGTTTGAAAACAGACTGCCAATCATTATAAACAGGTATTAATATTTTTATTTTGATCATCTATTTCCTACACAAATATTATCAATGCAAATAAATTTTGATAATGAATTAAGTTTATCCTTTGTAATCAACCCTTCCCAAACTGGTCTAGAATTGAGGTGATATGATAAATTACCAGCATGCCATTCGTCGCCAAGGACAACGTTTATTGGCAATGCATGATTCTGCTTCCATAAGTATTCAGTTTTAATTGCTATTTCCTTGCCCAAATAATCTGTTCTTTTATCTGTTTCTGTAATTGAAATATAAGCATAAGCAAAAGGTGAAAAAATAAACAAAATTAAAAACGCTGATATGAACTTATTTATTTTTTTAAGATTTATTTGTGCTTGAAAAATATAGACAATTAATACACCAAAGAACAAATAAAATGGAGTCATCCACATTGTTCTTATTTTAGATCCTGTTAGCATTGAGGTTAAGAACATTAGTCCAATTGGAACTAGATTAATAAATATTAAGAACAATAACTTCTTATCTTTTAAGGACACTTTAAACTTAATTTTTTTTATTAAAAAAAATGACATTATAAAAAATGGAATTAATATTCCTATTTGTTTGCCTAAAAATATTAAAGGGTGAACTATATGGTCTAATAAACTTGCACTCTCCAACCCTGTTCTAGCTAACCCGTATATAATTGTTATATAATCGTTATTAGCCAACCAAATTAAATGGGGAATTAACAAAACAATAAAGACCTCTAGAGATATTAGATGTTTGAAATCAAATTTTTTATATTTCTTTATAAAAATTATATAAAAAAATAATAAGTCTATTGATATTAAAAGATAAATAAAAAGATATTTTGATAAAAAACCTAAAGCTGCAAAAGCTCCCAGCCAAAAACAGTCCTTAAAAGTTATTGTCTGTTTATCAAATAGTTTCCAAGAATAATAAACACACAACGACCAAAAAGGTAATTGGCAAACATTCACATTAAATTCAGGTGTTGTAAAATTATAGAAATAAATACCCTCTAAAAGAAGTACCGATATTAAACTTAAAGTTTTATTTTTAAATAGTTCTTCAGCAAATTTAAAAACAAAAATAAATGCAGTTACTACAAATAATTGACTTAATAAGTAATAAGCCCAGTCCTGCGATCCAAAAAGTTGGTAAATAACTTCTGGAAAAAATGCACTTGCTGGTGGATGTTTATTAAATCCCCAATCTAAATTACTTCCCCAAGCCAAGGCCTCAATTGTATCAAGTGGTAAATTGTCATTTGTTAATGTGGGAACCAATGTCCATAAAATTAAATGAATTATAAGAAAACTATAAAACAATTTATTTATATTGTTTTTATTAATTAACATTTTACTGATTTTATATGAATTAAGCTTGCTTGACACGTATTAATTGCTGAATATACTCCGCCCACTAAATTTATACATATGCCTAAAATCTCAAAACCATCTGCTAAAAAACCAACAGCTAAAGCAAAAAAAGTTGCTGTTGCAATCAAAAAACCCACTAAAGTAATAAAAAAGATTAGTGTCACTGAAAACAAAGTAAAGGCAACGATTAAAATTTCAAAAACATATATTCCAAAAGATACTGAAAAATATATGTGTGACAAACACTTATCCTTTTTCAAGATAAAACTTACTGAGTGGAAAAAAGAATTGGTAAAAGCAAATAATGAAGCTCTTTACCATGGGTCAATGGATGATAATAGTGTTTCAGCAGATATTGTCGATCAAGCAAGCTCTTACACAGATAAAAATGTAGAAATGAAAGCGATTAATAGACAAATTAAATTAATTTCTAAAATTGACCAAGCTTTAATAAGAATAAAAGATAAAACTTTTGGATTTTGTGCTGAAACTGCCGAACCAATTGGATTAAAAAGATTAATGGCAAGACCAGTTGCTCATCTTTGTATTGCAGCTCAAGAAAAGCACGAAAAAGATGAAAAAGTTTACGCTGACGATTAAAGTTTAAATATTTTCCTTAACTGGCATCAAGAACAGCATGTAAAAATTGTTTAGTTCTTTCATTTTGAGGATTATCAAATAATTGTTCTGGGGACCCTTGTTCAAATATCTTGCCTTCATTAAAAAAACACACTCGGTCTGATATTTCTTTAGCAAAACCCATCTGATGTGTAACCATAATCATAGTAAGATCATGCTCTTTATTCAAAGATCTAATTACATTTAAAACTTCACCAACTACTTCTGGATCTAATGCAGATGTAATTTCATCTAAAAGCATAACCTTTGGTCTCATTGCTAAGGCTCTGGCTATCGCAACACGTTGCTGTTGACCACCTGATAATCTTGAAGGATGTTCATCTTTTTTATCTGAAAGTCCTACCAAATCTAGTAAATCTAAAGCTCTCTCTTCAGCTTCTTCTCTTTTCATACCTAACACTTCAACTGGTGCCTCAATACAATTTTGTAGAGCAGTCATATGAGGAAAAAGATTAAACTGCTGAAACACCATTCCTATTTTTGATCGTCTTTCTCTTAAATATTTTTCATTAGCGATAACTAAGTTTCCATTTTTATCAGGCATATGAGTTAATGGTTCATTTTCTAAATGAATTACACCCTTATCAATTTTCTCTAAAGTCATCAAAGTTCTTAATACTGTTGTTTTACCTGATCCTGATGGGCCTATAATTGAAACCATTTCATTCTTTTTAATTTCTAAATTAAGTTTATCTAAAACAACAAGATCTCCATATTGTTTTGTAACTTCAGAAAATTTTACTAAAACATCATCTGAATTATTCATTTAGTTTTTTACCTTTCCTTGTGCTTTGTTAACTGTTCTTTCTAATTTTCTAATACCCATTGCTGCAGGTATAGATAAAATTAAGAAAATAATTCCAACCATAGTATATGGTTCTAAATAACGATAATGATACCCACCTACTGCTGTTGCTGCATGAAATAATTCTGCAACTCCAATAGTTGATAATAAGGGTGTATCTTTAAAGATTCCTACTAAATAATTTCCCATTCCTGGAATTGCTATAGGAAAAGCTTGAGGAAAAATTATTCTTTTATAAGTGTATATTGCAGAAAAATTTAGCGCCCTACAAGCTTCCCACTGAGATTTTGGAACTCCCTCTAATGCGCCTCTGTAAACTTCTGAAAGATAAGTACCAAAATGAAGCCCTATAGTTATCATTGCTGACATCCAGGCAGATAAAACTATACCAAATTGAGGTCCAACAAAATATACAAAGAATAATTGAATAAGAAGTGGAGTTGAACGAATAAATTCTACTATTTCTCTAACTATAATATTTACAAACTTATAAGGTGTTCGTTGACCCAATAAAAACAGCATACCTACTACAACTGCTATTGCATAACCTATTCCCGCAGCCATTATAGTGTTTAAGGTTGCCCATAACATTTTAGGTAATATTTGATAAGCAAAATTCCATTTCCATTCTGCATCCATATTATATCTTCTCCTTTCCCACTTTTCTTGCAGCAAGAACCTCTAACCAACGTAAAAAAGGGACAAGAAAAAATCTTGATATAATATAATATATTATAAGTGCTGTTCCAAAACATTGCGCAGATAACCATGTAATAGAATTAATTTGTTTTGCTTCAAATGTTAAGTCAACAACAGTTACTAGTGCAACTAGTGCGGTAGCTTTTAAAAGTTCGACAGTCAAGTTTGCTGCTGGTGGAAGTATAATTGGAAAAATTTGTGGTATAATTATTCTCCTCATTCTTTTTGCTGGACTAAAGTTAAGAGCATAAGCTCCTTCCCATTGACCTTTTGGTACTGCTATTATTCCACCTCTTACTATTTCGGCACCATAAGCACCAAAATTCATTCCTATGGCCACAACACCTGAAGTGAACGCTTCAAGAGACATACCAAAAAAAGGTAAAACATAATAAACCCAAAATAATTGCACCATTAAAGATGTTCCTCTGAAAAATTCTATATAAATAGTTGCAGCACCTTGAATAACTGAATTATTTGACACTCTCATTAGGCCAAAAATTATTGAAATTATTACATAGAGAATGGTAGCACAAATTAACACTTTAACTGTAGTAACTGTACCTAGCAATAAAGTAGATCCGTGTTCAGCTAAGAATGAAAAATAACTCACTTTTAAAACCTTTAATTAAAGTTAAAAAAAAATCAGGCGACTTTTATTCATCGCCTGATTAAATTAATCTATTACTAATATTACTTAGTTGAACAAGCCCACTCAGTACTCATTGAAGGAGGTGGTAGTTGAGCTTTATCATAACCATACTCACCAGCTCTCTCTAACATTTTTGCTGGGTTAGCCATAACTTTTGCTAAAGCTGCATTGAAATTATCTCTAAATTCAACATCGCTTTTTCTAAAACCAATACCAACTACATTTAAAGTTTCTTTAGGCATTAATTTAGGGTCAGTCACTTCAAACATACCGTTACTTTTTGCTTCATGCTCTTTTGCACCAAAGAATGTTTGTACAGCAACATCAGCTCTTCCAGCTTTCATTGCAGCAAGAATTCCAACTTCACCTTCAACTAACATCATTTGACTTTCAGGAACACCATACTTTTTAGCAGCTTCAACAGTGTTAAATCCAGTACCAGTTACAAGTTTTGCACCAGTTCTAACAACGTCTGCATAATTATTAATTCCTTGAGGATTTCCTTTTGGAACCATCATGGCATCACCAAAAACACCTATAGGATCAGAAAAGTTCATGTTTGCACATCTACTTTTTAAAATATACATACCACCAGTAACCATATCTGAACGATTTGCATTTAATCCAGGTATTAATCCAGACCATTCAAAAACTTTAGTTTCAGTTTGATCTTCTGTAATTCCCATTTCTTCAAGAACTGTTAAAGCTATCATATTAACAAATCCTAAAGCTTGACCGTTATCTCCCGCATAAGCCCATGGCACTGCAGTTCCAAACCCAAGTCTTAACTTGTCACCACCTTTTAATTTACTAGTCAACGTTTCAGCGCTAACTGCAGTAATACTAAAAAGAAGTACAAGAAAGACTCCAATTGATTTTAAAAATCTATTCATTATTTTTTCCTCTATTTAAGTTTATTTTAATAATTAAAACAAAATTGAAGTTGTTTGTACACCAAAAAAAGATACAACTTAAAGTTGCTTAATAAAATATTTATATTAATTAATTATCTGAACTTTATCACTTAATTTAATTTCACCGTCATCAAGTGCAGTCAAATAAATTCCCATTTCAAAATGATTATAAGTTTTTTTTAATGACTGAAGTAAATTTAAAGAATTGTCATCTGTGTTTGGTTTTAGATTAATTGCAACACATCTTGGTATGTTTTTTTCAACTTTAAAAGAAACACCATTAATTTTAACAATTTTTCCGATCCATTCTCGTTCTTTCCATGGTTCAACTCCATCAATATGAATGTTGCCTCTAAATCTTTGAGCCTCAATTTTTTGATTAATTTTATTCTTAAAATCCTCAATACTCTTATTATTTAAAAGAGATACCGAATGAGATAAAACTGTTTTATTTGATATCGATGTATCAAAAAAAGGAAGGTCTTTATTTTTCATTAATACTATTGGTTTTTTAAGGGAATTTTCCAATTCTAATATTTTATTTGAAAGTAAATCATATTCATTCATTTCATTTACATTAATTGTTAAAATTTTCTCATTTTTAAAAGTTAATGTTAATTTATTTTCATCAAATAAAAAATTATACTTATTCAATACTGGAGAGTTTTTTAGAGTTAAAATTTTATTCCATTTTCCTCTTCTTTCTTCAGGATTTTTTTCAAATAGCTTTACTTGTTCTAAATCTAAATCTTTAGCAAATGCAAAAATTCTATCTCCTATAATTCCAATATCTTTTTTAATTTCACACTTATCAATAGTTTGAAATGATATGGATTTAACTGGACAATAATTTATTGAAGAAATAGTTGCGCTCATATAATATTTTTGAATAATATGTCTAAATTGTCTTCGAATCAACTTCAAGAGTATAACGATAATGGTTATGTGGCTCCAATAGAAGTCTTAACTAAAGATCAAGCATTTGAGATAAGAAAAGAAATTGAAAACATTGAAACTCAATGGCCTGATGAACTGAAAGGAGCTGGAAGAAATTACGTGCATATGATTTCTCCCATACTTGATGAAGTTTGCCATAACTCAAAAATGCTAGATGCTGTTGAGAGCATAATTGGAAAAAATATTCTTATATGTGGAACAACTTTATTTATTAAAAACCCATATGAAAAAGGATTTGTAAGTTTTCATCAAGATGCAACATATATTGGATTAGAACCACATAATTGGGTAACCGCTTGGTTGGCGATAACTGATGCTAATGAAGAAAACGGTTGTATGAGAATGTGGTCTGGTTCACATAAAGATAATATCAAACATCATGAACAAAAATATGATGAAGGTAATTTATTAACAAGAGGTCAAACAGTTGAAAATGTTCCCTTAGATAAAACCACACCTTTGGTTTTAAAGGCAGGACAAATGTCATTACATCATCCAACTATAGTTCATGGTTCAGGACTAAACAAAAGTAATGATAGAAGAATTGGTTTTGTAGTTCAAAGCTATATTGGCAGTAATGTAAATCAAGTTTTAGGTAAAATGTATGTTCAGCAAGCAAGAGGAGATGATACCTTTAAATATCATCAACATACTAAAAGACCGAGTATGCTAATGGATCAAAAAGATATGAAAATAAGAAAGAAGGCAAATGAAGATTTGCAAGGAATTTTTTATCCAGGCTCTACTAAAAAAGGAAATTTCTAATTAAGGTTTTGGTATCTCAGAGCCATCTTTTAAAAGATCGTATCCCTTTACAACAGCTTCTCTATTTGCAATATCTAAATACCATCTAGTTAAATTGTTGTAATTCTTAAGACCAATATCATGCCATTCGTGCCTTGCTATCCACGGCCAAGTTGCGATATCTGCAATTGTGTATTCATTTCCAGCTAAGTATTTTGATGAAGATAATCTCTCATCTAGTTCCCTATAAATTCTTTTTGTAATTTTAAAATATCTTTCTTCTCCAAATTCACTTTTTCCAGCATTGTAATGATGGAACTGATGATGTTGTCCAATCATTGGTCCTATAATTCCCATCTGTGCCATCAACCATTGGTTTATGGTATGTCGATCTTTTGCTTCATAAAATTTATTATATTTTTCAGCTAAATATATAAGTATTGCACCAGACTCGAATAATGACTGTCCATTTTCATGGTCTATAATTACTGGTATCTTTCCAAATGGGCTTATTTTTTTAAAATCTTTTTTAAATTGCTCATCTTTTGACAGATCAATTTTAGTAACTTTAAAATCACAACCTATTTCTTCTAATATTATTGTAATTTTTTTTCCATTTGGAGTATCTGCTGTAAATAGCTCTATCACTCTTTAACGCCTAGTCTGCTTTTTACTGTCTTAGAGGAAGTGGTAAACTCAAATCTATATTTTTCATCTGGTTTAGCGTATTTAAAACAACCTCTAGCAGCTAATGCTCCCTCATGAAAACCCGAAAGAATTAATTTAAGTTTTCCAGGATAAGTGCAAATATCACCAATTGCAAAAATACCTTGTTTATTGGTCTCAAAATTTTCCGTATTAACAGGTATTGTTTTCTTATCTAAATTTAATCCCCATTCAGCAATTGGTCCTAGTTGCATTATTAATCCAAAAAAGCCCAAAACATAATCAGTTTTAATTTCTTTTATACTCTCATCATCATGCTTGATGTTAATACTTTCAACTTTTTCATTGCCGCTAACTGAACCTAATTGGTATTTAGTATGAACTTCCATCTTACCTTCATCTTTTAATTGGTTAACTTTATCAATACTGGCTTGCATTCCTCTAAATTCATCTCTTCTGTGTACTAATATAACTTTAGATGTATTTGAGAGTTCTATCGCCCAATCTAATGCTGAGTCTCCTCCACCAAAAATAGTAACTGTTTTATCTTTAAAAATTTTTTTGTCTTTAATTGAATAAAGTATTTGTTTTCCTTCATACTTTTCAATTTCTTTTGTTGGGAATTTTCTTGGCTCAAAAGATCCTACACCAGCTGCAATAATTATACTTGATGCTTCAAATTCAGTTCCTTTATTGGTCTTTATTAACCATTTTTTTTCAACTTTTTTAATTTCTTGTACTCGCTCATTTAAATGAAAATTTGTTTTGAATGCTTTAATCTGTTCAATTAAATTATTGGTTAACTCTTCTCCAGTGCATTCTGGAACAGCAGGAATATCATAAATAGGTTTATCAGGATAAAGCTCAATGCACTGTCCACCTATTTTATCTAAGTTATCAACTACTTCACATTTTAATCCAATTATTCCTAATTGATGAACACAAAATAATCCAACTGGCCCTGCGCCTATTATTAAAGTATCTGTTTTAATCATTTAACCTTGTTTTGATGGAATGCTAACCGTTAGTCCATCTAGTTCATCAGAAACTAATAGCTGACAACTTAATCTACTAAATTTATTAGGTTCAAAAGCCATATCTAGCATGTCTTCTTCTCCATCTTCTTTTTTTGGTAGCTTATTAAACCATTCTTCTTTGACATAAACATGGCAAGTAGCACAAGCCATACCACCTCCGCAATCGGCATCTATTCCTGGAATGTCATTTTGAACCGCACCTTCCATAACGCTCAGTCCATTGGCAATTTCTATAGTATGTGAACTTCCACTATCTTCAATGTAGGTAATTTTAGGCATTGAACTATATATAATTACATAAAAAAAAAGGGCAAGTACACAAAATGTACTCGCCCTTTTTAAATTATTTATGTTTGCTAATTACTTAGCTTTTCTACCACCTGATTGCATTGCTGCAGCCCAAATGATTAGACCAAATGCAGTTTTGTTTAGCAAGTCAGCTATGTTGTAAATCACGTTTAGTGAGTTAGCATCTACACCACCTGTTAGGTAACCAAATACATAACCTAATGGGTAAATTGCCCAACCAACTGTAACGATCATTCTCATTGCACCAAATGCAGTAACAAGAGCTTTGTTTCCACTTTTTGCTGCAGCTTTTCCTGCTTCACCAGAGAATACTTCATAAAGAATGTAGAACCATCCAGCCATACCGATTACAAAACCAAGCGTAGCATTAATGTATCCTGCTTCTCCTAGGTATCCACCTACAAGCATCACAACTGTTCCAATTAACAATCTCCAGAATATTCCAGAATTTGCTTTTCCTACTGCTGCTAGAATTAGGTAAAATTCTATCATTAGTAATGGTACAGTGATTAACCAGTCAATATATCTGTAAACTGTTGGTGACTCACCAGTCATAACCCATACATCTCTCATATACATGTAATGTATAAAGGCAATACCAGTTACTAGACCAGCTACAATTATTGAAGTTCTCCAACCTGCTGCAACATTTCCAGCTTCTAAGAAAAAGAAAGCAGTCGACGCTAACATCACCATTGTTACTAGCCAGAATGAAATCCCAACAAAGTCGTCAGAAGCCAATAAGGCTGTTTCTGCGTTTGCTGCACCTGATAGACCCATTAGGGCTACAGCTGCAAGAGCAAACAATTTTAGTTTTTTCATAAAAAACTCCCTCTTATGTTAGTTTTTAACTTTTAGTTTATATAAACTAGACTTAAACAAACGCTCAAGTCATGTTGAAGGTTAACTATCAAAGTTATCTAGTTTTTAGAAGGCTTAATTACATCTAATTTGTATTGATTTTACTTACTTTTTAAATTTTAATACAATTTTTAATTTAATAAGCTTAAAAAACTAACAAAATAGAATCAAATCATATGTCAAAAAAATTTAACGATATTTACCAAAATTCTTTAAAAAACCCTGAAGATTTTTGGCAAGAAGTCTCTAATGATATTTTTTGGTTTAAAAAACCTACTAAAATTTTAAATAAATCCAATCCACCTTTTTATAAATGGTTTGAGGATGGTGTTACCAACACTTGTTATAATGCTTTAGATATTCATATCGATCAAGGTAGAGGTGACAAGCTAGCTTTAATCTATGACAGCCCAATAACTGGCAACAAAAAGCAGTTTACCTACAAAGAATTAAGAGAAAAAGTTTCAAAATTTGCAGGAGCGCTAAGAAATCAAGGAGTCGACAAAGGTGATAGAGTTATAATCTATATGCCCATGATTCCAGAGGCAGTTATAGCAATGTTAGCATGTGGAAGAATTGGAGCAATCCACTCTGTGGTGTTTGGAGGTTTTGCCTCAAATGAACTTGCTAGCAGAATTGATGACAGTAAAGCAAAAGTAATAGTTACAGCTTCATGTGGCTTTGAACCTGGAAAAACTGTTGAGTATAAACCATTGGTTGATGCAGCAATTAAGATGGCTTCTCATAAAATAGATAAGATGATCTTGTTTCAAAGAATAAACCATACGGTCGAACTTAATGCTCCAAAAGAAATCAGTTGGGGTGAAGCACTTTCAAATGCAAAAGAAGTAGATTGTGTTGAAATGAATTCAAATGATTTAGCTTATATTTTGTATACATCAGGAACTACAGGTGTGCCAAAAGGAATAGTTAGGGATATTGGAGGTCATATAGTTGCTCTTAAATGGACTATGAAAAATATTTACAATATTGATGCTGATGATGTTTGGTGGTCAGCAAGTGATATCGGATGGATTGTTGGACATTCATATATTGTTTATGCCCCTTTATTTAAAGGTTGCACTACAGTATTATTTGAAGGTAAGCCCGTTGGCACTCCTGATGCTGGTGCTTTTTGGAAAATAATTTCAGACTATAAAGTAAAATCCCTTTTTACTGCACCAACTGCTTTTCGAGCTATTAAAAAAGAAGACCCTGAAGGTAAGTTTTTTTCTAAATATGATTTAAGTAAATTTGAGTCATTATTTTTAGCTGGTGAGAGAGCTGACCCAGATACTATTAAATGGGCAGAAAATTTATTAAAAGTTCCAGTAATTGATCATTGGTGGCAAACTGAAACAAGTTGGGCAATTAGCTCTAATTGTACAGGAATTGAAATGATGAAAACAAAATATGGCTCAGCATGTAAGGCAGTTCCTGGGTATGATGTTCAAATCATGAAGCCAGATCAAACTTTAGCAAAACCTAATGAAATGGGGGATATAGTTGTAAAATTACCTTTACCCCCTGGAACTTTTCCAACCTTATGGAATGCAGATAAAAGATACAAAGATAATTATATGACGAACTATGAAGGTTACTATGAAACATATGATGCAGGTCATATAGATGAAGATGGTTACATTTGGATTATGTCTAGAACAGATGACATTATTAATGTTGCAGGCCACAGATTATCGACAGGTGCAATTGAAGAAGTTCTTTCTGAGCACCAGTCAGTAGCTGAATGTGCAGTATTAGGAATTGCTGATAAATTAAAAGGGCAATTACCAATTGGTCTAGTCGTTCTTAAGACAGGTGTTAAAAAAGATAACGAAACTATTTCAAAAGAATGTATCAAAATGGTTAGAGATACTATTGGACCAGTAGCAGCATTTAAAACTGTAATTGTTATTAAAAGATTACCAAAAACAAGATCTGGAAAAATATTAAGAGGAACTATTAGAAAAATTGCTGATAATGAAGAGTATAAGGTGCCAGCAACTATTGATGATCCTGCTATCTTAACTGAGATAAAAGAGGACTTAATTAAAAATAATATTCTTAAGTAGCGATTAAAACATATCTAATTTTAATAGTTGCAATTGTTTATGCAACATGGAGTGGTCTTGGAGTATTTACTGTTGCAATATTGGGGTATGCTTTCTTTAAACAGTCTTTATCTTGGCAGGCTATATTAGGATTATTTTTTATTGTTTTTGGGGTAGTGTTTGTAAATAGCTTTTCTGTAAAAACTATCTAAAATTTTAAAGGCTTACCCTCAGGATCGCCTAAAATTTTACCATCACTCATTTTAATTTGACCATTAATGATTGTAGATACAGGCGTTCCTTTAAATTTAAACCCATCAAAAGGTGACCAGCCACATTTACTTTCAATATTTTCATTCTTAATTTCAATTGTCTTGTTCATGTCTACAATTGTGAAATCAGCGTCAAATCCTTCTTTTATAAAACCTTTGTTTTTGATTCCAAAAATCTTAATTGGATTTTCACATATAGAGTTCATTAATTGCTCTAAAGTTAATTTTCCATCATTAACATGATTTAACATAACTGGTAAAAGTGTTTGAACACCAGGCATGCCAGATGGTGAGTTTGGATATCTTTTTTCTTTATTCTCTTTTAAGTGTGGAGCGTGATCAGAACCAATTGTATCATTAAGATTATTTTTTACCCCATACCACAATCTATCATAATGAGACTTGTCTCTTAAAGGTGGATTCATTTGAGCATAAGTTCCAAGTTTATCATAACAATCTGGAGCGTAGATTGTTAAATGTTGTGGGGTAATCTCAAATGTTATGTTGCCTTTGTGTTGTGATAAAAAATCAATCTCTTCTTTTGTGGTAATGTGAAGAATATGGGCTTTTTTCTTATATCGCTCAGCAATTCTAACTATTCTTCTAGTAGATGAGATTGCACATTCGACACTTCTCCAAATTGGATGTGAATGAACATCTCCTTCTTTAATTAATTTTTTATTAATATTTAAAATTGCTTCATCCTCTGAATGTACTGCAACAACTTTTGAGCTACTTTGAAATACTTTTTCAATATCCTCTTCCTCAGCAACTAAAAGGTTTCCAGTTGATGATCCAGCAAACAGTTTAATTCCGCAACAACCCTCTAGATTTACCAGATCTGCTAACTCATTTGCGTTATCAGCTGTTGCACCAAAATAAAATGCATAATTGCAATACATTCTATTTTTGGCAAGATCTAACTTTTTCTGAAACTCTGCCTTGGTCGAAGTTGGCGGATTAGTATTTGGCATCTCAAACACGCTTGTTATGCCACCTACTATTGCAGCCCTACTTCCTGAATGAAGGTCTTCTGTGTCTGTTGACCCAGGTTCTCTAAAATGAGTTTGTGTATCAATGCACCCGGGTAAAACTGTTAACCCTTTAGCATCAAAAATCTCTTTCGCTTCACTCTCAATTTTACCAATTTTTATAATCTTACCATTTTTAATTGCTATATCTTGATCTTTAAGATCTTTATCTATGTAGCATGAACCGTTTTTAATTATTAGATCTAACATTTATGAAAAAAGTAATTATATTATATTTAAACATCAATCAATTATGAATACACAAAAAGTATATATTTTAGAAGATAGAGGGATTCTCTACATAAATGGAGCTGATGCTAAAGAATTTCTACAAAATTTAATTAGTAATGACATTAACAAGGTTGGTGATGCTAATAGCTGCTTTGCATCATTACTAACTCCACAGGGAAAATTTCTATTTGCTTTTATTATTGTAAAACATAAAGCTGGTTATCTCATAGATTGTGAAAAATCTCAAATAGAGGCTCTTTTTAAACAGCTCAATGTTTATAAACTTAGATCAGATGTTGAGATTATGAACTTGAGCAATGAATTTGTAATTGCAGCATTTAATTATGAAAAGTTTTTGAAATTTGAGGGCGCCAAAGATCAACCTGGTTATACAATAAAATACAGGGAAGACCCTATTTTATTAGACCCAAGAAATAAAGATCTGGGCGCAAGACTTATTATTAATTTAGAAAAACTTTATCTATCTTTAAAAAAATTAGAGCTAAAAGACTCCCCAATTGATGAGTATTATCAGTTAAGTCATAAATTAGGAATTCCTCAAAGAAATATGAATGAATTACAGAATAAATTATTTGGTATTGAGTGTAATTTTGAAGAACTAAATGGAATAGACTTTCAAAAGGGCTGTTATGTTGGGCAAGAGAATACTGCAAGAATCAAATTAAAAAATAAACTTTCAAAAAGATTACTACCTGTTGAGTTAATAGAGGGAAAGTTAAATCAAGATGATTTAATCTATAATGGCGAGTTTGAAGTGGGGAAAATTTTAATAAGTAACAAATATCCTTTTGCTTTAATTAAATATTTAGATAATAATTTTAATCAAAAAAATGAGTTTGAGAGCAAAAATGCTAAGTTAAAGATTAAGAAACCATACTGGATTAAAGAGTAGCTACTTTACAAACTTAGTTAAATCTGGTTTAAAATATTTTGGTCCTTTCATAACTTTTCCTGAGTCATTATATATAGGCTTACTGTCTTCACCTAACTTACTCATATTGGAATTTTGCACTTCCTCAAAACATTTATCAAGATCAATACCAAATGCATGTCCAGCTCCATAAGTTACATATAATATGTCTGTTAAAGCATCAGCAACTTCTAAAAGGTCTTTGTTTTCCATTGCAACCTTAAGTTCCTCTAGCTCTTCCTTAATTAGATCATATCTGAGGCTATTAATTTTATCATTGCTAAAAGATGGTTTATTTTTTACCTCTTGACCAAAGGTTTTCATAAAAATTTTTACTTTATTAAAATTTGACATTTAGCTCCTGTAAGTTTTTAAAATTTAATATATGATTATAATAAAATATTAATTATATATTAATCAATGAAATTAAGAAAAGAATTCGATAGCATTGGAAACATTAACGTACCAAGTGATAAATATTGGGGTGCATCAACTCAAAGATCTAATAAATTTTTCAATATTGGAAAAATTTTAGTTAATATTTCCATAATAAAATCTATTGCAATTATTAAAAAGTCTGCTGCTTTAGTTCATTATAAAGAAAAGCAAATAAATAAAAAAATTACCAATTCGATAATTAAAGCTTCAGATGAGGTTGTTAAAGGAAAACTAGATGAAAATTTTCCTTTAAAGATTTGGCAAACAGGTTCTGGTACACAAACTAATATGAATGTTAATGAGGTGATTGCAAATAGAGCGATTGAAATATTAGGTGGAAAAAAAGGTTCAAAAAAGCCTGTTCACCCAAATGATCATGTAAATAAATCACAATCAACCAATGATATTTTTCCAACAGCTATGCATATATCTGTTGCTCAAGAAACTATATCAAAACTATTACCAAATTTAAAAATTTTAGAAAAAGAATTAGCAAAAAAATCTAAAGAATTTAAGAATATTATCAAAATTGGTAGAACTCATTTACAAGATGCAACACCATTATCACTTGGGCAAGAATTTTCAGGCTACCAGGTGCAGCTAAAAAAATGTATTGAGAGAATTGAGCTTGCACTTAAAGAAATATATTTTCTAGCGCAAGGAGGGACGGCTGTTGGGACTGGAATTAATTCTAAAAAAGGTTTTGATAAAAAAATTGTTAAAGAAATTGCTAAATATACCAAAATCCCTTTTAAACCTGCTGCTAATAAATTTGCAGAACTAGCAGCTCATGATTCTATCGTAAATTTTTCAGGCACACTAAATACATGCGCTGTTGCCTTAATGAAAATATCAAACGATATAAGATTTTTAGGTTCAGGACCTCGTGCTGGATATGGTGAATTAATATTACCAGAAAATGAACCTGGTTCATCTATTATGCCTGGTAAGGTTAACCCTACTCAATGTGAGGCTGTCACAATGGTTTGTGCTCAGGTGATTGGTAATCACACAGGAATTACAGTAGCTGGTTCTCATGGTCACTTTGAATTAAATGTATTTAAACCAATGATTGCTCATAACATACTTCAGTCGATAGATCTTATCGCTGATAGTACTAAAAATTTTGCGATTTATTGTGTTAAAGGAATTAAAGCTAACAAAAAAAGAATTAAAGAACATCTGGATAATTCATTAATGCTAGTAACAGCGCTAGCTCCACATATCGGATATGATAATGCTGCAAAAATTGCAAAGACTGCTCTAAAAAATGGAACGACACTAAAACATGAAACTCTTAAAACAGGTCTTGTTGATAGGAGAAATTATGAGAGAATTGTAGATCCTAAAAAAATGATCTACCCCTCATAAAGACCTATTAGTTCATTCAATATTCTTCTACTCCTAGTTAAATTATTAGAATTATTATCAGCGAAAGTTTCAACTATATTTTTAAATTGATCGCTTACTTCATTATCATTTATTTTAATATTTTTAAATTCAATTTGATTAGTTGCAAAATCATAAATTACATTTAGTTTAATATTTTTAATATCTTTTCTTGAATTCTTGCTAGTATTTAAAAAAGAAAACAGCTTATCGATATCCTTAATATCTATTGATAAATTAGTAGCTAAAGTCAACTTGTTACTTTTTAGAAACAAATCACTATTAGAGATTTCCAAAGAACCAATATCATCACTAATAAATATTGAGTTATCAAAATTTATTTTACCATTTAAAATTTTTAATTTTATATTAGCATCATTAAAAATTTCATCTCTTATTTTTGAGTTAACATTTATTAAAGTATTAATACTTATATTTTCATTAAATAATAACCCCGACTTAATAAATTCATTTATAATTGAATTTGAAATAAATAAATCAGAAATCTTATAATTGTCTAAATCAATTTTTAGATCTAGATCAAAAGGGTTTATTCCCAATCTTCCATTATAATTTACTTTGGAATTGTGCATTCTAGAATTGCTCGATTTAAATTCTATTATTTTATCAAGAACATTATACTTAGTAATAATTGTTGAGTTTAATACTGAAAGACTATTTGTGCCAGTAATTAAATTTTCATCTAATTTAAATCTTTCATTTATTATTTTTAATCCAAGATCATTAGCCTCAATCTCAATTCTTTTGCTCTTCTTTGAATTAAGTGTGCGCTGGTAGTTCAGGCTAAAAGGAATATTAAACACCTGCCCTTTTAAATCTGTTAAATTAAGCAGTTTCTTTTCATCAAAAAAAATGGAGGCATTTGAAATTTTAATAATTGCAGTTATCTCACTTAAATTATCTTTAAAAAAAATATTACTGTTATTTATTTTAATTTTTTTAGTGGAAAACTTATTTTTAGTATTTGCTGATAATCTTTTAAGGTCACTTTTAAACAAAGAAAAGTTTGCCTCATGAATAATCACCTCATCTATAGCAAGATTATTTTTATTAAAAAAATTATTTTGGTTAATATAAATATTGATTATTCCAAATTTTGCTAAAGAAATTGTGGAATTTATGATGGAAAAGTGAGGCCTTGGCAGAATACGATACGAAATATCAGATGTATTAATTAGACTAATATTAAACTCATTTTTTAATTCTTCTGTAATCTTGTTTTGTAGCCAATTTTTGTCATATAAAAGAGGTATTAGTAAATAAAATATGTAAATAAATAATATACTAATGATTGCTATGACATATTTATTAAAAGTACTAACTTGAAAATTATTATTTGTTTTATTTTCAAGTTTGAATATTGTCTTTTTAATTAAGTTATTAAAATTTTTAACAATTTGTTTCATAAATCACAGTGAAAGTTTAATAGCTTATAATGAAATTTAAAAAATGATAAACTCTGAATATCTAAATAACCTTAATAATGCTCAAAAAGAAGCTGTTTTGCATCTTGATGGGCCGTTACTAATTGTTGCAGGAGCTGGATCTGGTAAAACAAAAGTGCTCACTTCAAGAATTGCTCATATAATCAATGAAAAAAAGGCTTTCCCCAATCAAATCTTGTCAGTGACTTTTACTAATAAAGCTGCAAAAGAAATGCAAAATAGAGTAAGCTCTATATTAAATTCTGAGGCTATAGGGCTTTCATGGCTTGGAACTTTTCATTCTATATGCGCAAAGCTACTCAGAAAACACGCACCTGCAGCTGGATTAACTTCTAATTTTACAATTATTGATACAGATGACCAGGTAAGATTAATCAAAAATATATGTAAAGCTGAAAATATAGACATAAAACAATTGGCTCCCAAGTTTATCCTTTCAATAATTGATAGATGGAAAAATAAAGGGTTCTACCCAGATGAAGTTGTTATCAATAAAAATGATATTTTTGAGAAAACTATACTTCCTCTTTATAAAATTTATCAACAAAAGTTATTAGATTTAAACGCATGCGACTTTGGAGATTTAATTTTACACGTGGTTAAAATTTTAGAAAAAAATGAAGACATAAGAAATATTTATTCAAACAATTTTAAATATATACTTGTGGATGAGTACCAAGATACTAACTATATTCAAAGTAGATGGCTTAACCTGCTCTCAGAAAAACATAAAAATTTGTGTTGTGTTGGAGATGATGATCAATCCATTTATAGTTGGCGCGGAGCAGAAATAAAAAATTTCTTAGAATTTGACCAAGTATATAAAAATTCAAAAGTAATAAGATTAGAAGAAAACTATCGTTCCTCACAAAATATATTATCTGTTGCTTCAAATCTAATAGCTAATAATCAAAACAGAGTTGGCAAAACTTTAAAGACAACTATGGAGGAGGGAGATCTTGTAAAACTTAATTGTTTTAAAAATGGAAAAGATGAAGCAATAGGAGTTTCTGATGAAATTGAAAAAAAACTTAAAAAAAAATATTCTTTTAACAATATTGCTATTTTAGTTAGGGCTATTTTTCAAACAAGAGAATTTGAAGAACGATTTTTAAAGATTGGATTACCTTACAGAATCCTTGGTGGTACAAAATTTTATGAAAGAGCAGAAATTAAAGACTGCGTAGCTTACTTAAGATTGATTCATCAGCCAAAAGATGATTTGGCATTTGGCAGAATAGTAAATAACCCTAAAAGAGCAATTGGTGAAAACACTATAAGATTAATACATGAGTTTTCGAAAGAAAACTCTGTTAGTTTAGAAATTGCATCAAAAAAATTAATTGAAGAAAATTTAATTAAACCCAAAACTAAAATTGGTCTTAGCTCATTTTTATTTCTCATTGATAAATGGAGAAATGACATCAGCATTAAAAAAATTAATCACGTTAGATTATTACAATTAGTTTTAGATGAATCTGGTTACTCTAGTATGCTAAAGAATAAAAAAGATGTAGAAAATGAAAGTAGACTTGAAAATATTAAAGAACTTTTAAGTGCAATGAAAGATTTTGACAATTTGGAAAGTTTTCTTGAGCATGTGGCTCTTGCTACTTCAGTAGATCAGGATTGGGATGGAGAAAAAGTTAACATGATGACAATGCATGGATCCAAAGGACTTGAATTTGACGCAGTTTTCTTACCTGGTTGGGAAGAAGGTCTATTTCCACACCAAAAATCTATTGAAGAAAAAGGTCAAAATGGCCTTGAAGAAGAAAGACGATTGGCTTATGTGGGAATAACAAGAGCCAAAAAAAAAGCACTTATATCTTTTGCTATGAATAGGTTTTATCAGGGAAATTGGATAGACAGTATGGCTTCAAGGTTTATTGAGGAATTACCAGAAAAATTTTTAGAAAAAAATTCTTTTTTTGATGATTCTAAAGACAATGAAGATGACTTTGAGTTTAATCAAGATTTTGAAATTGAAGAAGGAACCAGAAGCCCAGGATGGATAAGATATCAAAAAAGAATTAAATGATTTTAGAAAAAATAAAAATTTTAAGAAACAAATTTAAACAACATGACATTGATGGTTACATTATTCCAAAAAATGATGAATATTTTTCTGAATATGCAAAAAATGACAGGCTAAAGAATATTACTGGCTTTTCAGGTTCAGCAGGTTTCGCTGTAATTTTAAAAAAACAAAATTATTTATTTGTCGATGGAAGATATACTATTCAAGCACAACAACAGTCATCTAAAAATTTTAAGATAATCGAAATTCATAGAAAACTACCTCATTCAATTATTAAAAATTTTAATTTAGGTTACGACCCAAAACTATTTACATCCAAATTGCTTAGTAAATATTTTATAAATAATAACCTAATTTCTATTGATCACAACTTAATTGATCAAATATTTCGATTTAAAGAAAAGCATACAAAGCCATTCTATTCTCTGAGCAAAAAAATTGTAGGTGAGGCTTACAGCTCTAAAATTTCTAAAGTTGTAAAATTTCTTAAAAACAACAAAGCAGATCATTGTTTCATTTCTGCGCCAGAAAATATAGCTTGGCTTTTAAATATACGTGGATACGATAATCCAAATAGTCCAATTGCAAATGCCAGGTTAATATTAAACCAAAAAAATAAATTATTTTTAATAGCAAATGAAAATAATTTAAAAAATCTTCTTTTAGATAAAAAAATTAAAAAAAAACAAATTTTATCAATCAAATCACTTCCACAATTTTTAAAAAAATTAAAAGGTAAAAATTTTATTATTGATAATAAAACTTGCTCAATTTTCTATGAAAAAATAATTAAGTCAAAATTTAATATACTTAAATTTAGTGATCCAATCTACGAACTGAAATCCATCAAAAATTCCAATGAAATAAAACATATGATTGAAGCTCATAAACAAGATGGTTTAGCATTAACAAGATTTATTTATTGGATTAAAAATATTAATAAAAAGAAAATAACAGAGGTAGATGCACAAAATAAATTAGAAGAATTTCGAAAACTAAATAAAGATTATTTATTTCCAAGTTTTGACACTATTGCTGGTGCTGGTTCAAATGGTGCAATTGTTCATTATAGAGCTAATAAAAAAACAACTAAAAAAATTGAAAAAAGAGACATTTTATTGGTAGATTCTGGTGGACAATATCATTACGGAACTACGGATGTTACTAGAACCATTTCATTTTCAAAACAAAACAAGTTTATTAAAAATACTTATACAAACGTATTAAAGGGTCATATTGCAGTTGCCTTAACAAACTTGAATAAGGATAATACTGGGAAAAAAATCGACATAAGAGCTAGAAAATTTTTAAAAAAAGAGGGTCAAGATTATACCCACGGAACAGGACATGGAGTTGGTTTTTTTTTAAATGTTCATGAGGGGCCTCAATCAATTTCAAAACATAATTCTATAAAGATAAAGAATGGAATGATCCTAAGTAATGAACCTGGTTTTTATAAAAAGAACCACTTTGGTATCAGAATTGAAAACTTAATTTATGCTAAAGAAACCAAAAGAAGCTTTAATTTTGAAAACCTTACACTCGCTCCTTTAGAAAAAGATTTAATTAACTATGAGCTATTAAATAAAGTAGAAAAAAACTATTTATTTAAATATCATCTAAATATTTATTCAGAATTTTCTAGTTTGCTTAATAAAAAAGAAAGAAAATGGTTAGCTACTCTTATTTAGCATTTTTAACCATTCTGCTTGATTTATAACTTTTATATTCCAATCCTTAGCTGTATTTACTTTTTGTACAGTTGGTTTTTCTCCAGAAATTAAATAATCAAGCTTTTTATTAACATTACTAATTATTTTTCCTGAATTTTGTTCTATTAATGATTTTGCTTCCGCTCTGCTAATGCCATTTAACTTTCCAGTTAACATAAAAGTTTTATTTTTTAATAGCCCTTTACTATTTATTAAAATTACATCTTTGATTAATAAATTTTTTTCTAGCTCATTTAACACTTTGCGATTAGTTCTATTTAAGAAAAATTTTTTGATGGACTGAATTTGTGTATTCCCAATTCCATCGATATTAGATAAATTTTCAATATTACTTTCTCCTGATAGTTGAAAAAAATTAGGCGATGTTTTAAGATGTCTTGCGATAAGCTTTGCATTTTCTTGCCCTATATGCCTTATACCCAATGAATAAATAAATCGCTCTAGAGAAATATTTTTTTTTTCTTCAATTGAAAATTTTAAATTAGCAACTGATAATTTCCCCCATCCTTCAAGTTCTTCTACTTTACTATAGTTAAGCATAAATATATCCTGAGGAAGTCTAATTAATTTTAAGTTCCAAAAATTTTCAACAATTTTCTTACCAAATCCATCTATATTAAATGCATCCTTAGAAACAAAATGTTTAATTCTTTCTATGGCAATCTTTTCACATTCAAACCCTTCACTAGCACACCTTCTTACAGCATCTTGTTTTTTGGTTATCTCATTATAATCTTTAATTGTTTTACTCCCACAAGATGGGCACTTAAGAGGAAAAATAAATTTTTTTGAGTTTTGTTTTCTTTTTTTTAAATCTACCAAGACTACATGCGGAATTACATCTCCAGCTCTTTCAACTGTAACTGTATCTCCTACTCTTATGTCTTTTCTAATAATTTCATCTTCATTATGAAGTGTTGCATTTGAAACTATTACACCTCCAATATTAACTGGTTTAATTTTTGCAACCGGAGTAAGTGCTCCTGTTCTGCCAATTTGTATTTCAATATTCATAATTTCTGAAGTTGAACTATTGGCTGAAAACTTATGTGCTATTGCCCATCTGGGTGCGTTGGCAGCAAAACCCAATCTTTTTTGCAAGTCAAAATCATTAACTTTATAAACAATTCCATCTATATCAAATGCCAACTCTTTTCTTTTTTTCTCTAATTTTTTATGATTTAATATTAAATTTTTAACACCAATAATTTTTTTGTTAAATGGGTTTGTTTTAAAGCCCCATAATTTTAAGTTTTCTAAAAAACTTGTTTGGTCGTTAATATTCATTTTTTTTTCATAACCATATGTGTAAGCAATAAATTTTAGTGGAATTTTTGCTGTTATTAATGAATTTTTTTGTCTTAGAGATCCAGAAGCAGCATTTCTAGGATTTGCAAACTTGTCATTAATTTTTTTAAAATCATCATTTTCTATAAAAACCTCACCTCTAATATCTATTTCTTCGGGGAAATTACTAAGAGTAATTTCTAAAGGTATATCCTTAATTGTTTTTATATTTTGAGTAATATCCTCTCCCTCATTGCCGTCTCCCCGAGAAAGTCCTTTCGTTAATTTTCCATTAACATAAATTAAGGATGCGGATATTCCATCAATTTTTGGTTCAGCACTATATTCGATAGAATTCGAATTTTTTAAACTTAAAAAATTAATTATTTTTTTTTCAAAATTTTCTAAGTCCTCTTCATTAAAGGCATTTCCAAGTGATAACATTGCAACTTTATGTTTTATTTTTTGAAAATTTTTTGATGGTTTAAAGCCTACTGATAATGATGGTGATTTTTTATTTCTTAAAAAAGTATATCTATCTTCTAATTGTAATATTTCTTTCTTTAAAATATCAAAATCACTATCACTTATTATTGAATTACTTTCTAAATAATATGATTTGTTATATTTTATAAATTGATTAATTTTCTTTAGATACGTCTCTTCAATTAACTTAATATTCATATTAGTCTAGGATAGACTTTAGTTTTTCTAATCTCGTTTTTTTTTTTGTTTTTTTCTTTTTATAAGAATATTTGTAATCTTTATTAAACATTTTATAAGATTGTTCATACCATTCACTTGACTGATAATTATATCCAAGCAAGTTTGCATACTTTTTTGACTCGTTAATTAATCCAATTTTATAATATATTTCTACTAATCGCAGAAGAGCCTCTTCAACATAGATAGTTTTTTCATATTCATCTAAGATGAATTTTAATCTATTAATAGCAGGAATCCATTTTTCTTTCTTTATATAATGTTTCGCAACAAACATTTCTTTTGATGCTAAAGTTTCTTCTATTAAGTCTAATTTAAATTTTGAGTCTAAAGCATATTCGCTATTTGGATATTTATTAATAATAAATTGAAACTTATTCTTAGATTCTAATAAGGGTTTTAAATCCTTTTTTTGATCTATAATTTTGCTATAATATGACATTGCTAGTAAATATTGTGCATATGAGATTCTGGGATTTGTTGGATATAACTTTTCAAATTGTTCAAGTTGAAAAATTGAGTCATTATAGTAACCATCAGTATAATATGAATATGCTGCCATCAATGAAGATTTTGCGGCCCATTCTGATTGTGGGTATAATAACTCAGCCTCATTAAACTTTTTAGCAGCTAAAAGAAAATCTTCTTTTTCATATGCTTCTAATCCCTCTTTATATACCTCACTCACTTGCTGGTCTAGATCAGTGCCTACTAAAATTGAAATATCTTTATCCCCTTTACTTGAGCAACCTATAGTTAAGAATATAATAAATAAGAATAAATATTTAATTAATATTTTCATCAACTACTTTTAACAGAAAATTTTTAAAATTCTAAGTCTTTATGCAACAGATCTTACATGGCTTTTGTTGATAAAAGCATGTGGTAAGTTTTTTTCTTGAATTTCTAGAATAGAAAAATTTTCTCTATTATTAAAAACTTTTCTTAATAATTGATTTGTAAGTTTATGTCCCCCTTGTGAACAAACAACCTTACCAATTATCTTGTATCCAGCTAAGTATAAGTCACCCATGCAGTCTAAAATTTTATGGTTAACAAACTCTTTCTTATTTCTTAAGCCTTCTTCGTTTAAAATTCTATTTTTATCTACTACTATTGCATTATCAAGACTACCACCTTTAGCTAAACCCATTTTTTTTAGTTTTTCAACATCTTCATATAAGCAAAATGTTCTTGAGTTATAAATATCATTTAAATCCGACTCGTACATTTTAATCATATTTCTTTGTGTGCCAATAAGGCTATTTTCATATTTAAGTTCAAAATCTATGTCTAGACTCATTTTACTTGGTTCTATCGAAATATATTTTTCATTATCTTTAAATTCTATTTTTTTTTCTATTTTAATAATTTTTATTGGTTTATCAGAAGTTTCAACTCCAGTATTTCTAATTGCTTCAACAAAAAATTTTGCAGAACCATCTAGAATTGGTACTTCTTCATTATCAATTTCTACTAAAGCATTATCTATGCCCATTCCATAAAAAGCACCCATTAAATGTTCAAGAGTAGAAATGCTAACACCATGTACGTTTGAAATTGTGGTACAGAGAACTGTGCTACTAACATTAAAAACATTTGGAATTACAATATTATTATCTTTTAAGTCAATTCTTTTAAAAACTATTCCTGTATTTGCTTCAGAGGGTTTTATTGTTAAGTTTACGTCTAAACCGCTATGAAGCCCTACACCTTTTATGTTAATATTTTTTTTAACAGTTTTTTGGTTTAATAAAGACATGTTCGTAATTTATAGATTCTTTACATAAATTTATAAAAACAAGAAATATTACTATAAAATACCACCCTATTTAAAAAAATGAAAAAGTTTTTCAAAAAAACCTTGTTTTGTCTTCTTTTTTGGCACCACTATAACTTCTTGCTTATTTAACCTCGTCACCAAATTAAACCCTGACTGGCAAATATCTTTTGTAGTTTCTTCTAAAAAATTTATATCTTTTGAAAAATCAATTTGATTCGTGTATTGATTATCTAGTATCTTAGAACCGTCACCCATTAACACTATATTAAACTCACTCGTTGTAAACAGATTTGACTTTATAGATTTAGTAGATAATTCTAAAATTTCTTCAGTTCTAGAAAAAATTATTTTTTGTAGCATCTCAAATGAAAAATTATTAGTTAAAGTTATATTATTTTGATTAAAATTTAATTTTAGATCTTCTGATTTTTTTAAATCAATTGCTAATATTTTAGAAATATCTTTCGTAATATTATTTCCACCAATTGATAAACCTTCCCATGAAAGAATCTTATCATTAAAATAAGAAGTTATTGACGTTTTATTAAATCCAACGTCAATGAATGATGTATACCCAGTTAAATTAAGATTATCTTTATAGTTAATTGACTTTGCATAACTTGAGCAAATTATTTGATCAACTGAAATATTAGATTTTGAAAAAATATTTTTAAAATAAAGGACTAAGTTACTTGGTAAACATATAAAAAATACATCTAAAGATATAAAATTACATTTAATTTCATCAGGTAAATAAGAATAATCAACACCATCAATTTTATAATTGTTAATAATAATATGAGCAATATCATGATTTGGATAATATTTCAAAATTTGCTGCTTTGCTTCTTGAGCTAAAAACTTAATACTTGTCTCTTTTAGTGAAGATCCATTAAGTTTTCGGGATACTGATATGCCGATAGATAGTATTTTTGGACTATCTAACATTAAATTTATACTATCAATGTACTCATTTGTATCTTTCTCTAGAGATCCAATAATTTTTTTAATTTCTTTTTCTAAATTTGAATCATCTTCAAAAAATTTACTTTCATAATAAAAAGATCCTTCTTTATCATCTCCATTAAATACGCCAGCTCTTATTTTAGATGAACCACAATCAAAATATATTTTGAGATTTTTATTATTCACTATTTTATAATTAAATAATTATTTATACGTAAATCAATAAGATTTATATTTTTCATATTTTTGCTATTTATAACTTTATAGGCAAGATTAAGTGAATCAGAAATATTATTCTGGGGTAACTTAATTAAAATATCATTATCAGTTAAAATATCCCACCTTCCAGATGGGAAAAAATATAATGTTTTTAAATTTAAGAAAGAAAATATAGATTTTTCAATATTTTGTTTAAATGACAAAAAATCCTGAGTATTAAATTCACCAAAAATATATGGGATTAATTCATTGCTATTTTTATCTTCAATTAATTTACCATTAGCACCTACTAAATATTTACCATTATTAGAAACTCGAGCAATAAATTGAGTTGGTTTAATTTCAATGTTAAGTGTTGATGGGTAAATTTTTTTTATACTAAACTCTTGTATAATAGTGTGTTTTTCTAAAATCTTTCTTAATTCATCTTTGTTAATGACAAATATACTTTTGTATAAAAATTTATTAAGATTATTTAAGATTTCTAAATTTTTTCTCTCTGAAAGACCGGTGATATTAATTTTACTTATTGATGAAGAGAGTGTGTTCTGATCGTTTATAAGCTTTGCGTTAGTTGTGCTTAACATGAACAAAAATAATAAATAAATTATTATCCTATTTTTTTTACCTGTTGATTGATGCATCTTTTAGAATCCATTCAATTAATTTTATAAAGCTTATACTTTTATGTTTTGCTATCTCAGGAACTAATGAAAGTTTAGTCATTCCAGGTTGAGTATTTATCTCTAGTAAATAAAACTTTCCGTTAAAAAATTTAAAGTCCGATCTCGTAACACCTTTACAGCCTATAATTTTATGAGCTTCTCTTGCTATGCTAGTAATTTTAGCTAGATTATTTTTGCTCAAATCTACAGGAATTATATGCTTGGTCTTAGCTTTAGAATTGTATTTTGCTTCATAATCATAAAACTTTCTTTTAGGTTCAAGTTCAATTGCTCCAAGCGCTTTATTATCCATTATTGCAACTTGGATTTCTCTGCCTGCTATAAATTCCTCAATTAATATTTCATTATAACCTCTTAAAGCATTTAGATTTTTTATTATATTGGTCTTTTCACAAATATACACATGAACGCTTGATCCTTCATTTATAGGTTTTGCTACTACAGGGAATTTTAATTTTTTTTCAATTAATTTTATAATATTAAGTTTATTTTTTTTATGATTAAATTTAATATATTTTGGAGTAAGTATTTTTTTTTTTATGAAAATTTTTTTTGAAATTTCCTTATCCATTGCTATTGATGATGCAATTATACCTGAATGCGTATATGGAATTTTTTTAGTCTCTAAAATCGCTTGAATACATCCATCTTCACCAAATTGTCCATGTAATGCATTAAAAATAATATCTGGTTTAAATGAAGTAATATTCTTTGATAAATTTTCATCAGGTTCACTAATTAAAACCTTATACCCATTTTTGATTAATTCTTTGGCTACTTGTTTTCCGGTATCTAAGCTAATTAGTCGTTCTTTGGATATACCACCAGATAATATTAAGATTTTTTTTTTCATTCTATTTTAAAATTTTAATTTCTTTTTCCAATACTATTCCAGTTTTTTTTTCCACACTTATCTTAACAAATTCAATCAATTTATTCATATCTTCAAAACTAGCATTATTTTTATTTACAAAAAAATTACAGTGTTTATTTGAGATGTGTGCATCTCCAAAGCTGGTATCAAGTGCTACAGATTCTTTGATCAATTCCCAAACCTTTTTATTAGTTTGATTAATTGGATTTTTGAATGTGCTGCCACTTGTTTTTAATCTTGTTGGTTGTGCATTATCTTTCTTTTCCTTTAATTCTAAGACTTCTTTTTCGATTTCTTCTTTATTTTTTTTTGATCCTTTAAACGATGCACTTAAAAAAATTAAGTCTTCTTTTAAATCATTACTTCGGTATTTGAATATAACTTTACTCGCTGGTATTGTTAAAACCTGTCCATTTTTATCAATTGCTTGGATTGATACTAGCACATCTTTAAACTCTTTATTAAAACATCCAGCATTCATCTTTAGCCCCCCACCTATAGTACCTGGTATGCATGCTAAAAATTCAAATCCACCTATTCCATTATTCAGTGCAAAATCAGAAAGCTTTTTATCGAGGCAGGCACTGCCTGCTATTATGACATCATTTGGTAATATGGAGATATTGGAAAAATTTTTTCCTAACTTGATAACAACACCATCAAATTTTTCATCACTTATAAGAGTATTCGAGCCCGCACCTAAAATATGTACTTTTTCTTTTTCTCCAAATTTTTTTAAAAATAAAATTAAGTCAGGCAAACTATCCGGTCTAAAGTAAACTTTGGCTTGTCCTCCAATATTAAACCAATTGCTCTTTTTTAAATCATAATCAAAGTGAATTTTACTACTAATATCATCTGAAAATTTTCTTATTTCTTCAATGCTCATTAGATCAATTTTGGTAATTGTCTCATCCATGTTGAAATTGTACCTGCACCCATACCAACAACTATCTTTTTACCAAAAATAGTATTTTTAACAAATTTTGCTAATTGATACTGATCCTCAACCATAAACAGTTTTACTTTTGAATTTTTAATAATATCTTTTGCAAAATTATTATATTTAAAACCTAATTTCATTTTTTCTCCAGCTGTATATATAGGGCATAATATTACAACATCAGCTTTTTTAAATGATAAGCTAAATTCTTTTTTAAGATCTTTTAGTCGAGAAATTCTATGTGGTTGAAATATACAAATTACTTCTTCCTTCTTATAAGCAGCTCTCACACCATTTAAGACTTCTCTAATTTCAGTTGGATGATGGGCATAATCATCATAAAAATTAGTTTCTCTATGTGTAAAAATTTTATTAAATCGTCTTTGAACACCCTTAAATTCTTTCAATCCTTTTTTGATAATATTTTGTGGTATTCCAATTGTTAATGCTACAGCTACTGCTGCCGTAGAGTTTCTAATATTGTGAGTGCCTAATAATGGTAATTTAATTTTTCTTATAATTAAATTCTTTTTTCCTGGCAAATTTATAGCAAGATCATATTGAGAATATTCTTTTTCTTGTTTTATGTTTTTAATACAGAAATTTGATTTAAGGTCAATTCCATATGTATAATAATTTTTCATTTTTAATTTGCTTAATAAATCTTTATTATTTTTATCATCTATACAAATAAAAGACTTCCCAAACAAAGGGACTTTATTGATAAATTTAATAAATAATTCTTTAAGATCTTTCATTGAATTATAAAAATCCATATGCTCACGATCAATATTTGTTACTATAGAATAAGTTGGTGGCACGTGTATGAAGCTACCATCTGACTCATCAGCTTCTAATATACACCAATCACTTTTACCTAGTTTTGCAGAATTTTTTATTGCATTAAGGACACCACCATTAATAATTGTTGGGTCTAATTTTGTCTTTGAAAATATTGAGGCTAATAGAGACGTGGTTGTTGTTTTTCCATGTGAACCTGTAACAACTATGTTTTTTGTTAAAGAGACTATATTTGCCAACATCTCACCTCTTTTATAAATAGGTAATTGTTTTAGTCTGGCTTCAATTAATTCAGGGTTATTATTTTTAATAGCCGATGAAATGACAACAATTGTTGCTTTTGCTATATTTTTTTTAGTATGGCTAATTGTTATTTTGATCTTATCTTTTTTTAATCTTTCAATAGTCTTGTTTGCAAGGACGTCGCTACCCTGAACATTAAACCCCATTCTTTTCATAATGAGTGCAAGGCCACTCATTCCAATACCACCTATACCAACAAAATGTATAATTTCAGTTTTAGCTAATTCAATTTTCATTAATAACAGATATAATTTTCAGATTTATATTATTCCATGTGTTTTCATAGTTAAAATCTTTCATGTTCTTTTTTTTAGCAAGATATTCTTCCTTATTATCAATAATATTAATTAGTTTATCGAGTAATATTTTCTCATTTATTTCTTTTTGATTTAACAACCAATTAAGGCCAAGTTTATTATAAAAATAAGCATTTTCAAATTGATGGTTATCTTTTGCGGTTGGCAAAGGTATTGCCAAATATGGAGTCTCGGTAAAATTTAACTCAGCTAATGTTGATGCGCCTGCTCTAGTAATGCATAAATCTGTTTTTTGCATAAAATTTATAACATCATCATTAAAATTGAATAATTCACAATTAATATTATTATTTTCATAAGTTTTTTTAAAACTTTGAAAGTTAATAGATCTAGTTTGTTGATAAATTGTAAGTTTATATTTTTTAGATAATTTAATAATTGTATTTTTAACTAAATCATCAAATATTTTAGCTCCTTGACTGCCACCTATTATAAGTAAATTAATTGTATCTAAAGAATTATTATTATTCTTTTTATCATAAAAAATTTTTCTTAATAATGCTGGAATTACTTTAATTTTATTTTTAAATTTAATAGGAAATTTTTTGACATTATTAGAATAACAAAATATTTTTTGACAGTAACTTATAAAGAATTTGTTTGATCTACCTAGGACCATATTTGGCTCAAATAACAACAGCTTAATATTTAAAATTTTAGCACCTAGGCATAGAGGTAGTGACATATATCCACCTGTCGAAATTAATATATTAATTTTATTTTTTCTTAAGAAAAAAATAGACTTGAAAATCAAAAATATCATAAAAACAAAATCAAATGGTATTATTAGTAAATTTTTTGAAATTGGCCTCACATTAAATATCTTTAAATTATATTCATCTTTGTTTAAAAATTTGACACCCCTAAAGTCAGATGTCATAGAAACCTCAAAATTAACCTCTAGATGTTTATATATTATGGTTGCAGGTATGACGTGACCTCCTGATCCACCAGTGCTAATTAGTATTTTTTTATTCATCTAATCAATTTTTCTTTTTGTTAAATTTAAAATTATTCCAGATAATATAGAAACTCCTATAATTGAAGAACCCCCATAACTTAAAAATGGTAATGTCATTCCTGTTGTGGGAAATAGTCTTATATTTACCCCAAGATGTATTAATGCTTGAAAAATTATTAGGCTTATTGCTCCAGTTAGCACTAGTTTAATTTTTTCACTTTTTTCTAAATAAATTTTTTTAAAAACAAAGTAAATAAAAAACAAAAATAAAATTAATAACAATATTATTGCAATAACACCAAATTCCTCAGAGATAACTGAAACTATATAATCAGTATGAGCCTCTGGAACTCTTGTTTTTAAGGTACCTTCTCCTATTCCTTTACCAAAAAAACCACCACTACTAATTGCTTCGATAGCCTTATCAGATTGAAAATTATGCGTTCCTCCATCAGGGTTAAAGAAAGAAAGAATACGACTTTTAATATAAATAAATTTTGGGATGAAAAAAACCACATATAACAGAGTTATAATAGAAAAACTTATAAATAATAAAATGAATAGTAGATTTATGCCAGATATGAAAACTAATATTGCCCAAGATAAGAACACTAAAAGTGTTTGACCGATGTCAGGCTGCATTATTAATAGTAAGCCAGTTGGGATAATGGCAATAATAGTCAATAAATACTTTATATAAATATTATAATTTTTTTCACTACATAAAATTGTTGCTACAAAAATAATTATAAATGGTTTTAGTAATTCAATTGGTTGAAATCTAGGAAGAAAAAAAAGATTTAGCCATCTTTTTGATCCTTTAACTTCAGTACCAAAAAATGGAACTAAAAATAAAAAAAATAAAGTAATAAAAAAAAGATAAATAGAAATTCTAAAAAGATTCTTTTCACTTAGAGAAGAGAAAAACACTAAAGTTAACAATCCAATAAAAATATAAGCTAAATGTTTGAAAAAGAAAAAATAATTATTTGTATCTAATTTATCTGAAGCAATTAATGAAGTTGAAACTAAAGAAAAAAATAAACCCAGACTAAATAAAAATATTATCAATAAAAAAATTGTTTTATCTATATTTTTCCACCAGTTATAATATATTGAATTGAGTGAACTAATATTTATCATTTTATATAACTTTTTATAAGTTTATTAAAATATTTACCTCTTTCTTCAAAATTTTTAAAACTATCAAATGATGCAGAGGCTGGACTAAAAAGAATTGTTTTGTTAATAAAATTATTTTCATTTTTAATATCTAAAAAAATCTTAGCAATTAAAGCTTTTAAATTTAAAAATGATTGAAACTCCATCTTATTTTTTAATTGATTAATAAAAAATTTTTGATTTTTACCGAAAATATATAACTTGATCTTTTTACAATCATCTTTTTTGAGTAAAAATTTATCTCCTTTTTTAGGTAAACCACCTATTATCCAATAAATATTTTTTAATGATTTCAATAATTTTTCTGATGAAGAAAAGCTTGTTGCTTTAGAATCGTTAATAACTTTTAAAAATTTAGAATTATGAATTATTTCTTGTCTAAAACTTAATCCTTTAAAATTTTTTAATGTTTTTAATAACAGATTATTTTTTAAATTTAATAGCTTTGAAACCTTCAGTACAAATGTCAAATTTTCTTTATTACCATCTGTATCAAAATAATAATTATTCATTTTTTTAATAAACTCATCGCTTGTAAATTTTTCTATTTTCAGAATTGATGGTGCAAACTTTTTTTGCTTTAATTCTCTTCTAATGTAAAAATTTTTTGTATTTAAAATTGCAATATCATTTTTAGATTGATTCTTTATTAATTTAAATTTAGCACTTATATATTTATTTATAGTCTTGTGTCTTTCAAGGTGATCTGGTGAAATATTTAAGATCATAGATATATTTGTCTTAAATAACTTACTGTATTCTAGTTGATAAGATGAAGCCTCAATTACAAATAGAGTGTCTTTTTTGATCTTTTTTTCCAATAAAATTGGATTACCTATATTGCCAACTAAACGAACATCTTTTTTTTGGTCTTTTAATATATCGTACAAAAGCTTAGCAGTAGTTGATTTTCCGTTTGTACCAGTAATAGTTATTTTTTGATTAAAAACATATCGACTATAAAAAATGTCTAAATCTGTATAAATTTTTTTATGATTTTTTTTTAAAAATCTACTTAATTTGCAATTATTAATATCTATTCCTGGACTAATTATAATACAGTCAAATTCCTTTTTAATTATTTCTTTGTATGTTGTGTGGGTATCTTTAATTTTTTTTTTAGCAATTATTCGATCATCATATAAACTAATAACATTACTTTTTTTTAAAAAACTATAAGTGGATAGACCACTTTTACCCAGACCATAAATCAATATTCTTTTTTTAAAAAAGTTTTTTTCTAGATTTAACATTATCTAAGTTTTAATGTCGCTAATCCAATCATTGCCAATATTATTGATATAATCCAAAATCTAATTACGACTGTTGATTCTGCCCAACCTTTTTTTTCAAAATGATGGTGTATAGGTGCCATTCTAAAAATTCTTTTACCTGTTAATTTGAATGAAAATACTTGAATTATAACTGACACAGCTTCTAGTACAAATAACCCACCTGTTATTGCTAAAACAATCTCATGTTTAGTAATAATACCAATTGCCCCTAAAGATCCACCTAATGCTAATGAGCCAGTGTCACCCATAAATATTTTAGCAGGTGGTGCATTAAACCATAAAAATCCTAAACAAGCTCCTATGATTGATCCACAAAAAACTGAAACTTCCCCCATACCTTCAAGATAGGGAATATTTAAATATTCTGAAAATACAATATTACCAGTTACATAGCTAATAAATGCAAAACATGCTGCCACTAATATCACCGGCACTGTTGCTAAGCCATCTAAACCATCTGTTAAATTAACTGCATTGGAGGACCCAACAATTATAAAAATAGAAAATGGAATAAAAAACCACCCAAGATTAATAATCAAATTTTTAAAAAAAGGAAAATATAAGTTTGTAAGTTCAGTATTTTGAGATAATTGAGTTAAACCAAAAATTCCAACAATGGCTATTAAAATTTGAGAAATAATCTTAAATTTAAATGAAACACCAGATGAATTTTTAAACTTAATTTTTTTATAATCATCATATGCACCTAATAGCCCAAACCCTGAAACAATAAATAACAAAAACCATATATGATAATTTGATAGATCACCCCAGAGTAATATTCCTGAAAATAGTCCAAGTAAAATTAAAACACCCCCCATTGTTGGCGTTCCAATTTTCTTAACTATATGTTCAGTAGGGCCATCATCTCTTATTGGATTTAAAATTTTTCTTGCTGAAAAAAATTTAATAAAAGGAGTGCCTATTAATAAAACCACAAACATTGACGTAAATATTGCGAGTCCTGTTCTAAATGTTAAATACTTAAATACATTTAGAAAATTATATTGATCAATTAATTGAGTAATAAGACTATAAAGCATTAAACTTACCAGTTTTTAATTTGTTAACTAGATTGATGAGTCCAGTAGAGTTTGAACCCTTAATCATTAAATAATCATTATTATTTAAATCATTTTTAATCAAATCAATTATTTTAGACTTATCTTTCAAAATGACCCCTCTACGGTGCTTATCAAGGTTTTTATAAGTATGTAAAATATGCTTGCCTACTATATTAATATTTTTAAGAGAAGTTTTATTAATTTCTTTCCCAATCTCTAAGTGTAGCTTCTTTGAAAAATTTCCTAACTCCAACATATCACCCAGTATTAATTTTTTTTTAGAGTTATCAATTTTTAATTCATCAAAATTTTTTATAGCAGACTTTAATGATAACGGATTAGAGTTATAACTTTCATCTACAATATAAATACTCTTTTTATTTAATTTAACTTTTGTTATATCTCCACGACCTTTCGTTATCTCGTAATCAAAAAATATATTTTTATCTAATTTTTGTATATCTTTAAAAATTGACATAATTGCAATTGCAGCTAATAAGTTTTTTAAATAATTTTCAAAAATTGATCTTACGTAAAAGTAAGTTTGTTTTTTATTAATATTTACAAATATCTGGTATTTAGATTTTTCTCTAACTATTTTTTTTAAAAAAATATCTGCTGATTTATTTTCTAAACTAAATGTAAGAATATTTATGTTTTTTTTCTTAGCAATTTTTTTATGTAAATTATAAAATTTGTCATCTTGGTTTAAAACAAGAAATCCATTTGTTTTTATATTATCAATAATTTCTGACTTTGCTAAAGCTACTTGATGGATATTTTTAAAATTCTTAATATGTGCATAGGAAATATTTGTAATAACACCAACATCAGGTTTGATAATTTTTGATAGATAATCAATCTCACCCTTTTTATCCATACCAATTTCAAAAATACCAAATTCATTATTTTTTCTTAGATTAAATAAACTTAATGGTACTCCAAATTTATTATTAAAAGATTTTGGTGAATAAGTTACACTATTAATCTTACTTAAAGTTTTTCCTAACAATTCTTTGAGGGAGGTTTTTCCACAACTGCCTGTTATAGATATAATTTTACTAGGTAAATTTTCTCTTAGTTTTGATGAGGCCTCTGTTAAAAGTTGCAACGTATCATCTATTATAATTTTTTTTTTAGATTTTTTTTGATTGTTAGCTATTACTAATGATGCACCATTTTGGAAAGCTTCTTTGATATATAAATTTCCATCTTTATTATTTCCTTTTATTGCAAAAAATATGTCATTTTTATTTATTGTTTTTGAATTAATTGATGCATTGTTTGTTTTTATCTTTGGATTAATTTGAGGAGAGTTGCTAATCTCTTTTAAAATATTTATTTTAAGATTAGTTGAAAGAATTTCATTTTTTAATTTAATATTTTTTAGTATTTCTAATCTGTCAGAAAATTTATTTACAAAGTTTCCATAATCTTGTGTCTGTTCATGACCTTTGCCTGCAATAACTAAAATATCGCCAGTATTTAAATCAAATATAGCCTTATGAATAGCTTTAGACCTGTTTGAAATCTCAAAAAATTTTGATTTATCAATGGTTTTTTTAATAACTAATCTTATCTTTTCTGGATTTTCATCTCTTGGATTATCGTCTGTTAAATAAACTCTGTCACAGTATTGATTAGCTATTTTTCCCATCATGGGTCTCTTGTCTTTATCTCTATTACCACCACATCCAAATACAATGAAAATTCTTTTATTTTCAAATTGTTCTTTCAAATTAGACAAGCAAGTATTTAGTGCGTCGGGTGTATGAGCATAATCTAAAATAACTTTTGATTTATTTTTTAAAGTTCCAATTTTTTCAAACCTACCACTTACTGATTTTACCCTTGAAGTTAATTTCACTATTTTATCAAATTTTAAATTACTTTTTTTAGCAGCAAGCATTGCCATAAATAAGTTTTTTAATTGAATTTTACCAATTAAGTCTGTTTGTAATTCATAATATTTTTGATTGTGTGTAATTTTAATTATTTGTTTATCATCCTTAAATTGATGTGAATAAATATCTATTCCATTATTAACTTTTGATAAAGCCTGAAGATTAAATCTATTATTTAGCGATATTTTTTTTAAATTTTTATATTCTGGAATCTTACTATCAGTAATGATGCTTCCTCTAGGTTTTAATAACTTCTCAAATAGATATAATTTTGATTTAAGATAATCATTAAATGTTTTGTGATAATCTAAATGATCATGAGATAAATTTGTAAAAATTGCAGTATTAAATTTTAAGCCATCAAGTCTATTTTGCTTAAGTCCATGACTAGAAGCTTCCATTATAACATTGTCAATTTTTTGTTTTTTTAAATTATATAATATTTTGCTTAATCCAATTGGATCTAGTGTGGTATTAGAAACTTTCTTTAAATTATTTTTTGTCCTAATTCCTAATGTTCCAATAGAAGCTACTTTTTTATTACTTAAGTTGAGTAGCTGAAAATAAAAATCTGCAATTGATGATTTTCCATTTGTTCCTGTTACAGCAATTAAATTTTTAGGTTTATCTTTTTTTATCTTATACGATAATTCTGATAATAATTTTCTAGTATTTTTTGATCTTAAAAATAATACTTTATTTTTTATGCCCTCAAATTTTTGTTCTGAAATAATGATTGTTGCACCTTTTTTAATTGCATGATCAATGAACTTACTCCCATCTGATTTTGTTCCTTTAATTGCAAAAAAAATATAATTTTTTTTACAATCTGCACTATTAAAACTAAGGCCAGCAAACTGATAATTTCTAAATTCTTTTTTAATATTTTTAAGAAAGTTACCAATCAACATATAAGTATTAATTTTCTATATGTTTTGTGGCCAAAATAGGCCCAATTTTTTCTATGATTTTTCCAGCTACTTCTACGGATGTCCACCCTGCGGTATTAAATGGGGTTCCTTTATATGAACCTTTTTTATTTTTATATTCATATACATAATCTGATGATGTTTTTGGCTCATCTAGTAAAACTATCAGCACATATTTAGGGTTAGAGGCGGGAAAAATGCCCGCAAATGTATTTACTTTTGCTTTTCTTGTATAGCCTCCAGCTATAGATTTTTCAGCTGTTCCAGTTTTTCCGGCAACTTCGTAACCTTCAATGTTTGCAAGTCCCGCTGTACCTTCTTTGGTAGTTACGATTTTTCTAAGTATCTGGTTTATTTTCTCTGAAATACCAGCTTTGATTATTCTTTTTTTTTGCTGATTATTTTTTAACTCACTTTTTATTAAGCTGGGCTCAACAGCAAAACCACCGTTTGATATTATTGCATAAGCTTTTGCCAACTGTAGTGGAGTTGTAGTTATTCCATGTCCAAATGAGACAGTCGCAAGTTTACATTTTCCCCACTTAAATGGAATAGGCTCTCCAACCTCCTCTATGTCAAAATTTATTTTACTTAAGATTCCAATTTTTTCTAAAAAGGCTTTTAATTTAATAATTTCTAATTTTTGTCCAATTCTTACAGACCCTATGTTTCCAGACCTAATTAAGATTTGCTCTACAGTAAGATCAGATGGTATTTTGTTGTCATATTCGGATATGCTACTTTTTCCACATTGTAGTTTTTTTTCTAAATTCAAAAATTCTGTGTCAGTATTAATTAAACCTTCTTCTAATCCAGCTACTACTGTAAAAGTTTTAAATACTGAGCCTAACTCATACACTCCTTTTGTTGCTCTATTAATAAAGTTGAGATCCACTATCTTCTCTCTTTTATTAAGATCAAAATCTGGATATGAAACCATAGATATAATTTCTCCATTATTAACATTCATCAAAATTGCAGTACTACCTTTGCTTCTAAATATAGATTGAAACTTTACCAATTCTTCTCTAATTAAAAATTGTATGTCAGTGTCTACTGTTAATTTAAGTGGTTCGTTTGTTTGTTTTAATTTTTCATTAAAAGATTTTTCAAGTCCTGATATACCTTTATTATCATCATCTATTTGACCAATAATATGACTAAAGAGATTTTTTTGAGGATAAATTCTAGTTAATTTTTCTTCTGATTTAATTGATTTATCTCCAAGTAACATAATTTTTTCATAATTTTTAGAAGATATTTTTTTTTCGAAATAAAAGAATTTATTTTTTTCAAGCTTCTTAATAATCTCTGCATAATTTTTATCTGGGAATATTAACTGTAAATTAATTAAGAGTTTTTTTTTATCAATTACCTCAATAGGGTTAATACCAATATCTATCGACTTAACTGTTTTGACTAAATAATTTCCATTTCTATCAAGTATGTCTGCTCTATGGTTTTTATTTACAGTTAAGAATTTTTTGTTATCTTCTGCTTTTAATGAACCTAAATGAAGCAATTGTATTGAATAAATTACTGAAATCATTAAAAAAACAAAAAAAATAAAGGCTATTCTATTAAATTGTATATCTAAATTTGTTTTACTTTTTTTATATAAAAATTCATTTTCATATTCTTCTAGAATAATATTTTTTTTATTATTCATTGCCACTCTTGCTTATTAAGTCGTTTATTTCTAAATTTTTATTATTTTCAGTGATTTCTTTAATATTCATAATTTCAATTTTAATTAAATCTTTTTCAAAATATTGTGTTTGATACTGAACTAATTTTTCAGGAGAACTCAAATAATTAAACTCAAGCAGTACGTCTCCGAGTTCTGATTTTAAAGGTCTTATTTTTTCATTAATTGCAAAAATCTGATCTTCTATTTCTTTTGTAGAATTTTTAACAAGTGATGTAATCAGTATTAATAGGAAAATAACAACTAACACCAATTGTTTCATAGTTTTTTTGACAAATTCTCAATGTCAATTAAATGTTTAAATTTATCTAAGATATCTGTTTCAAAATCAAAAAAGTCTTCTTTTTTAATTACATAACGTAACTTGGCTGACCTAGATGGTGGATTTTCTCTAATTTCTCTATCGCTTGGTACTATTGGTTTTTTTATAACAGATTTAAATAAATTTATTTTTTCTTCTGTTTTTGGCATATGTCTTGAGACACTTTTATTTTCAGATAAACTTTTAAAAAAATATTTAACAATTTTATCTTCTAGTGAATGAAACGTTACAACTACAATAATACCATCTTTTTTAACAACTTTAGCTGCATTAATTAATCCATAAATTAATTCACTAATTTCTTTATTTACAAATATTCTCAATGCTTGGAAAATTTTAGTTGCACTATGTGTCTTGTAATTTCGTTTTCTTTTTGAAGAATCTATAATTCTAACTAGCTCTTCTGTTGTGATTTCTCTTTTGGATCTATCTTCAACAATATTGTGTGCTATTCTTTTGCTGTCTACTTCGTCACCAAAATATTTAAATATTTTTGTAAGCTCTTTTTCACCTAATTGATTAATTGCTTCTTTTGCTGAAAAATCATTTATACCCATTTTCATATTAAGTTCACCTATGGTATCGAATGAAAGCCCTTTTTTTGGATCTTTAATCTGATTTAATGAGTACCCTAAATCAAAAATTATAGCTTTGATATTTTCATCTTTTAACTTTAAATTATTTAATTGACTAAATTTAATGTTTTTAAATAAAAGTCTATCTTCAAATCTATTTTGAAGTTCTTGAGCTTTTTTAGAACTTTCGGAATCTCTATCTAGTGCAATTACTTTTGTGTCTGGAAAGTTTAATATTTTTTTTGTGTATCCACCTTGACCGAACGTGCAGTCAATAAATGTGCCACCATATTGAGGGTTAATAATACTAATTATTTCACTTAGCAATACCGGATAATGATTTCTCAAATCTGGTATTATGGTGGCTATCATTTATTTTTTTGAAGACCATTAATTCTTTTGTCTTCTTAAAAATGCTGGAATTTCTAGATCATCATCCTCTGAAGTATTTTCTGAAGTTTCAGGAGATAATAAGCCTTCCGTTTCTGAAGCTGGACTATCCGAACTAAATAGATCTGGAGCGTCTTCACCTTCTACACCAAAGTTTTCAAGTCCATTAGAAACATGCTCTTCTTCTATTTGGCTGCTTTCTTCAGATTGTCCATTTGTAAATGCTTCCTCTGAAAAAGATTTTTCATAATCATTTGATTGATTATTTTCAACAATACTTTCAACTTCTTGATTGGCAACAGTTTGTTCGTTCATCATTTCTGATGATGCAGTGTTTGTAGCTGTTTCTGCAATTATTTCATTTTCTAACTTTAATGCATTTGCTCCATGTGAAATAGGGCTGGTCATTGTAGGTGAAAAGTTAAACGATTGGGCAGAACTTGCGCTGTTAAAGTCTGAATAACCAGGATTTCTATTTTGTATTCTGTGAACCATATTGATTACAGATTTACTTTCTGGTTGCTGCCCATCTAATGCTGTTGCAACAATTGATACTCTGATTTTTCCATCAAGGTCTCCAGATGTAATGGCACCAATAATTACTTCAGCTTCTGGATCTACTTCAGCTCTTATCTTATTCACAACTTCATCAACTTCAAAAAGTTTAAGATCCTTACCACCAGTAATATTTACTAGTAATCCTTTTGCACCTTTTAAAGTATAATCATCAATCAACGGGTTGCTAATTGCAATGTCAGCTGCTTTAGCTGCTCTACCTTCTCCTTCGGCTTCACCAGTTCCCATCATTGCTTTACCCATTGAAGCCATTACAGTTTCAACATCAGCAAAATCTAAATTAACTATACCTGGTCTAACCATTAGATCAGTTACACTTTGTACACCTTGCATTAAAACATTATTTGAAAGATTAAAAGATTCTTCAAATGTAGTTTGTTCATTCGCAACCTTAAATAGATTTTGATTTGGAATTACAATAATTGTATCCACATGTTTTCTTAGTTCTTCTAGGCCTAGCTGAGCTCTTCTCATTCTTGATGGCCCTTCATATAAAAAAGGAAGTGTTACAACACCTACTGTTAAAATATTCAATTCTTTAGCAGCTCTTGCAATAACGTGTGCAGCACCTGTTCCAGTTCCACCACCCATACCAGCGGTTATAAAAACCATGTTTGCACCCTGAAGTGTATTTACAATTTCATTTAAAGATTCATCTGCGGCTGCTTGACCAATATCATGCTTCGCTCCAGCACCTAAACCTTTTGTTAAACTTAGACCAATTTGAATTCTTGCTTTAGCTTTGCTTAACTTTAAATCTTGAGCATCAGTATTTACTGCTATGAACTCTACTCCTTGAAGTCCATTATCAATCATTTCATTAAGTGCATTTCCACCTGCTCCGCCAACTCCAACTACTAATAGTCTTGGTTGTAATTCTTTTATTTCTGGTGATTTAAAGTTAATTGTCATTTTTATTTCCCCTCATTGTTATTAAAATGTTTTTCCCATTTAAGACTTTCACGATTTAGATTTGCTTTTTTTCTTGCGTTGATCTTAAATTTTTCAAATGCTGCTGTTTCCCATATTTGGAATGTTTGACCCTGACCAACAAACAGCATGCTATTTTTTATTTTTGCATGTTTTAATAATTTTGTTGATAATGAAATTCTACCTTCACTATCAAATTGTAAATTCATACTCTCAGATAAAATTGATGTTGCAAAATAATCTCTTTTTTCTTCAAATGGACTTAGTGAATCTATGCTTGCAGAAAGTTTTTCAATTCTATCTTGTGAACAAGCTTCTATAGATTGATTATTAAATGAGGGATAACAGATAACACCGTTGTATCCTAAGTTAGAAAGATGAGACCTAAAACTAGCAGGCACAGATACCCTTCCTTTTTTGTCTATTTTGTTCTCGTAAGTAGATAAAAACATATTTTTTATATTTCATAAATTCCATATTTGGGAATATATGGGACAATATGGGTTTTTAAGTATAGTGTCAATATGTTCGTTTTAAGCCTATTTGTTAATAATTGTGGATAACTTTTATGTATCCACATTAAATCTAAAATCAATTTTTAGTTTTAACTCAATGCAATTCTAGGATTAAAAATAAGAACAGAAATGATTCAATTATGAATCAAAAGGTGAACATTCATACATTTTGTAAACACCTCTTGTGGATAAGTTTGCTAGACAAACTATAAGCCGGGTTCTGTCATTTAAACCTATCATTTCTCTAGGCTTAAGATCACTCTTAAGCTCAAGCAACTAACCCTGATGACTAGCCAAAGACGGCTTTTAGTTTTACAACAATGTCATCTCTACTTAGTCTTGCTCCCAGTGGGGTTTTCCAGCGTTCATTGTTACCAATAGAACCGGTGCGCTCTTACCACACCTTTTCACCCTTGCCATGTTATGGCGGTATATTTTCTGTGGCACTATCCCTAGGGTTTCCCCCGCCAGGTATTATCTGGCACTGTGTCTTTGCGGAGCCCGGACTTTCCTCTTTAAAAAATATTAAAGCGATAAGTCGTTTATCTAGCAAATCTAATTTATTACTAAACTATAGAACTTCAAGAAAAATTTAATCATATTTCTTAAGAAGATTTTTACTAATGAGCAAGCATTCTCTATCAATTTTGCCATTGACTAACTCTTGTCTAAATCTTCTTTGAAAAGCTTTGGTTACATCTCTTAAAAACCTATCATGGCTTGTACCTTTCCGTTTTTTTTTTGAATACCCAATTTTAAATAAATTATCAAAAAAAAATTTTTCTTCTAACTTGTTAATTTTAAGGTTTCTATTTTTTGTTAATTCTTGATTTTTTAATGTGTACCACAGGCCTATTTTATTTTTAGACAAGTATTCCCATGGAAATTTTTCTCCAGGATCTTTTTTTCTTTGTGGTGCTATATCTGAATGTCCTAAAATATTTTTAGAATTAATCTTATATTTTTTTATTAAAAATTTACTTAGTTTTAAAAGAGAAGAAATTTGTTTTTTAGAAAATTTTTTATAACCAAACTCATGCCCAGGGTTTGTAATTTCAATTCCAATAGAGTTTTGATTTAAAGATTTATAACTTTTCCATGAGGATTTTCCTGCATGCCAAGCTACGTACAAATCTGGCACTAAAGTGATTATATTTCCATTAGTTTTGATTAGATAATGGCTACTAACCTCAGATTGTATATTGGTAAGTTTGTTTATTGCCTCTAATTCTCTTTTCATTCCCGTATAATGAAAAATAATAAATTTGATTTGTTTGGATTTTCTTTTTTTGGGATTAAAATTTGGAGAATAATTTAATATTGTTTTTAATGCCATTTTTGGGTCATATTTAGAGCTAAATCTAGATTTACATTATGATTATAACTACTATATAATCAAACTGTAATGAAAAAAATTATATTAACTTCTTTAATTGCAATAATTCTCTCTTCTAATGTTAGCGCAGGAACAGATGGTGAGAATAGTTTGTCCAAAAATCCAAAACCAGTTAAAGATTGTTTTGAAAAATTAAATAGAGGAACTTTTGCTCTAAATCAAGGATTGGATAAAGCAATCTTCAAGCCTGTTGCAAAAGGTTATAGGACATTACCATCACAAGTAAGAGGTGGAACAAGCAATGTACTTGTTAATCTTAGTTCTCTTATAACCATCCCTAACAATATTCTACAAGGAGAATTTAAAACAGCAGGAGTTAATACAGGAAGGTTTATTATCAATACGACAGTGGGAATTCTTGGGATATTTAATGTGGCAAAAAAAATGGGTTTTTCTAAGTATGAAAAAGAAGATTATGGTCAAACTTTAGGTGTGTGGGGAGTGGGTGCAGGTTGCTATTTAGTGTTACCAGTTTTAGGACCTTCAACTATTAGAGATACTGCTGGTTCATTCATAAATGTATTGGGTGGAGATCCTTACTATAATATTTCAACTCATGGTAATAATGAATATTTAGATAAATCTGATTACATGTTAACAAAAGCTTTAACTGCTGTTGATTTTAGATCAAAAACTGTAGATTCATTTGATAATTTAGAAAAAAATTCTATGGATTTTTATGCATCTGTAAAAAGTTTATACCTACAAAATAGACAAAGAAAAATTAGAAATAAAAATCCAACTATTGAAGTTATATACGAAGGTGATTGGGAAGAAATAGTAAGCCAGTAAAATATAAAAAAATTAAAAGTTTACATAAGGAGAACTAGTGATATCAAAAAAAATCTTAACTATTATTTCATTTTTAATAATTTTTTTTTTTAGTATTGGAAAAGTATATTCAATTGAACCAGATATTTTTGTTCAATCAACAGTAAACAGGGCAGCAAAAACACTTGGTGGTAATCTTACAAAAGTAGAAAGAGTTGATAAACTTAAAGAAATTGCAAGTGATACAGTCGATATAAATGGTATTGGTTATTATACTTTAGGTGCTTATAGAAAGAATATTAACGATGAACAATTAAAACAATACAACCTTCTTTTTAGACAGTACTTTTTAAAAAGTTTTTCAAGTCGATTAGCTGAATACTCAAATCCTGAAATAAAAGTAGTGTCTAAAAAAAAATTAAATAAAAATTATACAATGGTTTCAAGTGTTTTAGTTTCAACAGAACAAAGGCCTGAAGTCAAAATTGATTGGAGAATCTATACTAAAAATCCAGAAAATCCTAAAATTAGAGATTTGATTATTGAGGGTTTAAGTCTTGCGAGAACTCAAAAAGAAGAATTTTCTTCTATCATTCAAAGTAATGATGGTGATATCAATGCTCTTTTTTCTACTTTTAAAGATTTTATTAAATAACTTTTTATAAAAATAATTTTTGGTGGGCCCACCAGGACTCGAACCTGGGACCAATACATTATGAGTGTACTGCTCTAACCAACTGAGCTACAGGCCCAAAAATTAAACTTTGATTATATTATAATGTAACTGATGTCTAGCATAGGTAAAAATTATTGATAATGGTGGGACTGGTTGGTTACGCTCCAACTACCCCTGCAATGTCA